>NZ_JBSRZI010000011.1:0-177729 GCF_054057495.1 Mucilaginibacter sp. UYNi724 | reverse complement strand
GGTCAGTTTGCCCCGGAATGGGGTGGTCAATTTGACGCGGAATCACTGGTCACATTCCGCCGGAATTGGGTGGTCAATATCAGCGGTATATCCAATATGTAAACTATATCAGGTTTAACGATTGCATTATCATGCCCGAATATTCGTTACCTAAAAATAGCCCGATCGAATATAATTGGATAAATAAAAAATGGTTAGAAAGCCAGGGCTTTAATGTGCTAAGTATTAATTGCGACCAGCTATCCAAATTTGGTGGCTCATTACATTGCATTAGTTTTCAGTCGTAATGAAATCTTTAAATTTTCGAGGCTTTGAAGAAAGGTTTCAAATTTTCGATTAAACTTCATCATAAACCACAAAAAGTCAAAATTTTGTACGAATAATGAGTGTAATAAGACACATCACCCTAAATAATATTGCCTGATAATTTTAAATACGTATCTTTATAACTAATTGATTATTAATATATTATATATAATTATTAAACAATAACAACAAATTAAATAGAAACATATAATGGCTAATGCAACTCCAAAACTGGAAAAAAGAAAAGATAAAAACGGCGAATTAATAGTCAAGAATGTGCCTGTATTAATTGATTTTACTTTTGATGGTAAACGCCTTTGGCTATCTACTGGCGAGCATTGTGATACTAATAAATGGGATGAAAAAAATAACCGGGTTAAACCAAGCGTAACCGGTAGTATGGAAATGAATTTACTTATACAAGCAAAGTGTGACGAAATTCAAAAAGTATATAGGGAAGCAATTATTTCAAACAGGCAACCAACGCCGAGTTACATACGGAACATTTTAAACGCAGACAAAACGGCCAATAAAAAATCATTATTTGCTTTATATGATGAGTTTATTGAAGGATATAAACTAAAAGCTACTAATGCTACGGTAAAGAAGTTAAGTACAAATAGAAAGCACCTTTTTGAATTTGGCCAAAAAACAAGAATGAGCATTGATTTTGATGTTATTGATAATGCCTTCTTTAATAAATATGTCGAATACTTTAAAGTTCAAAAAAAGCATATCAATAGCACCATATCTAAAAATATTAAGATATTGAAATGGTTTTTAGACTGGTCAACTAAGTTAGGTTATAATAAAAATCTTGCATATAAGGCATTTCAAGTAAGAAACCAAGAAGCGGAAATTATCATACTTACCGCCGACGAATTATTTCATTTATATAATTTGGAAATAGAACAGGATTATTTGCGGCAGGTAAGAGATGTATTTTGCTTTTGCTGCTTTACGTCCCTCAGATATTCTGATGTTAAAAACTTAAAAAAGACTGATATAGTCGATGGTTTCATAAACATTACAACAATCAAAACTAAAAGCCGCGTTAATATCCCTCTAATCCCTGAATCAATCGTAATTTTAGATCGTTATAAAAGCTTGATAGGCGCAAGGGCGCTACCAGTTATCAGTAATCAAAAAATGAACGACTACCTCAAGGATATAGGCAAATTAGCTGGATTGAACAGATTAATAAGTAAGGTTAGATATAGAGGTAGTCAGAGGATTGAAAATATATACCCTTTACATGAGCTGCTATCTTCACACATGGGCAGAAAAACGTTTGTGTCGTATATGTTTAAAATGGGAATAGATTCAGAATTAATTAGGGCAATATCTAACCATAAATCTGTATCTTCTTTTGCAAGATATAACAAAATTGATGATGATCAAAAAGCTACGGCTATGACTGTCGCCTTTAGAAAGGTGAGTTAATCTAACCTTGAATGATAGGAAAAGCTTTGGCCAAGCTCTTCAGACAAAAATTTTGCAGCAGCCTTCATGCCAGCTTCAGGAACATCAATTATTTGAGAATGATATGAATCAAGCCCCCTCAAATGGTAATAGCCATCTGCGTATGATTCCGCTATTTCCAGATTAATAAAAGCTTGTGTAATCTCAGAGTTTGAGTCGAAAGTAATGATGTGGGAAAATCCAGATGACCCTTTTTCATTGCCTTTTACATGCTCTTCATAAAATTCAGTTGATGCTTGTAAGCTAATCACGCTAGCCTTCGACCAAGCTATTTTTACTTTTTCAAGCGTTGCTTCAGATACCTTTACTTCCTCAATTTTGGGCAGCTTATGTAATGGCAGATCATCCAATTTAATCAAGTGAACGTCCTTTACTATTGAGCTCAATTCCTCCAATGCCAAAACATAACTATTTGCGATGATTTGAAGATTATATTCTCGTCCATAATTTGTTGACTTTGAATGAAAAAGATTTTTTAAATAGTCGATTACATCTTCTGCTTCTTCAGTAGACCTTACTATGATAATTATTTTACTGAAAGCAATTTTATTATTAGCAGCAAATAGAGGGATTCCTGGAAAATCAAAGGATTCATTTAGATCTGCCCATCGCCATTCACGTTCGTGTGTCCAATTCGTACTTTTATTAGCTCCTAGGTTAGTATACACATATCGATATTGTTCTTTCAGTCCAATTCCGGTTTCCAATGATAGGTTCCGTAATCCTATGCCAAAAAAAGGGTCTTCCTGTTCAGCCTCTTTATGCCGGGTACTCAAGCCATATATTACAGGTCTTGCCCCTGCTTGAAACAATTCATCTTTAATGAAAGCAATTCCGTAATCTTCAATAAAGTTTTCTGCATTCCGGCTTTTCGCATATTCGATAAGGCCGTATAAGGGCATTTCAGTAAAGCAGACCGCAGCCTTCGGGCCATAAATCGTAGGGTTAAAATTTCTATAAGACCATCCTGCTTTTATATATCCATCATGTAATATTTTTTTTAATACATAAAAAGCATAGTCATCCGAAGCTAATCCATATTCCTCTTCTTCATATTTGTTAGTTAAAAATATCGGATTACCATCATATGTAAACCCATCAGGAAAATCCATAGAATCTCCAGTTTCAGGATCAATGCTAAATTCAGCTGGATCATTATTAGGGTTTCTTCTATGTATAAAATGTATAACCCAATTACTTATATCTAATCTACCCATTTTAAGTTTGATTTTTTTACAATTTACATAATCGTCATGACGTGATTAACCATAAAACAGATTTTGTATGGAATCTTGTATGTGAAAAAAAGAAATCCGCGAATTTTACGGGAAATTTCGCGGATTTCGGTGAAAGTTAGTGGTCCTGACGAGAATCGAACTCATATCTAAAGTTTAGGAAACTTCTATTCTATCCGTTGAACTACAGGACCGGTATTTAAAGAATTGCAAAGGTGCAAATTTTGAATGAGTTAGTCAAACCAATTTGTACATCTGCCTAGTGGCTTATCGTATTACAGATCCATTCGGCATTTCATCCGCCGGGGCAACAAAACTTAGCTTGCCTTCGGCATTCTCTGCCATCAATATCATCCCCTGCGACATGATGCCTTTTATCTCCCTCGGTTCCAGGTTTACAAGGATGCTTACTTGCTTGCCAATAATGGCCTCAGGCTCGTAATGCTCTGCAATACCCGATACTACGGTGCGTTGGTCGATGCCGGTATCTATCGTCAGTTTTAAAAGCTTTTTAGTTTTGGCAACCTTTTCGGCAGTTAGGATAGTCCCGGTACGGATATCCATATTTACAAACTCATCGAAAGTGATATTGGTTTTTGCAGGTGCTGTAACGGGTGTTACCACAACATTAGACGCCGCTTTTTTATCAGCCAGTTTTTGCACTTGTTTTTCTATTGCCTCGTCCTCTACCTTCTCAAATAACAAAGCAGCCGGGTTAAGTTGATGGCCGTTGGCAAATTCAAGTTCCCGGTCAAAAGTAACAGCATCTAAATTTAGCATACCAAATATCTTGGTTGCAGTTGCCGGTAAAAATGGCTGCAGGGAAGTTGCAATATGGCCTATTAATATTAAACTGTTATGTAAGGCTGCTTTAGCGGCCTCTGGGTCAGTTTTAATTGTCTTCCATGGCTCTTGCTCGGTAAGGTAACGGTTGCCAAGGCGTGCCATATCCATCACGTTCTGCATGGCTGCACGGAAACGGTAACTTTCCAGGTTTTTTCCCAAATCGTCGTAGTAACCGCCAAGTTCGGCATTTACTTTGGCATCGGTAAGCTTTATGTTGCCATCGTTGCTCTCTACCTTACCATCGTAGTACTTGTGCATCAATATCATTACGCGGTTAACGTAGTTACCCAAAATGGCAACCAATTCGTTATTTACGCGTGCCTGGTAATCTTTCCATGTAAATTCGCTATCACTGGTTTCTGGTAATATCGATGTTAGTACATAACGCAGTTCGTCCTGCTTGCCAGGGAACTCTTCCAGGTACTCGTGCAGCCAAACCGCGTGGTTACGGGATGTGGAAAGCTTATCGCCCTCCAGGTTCAAAAACTCGTTGGCCGGTACGTTTTGTGGTAATATATAATCGCCATGCGCTTTCAATATCGCCGGGAAGATGATACAATGGAACACGATGTTATCCTTACCAATAAAATGCATAAGGCAGGCATCATCTTCGGTATTGGCTTGCCTTTTCCAATACAGCTGCCAGTCCTTACCGTTATCAATAGCCCACTGTTTGGTGGCAGATACATAGCCTATCGGCGCATCCATCCACACATAAAGTTTTTTGCCTTTGGCTTCTTCTAACGGAACGTCTATCCCCCAATCCAGGTCGCGGGTCATAGACCTTGGCTGCAAGCCCGATTTTAACCACGATCGGCATTGTCCAAATACGTTAACTTTCCACTCACCTTCTTTCTCATCTATCCATTTCTCTAACCAGGGCTGGTATTTATCCAATGGTAAATACCAATGCTTGGTAGGCTTCAGGATCGGTTTTTTGTTACTCAGGGTCGATATTGGGTCGATAAGATCCGTTGGATTTAACGACGTGCCGCAGTTCTCGCACTGATCACCGTAGGCTTTATCGTAGCTGCAAACAGGGCAGGTTCCCGTAATGTATCTATCGGCCAAAAACTGGTCGAAATCTTCATCGTAATATTGTTCGGAGAATTTCTCGATGAACTCACCTTTCTCGTAAAGGTTCAGGAAAAACTCTTGCGAAAGATCGTGATGGATGGGTGATGAGGTGCGGTGATAAATATCAAACGCTATCCCAAACTCCTCAAAACTATCTTTTATTTGGTTGTGGTATTTATCAATAATAGCCTGCGGCGTGGTGCCCTCTTTTTTAGCCTTTATGGTGATGGCAGCACCATGCTCATCGGACCCGCAGATGTACACAACATCCTTTTTCATTAGCCGCAGGTAACGTACAAAAATATCTGCCGGCAGGTATGCGCCCGCCAAGTGGCCAATGTGCAGCGGCCCGTTTGCGTAAGGCAAAGCCGATGTAATGGTGTATCTTTTATATTTATTAAGTTGCGACATTAAACAGGGATGTTTATTAATTTGCAAAGATAACTTTTTAGTCGGTAAGACGGAAAGTCCGTATGACCGGAAGACGGAAGTTGATCACTCAAAAGCACAAATTTAATTATTCAGAATTATGCCGGCCAACGGAACATACCCTCTTACCCCACCATACCTAAAAAAAGGCGATAAGGTAGCTATTACCTGCCCCGCCAAAAAACTGCCCGTCCCTATGACGGATGCGGTTAATTTGCTTGAGTCATGGGGATTGGAAGTGATATTAGGCGATACCGTTACCGCAAGTTTCCATCAATTTGCCGGTGATGATGCTACACGCGCTGCCGATTTGCAACGCTTTATTGATGATGACAGCATTAAAGCCATTATATGTGCCCGTGGGGGGTATGGTACTATACGCATGGTAGACCTGGTAGATTTTGGTAAGCTTGCAACTAACCCAAAATGGCTGGTGGGTTTCAGCGATATTACCCTGCTGCACTCGCACGTAATAAGTAATTATAGTTTGCCCTGCATACACGGGCAAATGCCTTTGAATATTCCCGATGCATCCGCATACTCTTTAAAAACCCTCAGAAAAGCGCTATTTGGCGAGCAACTGAACTACTACTTACCCCCCGAGCCGTTAAACCGCATGGGCACCGCCGGCGGTATCTTAATTGGCGGCAACCTTTCGCTGCTGCTGGCCGTAATTAATTCGGTAAGTGATATGGATTACAGCGGTAAGGTGTTGTTTATTGAAGACGTGGGCGAATACCTGTACGCAATAGACCGGCTGCTGCGGGCCCTTAAACGTGCCGGTAAACTTAAAAACCTTGCCGGGCTTATTGTGGGTGGCTTTACCGATCTAAAAGATAACGACATTCCGTTCGGCCAATCATTGCCCGAGATAGTGAATGATGTTGTTGCCGAATACGATTACCCCGTATGCTTTAATTTCCCGGCAGGGCATATATCAAATAATTGCAGTTTGGTGTTGGGCAAGGCTATAAACCTATCGGTAAAAACAGAAGGCGTAGAAATAAGTTATTCATAAATTAACACACTCAATTATGGCGTACTTAAGTAAATTAAGCCAGTATAAAGATCTAGGACTGCTCATCATCCGGGTAGGGCTTGGCGCAATGTTCATCTTCCACGGTTATCCCAAATTAACTGGCGGTATCAATGCCTGGGCAGGGTTAGGTGTATCAACAAAATATGTCGGCATCCACTTCGCACCGGTATTTTGGGGTTTTGCTGCGGCTTTGGTAGAAACCCTGGGTGGGTTTTTGATTGTTGTAGGGCTTACGTTCAGGCCGGTGTGTTTACTATTGGTTATAAACCTTATTGTTGCCGCGGCAACGCACTTTGGTAAGGGCGATGGCATGCAGGGCGCGGCACACGCCATAGAAGATGCCATAATGTTTGCAGGTTTGTTCTTTATCGGGCCGGGCAAATATAGTGTAGATAAGAAATAAAGCAGTCTGTTGATTTACGAACGCTTTTTATAATTATTTAATAAGTCCAACTATCGTACAGAATTGATGTGTTGTTATAACCGGCGTGCCAAATTCCTCCCGTCTGTAACTTATATGTTTCCCAACGCCGTGGTGATAGCTCTAAACCGTACAAAACAATTGCCTTAAACAAAAAAGCCGCCCCAAAATTCAGGGCGGCTTTTTATATACAATAGATTGTATTAATCTATGCGTTTCAGGTCTTCCTGAATTATGCGGAAACCGCCACCGCCACTATATCTAATATTCAAGTGGAAAGTTTTGGTAGCAGGATCGTATGTATTTGTCTTACCAGGAACTGTACTAAGTGGCTGTGTAGCACTTAATGAACCAACTACAGTTACACTGTTATCAGCGTTAACAGTAAGATTCATAGAGCTACCAACGTCAGCTATACTTGTTGATACTGTATTAGCATCTACTGTAAGTAAACGTTTGTCAGCGTCAAGATCCCTTGATGAAGCTGCAACCGGGTGGGTAAACCTACCCGATGAATGATAATTAGCATCATACTGATTTTTAACGTTAACCTTAGCTAATATAGTACCATAGTTACCGCTAATAGTGGCACCATCTGCATCAGTAATGCTGATTGGGATAGTGATTTTGGTAAAATCAACAACTTGGTTTGTTTTAACCTTAATGTGTACCGTTACTTTACGCTGTCCTTTAGGTATTACAACACCTGTTGGCAAGGTGTATAAATTTGCCGGCATTACACCAAGTACAACTGTTTTTCTGTCTCTCTCAAGACGTTCAGCTACATATTGCGCTACCGCTTCGGGCTTAACACCAAAGGTGATTTTCAGGTCTTTTGGAGCTGCTTCACCACCTGTGTAATTAATGTCAAATGGTACATCTGTTTCCGCCGCCGCGTCGTATGCTCTTTCGAACAAAGCATATGTACTACCTACCGGTGAAGCAGGTAATTCCACCAATGACGATGAAAACTCTACAACAGCTGGGGAATTATTGGGGGTTAAGTTTGTTTTATCATCCTTTAAACAAGATGTTAATCCTGTAACAGCAAGGGTGAATAATATAACGTTATAATACTTTTTCATTTTATCTTATTTAAATGATTCTTAATTCAAATCGTAAAACACACGAGATGTATATGGGCTTATACCTTGAGGTACATTTGTCGGATTTAGCGCATATTCTGAAGAAGGATACAGCACCCTAACAGGTAATTTATCTGGATGTGTTGACTGTGATTGTACCGAAGCAAATGTAGTGTACTTGTCGCCAGCTACAACTTTAGGATAGCCTGTTCTTCTGTAATCAGACCAACCTTCGTTGCTATGGATGTAGTTTTCAGAGATCCATTTTTGCGTGATAATAGCTTCCAGTTTTTGAGCAGTAGTTGTAGCTAAGTTAAAGTTAGCTAAATAGCTGGTAGAGTTAACGTCGCCGTCTGTTCTGTAGAAACCTACATCTGAATCATCTAAACCGTATTTAATGATACCAAAGTGATCGGGGCTGATTGACTCATCCTGAGCAGTGTATAAGTATTTAAAAGATTGATCGATACCGGTGTAAAAATTATTTTCTGCAGCTGCTGGTGTACCTGCTATCGAGAAAAGATTTGCTTCAGCCTGTAAAAAATAACTTTCAGAAGAAAGCATTAATGGCATTGCAGCTTTTGGGCCTTTTAAAATACCCAAAGCATCTCCTGATGTACCGGCTTTAGACCCTACATACCAAACTGTACCGTTTGGAGATCCTGGAACAAATGAATCGACTATACCCAATTGGTTAGCTGTTGTAAGGCTTGAGTAAGTAATACCCTGACCAGTTACGCGGTTCAAAAGTTTAGTTCCATTATAAAAACCAACCGCATAAAAAGTTGGTATAGTTGTTAACTGGCTTGCACCGCCGGTTGCATTGTAAGCATAAGCATTCCATGCAGGGTTTTGTTTACCATCTTGGCCGGCGTAATCCGGCTGTACTTTAACATCGTATTTAATAAATGTTGCTCCAACCAGTTTCGCTTTCTCAGCATTAAAAGTAGTAGCAAAACTTGGTACTTCACGGGTACGTACAAGCATTTTAAGTTTCAACGTGTTTGCAAATTCAGTCCACATGGCAGAAGGGAAACCATCTGCAGCTTCAAAATTAACATTATTTGCTGCACCACCAGCTGTTTCACCAGCGCCGAACACGATATCGATCCTGCTGCTGTTAGGGCTTGTAGACGTTTTAATTGTTTTTTGAGGATCGTTAGCAAGCGCTAATGAAGCAATTGCCTCGTTGATCTCTCCAAATAAACCTTTGTAAACGTCTTCGGCTTTGTCATATTTTGGAGCAAGGTTACCTAATCCTTTTAATGCTTCGCTGTAAGGCACATCATTGTACACATCAATTAAGCGTAAGTAACAAAACGCTTTCATTATTTTAGCAATCGCGTTGTAGTTTTTGTAAACGCCGGTTGCATCTGTTTTGTTAATGATGGTTTGGTAATCGTTAAGGTTGTTAAAACTTTGAGACCACAAGCCGATGTTATCCTGAGTTGAGTAATTGTAAGTTAAAACCGAACCAAAACCACCGTAACCACCAGCATTTGCCTGGTAACCACCAGCCCACGCACCGTAACTGTTAAAAGTTACGTTGGTAGCTGCCGTTTGGGCTAACGCTGCAGGTAAAATTAGATCTGGCGTCACATCAATAGGAGAGTTTGGATTGTTATTCACATCCAGATACTTTTTACATGAGGTAGCAGCAATTAAGCACCCCCCCAAAAGTATCATACTAAATATTTTTATCCTTTTCATTTCTGTTTGTGTTAAAATTATAATGTAACTGTTAAGGTAGCTCCATAGTAACGTGTTGGAGGCGTTTGGCTTAACGAAGTAATACCTATAGCGTTACCATCGCTGAAGTTAAGCTCAGGGTCGGTATAGATGTTTGATTTAGGTACCCACAAGAACAAGTTACGACCTTGTGCACTGATGCTTACACCTTTGATAGCTTTTTGACCCGCTAACAAAGTTTTAGGCAAATCATAAGACAGCGATACCTCACGCAGTTTCCAAGATGCACCACTATAGATGTAGTTAGTAGCAACATTTCTGTTAAAATTACCATCAGGGAAGAAACCAGCACCACCGTCAGATACAGTAATATTGGTGTTTGGAACGTATGAGTTGCTTGCAGCGTCAAAGTATGATGAATTAGGGAATACAAAACGCTCACGGTTGTAGTAAGCTGTTCTGATACCTGAACCAGAGAAGTCAAAACCACCTGCACCGTCATTGTAAATAACGAAACCACCACGGTATTCCGCAAGGGCGAATAACCTTAATGATTTGTATTTCACCTCAACGTTTAAGCCTAAACGGTGTTTAGGGTTAGTGTTACCCAAAATAGTTTGTGCTGAGTTAGCAATTGGGTAACCAGTAGTCCTGTCAATCACAACACGGCCTTGAGGATCACGTTGATAATCGATACCCTGTAACATCGGATATGTCATGCCTGTAATTGCGTAAACCTGTGCGTTACCGCCGCTGCTTAGTGCTAATTGTTTCAAGTCACCGCTTATTTCAGTTACTTTATTATCGCTAAAAGTGTAGTTAGCACCCAAAGTTAATTGCCAATCAGCGGTTTTTAAAGGGATAACACTTAACACTGCCTCGATACCTTCGTTTTTCACATTCCCTGTGTTAGTAAGGAACGAGGTATAACCCGTTGCGTTAGAAACGCCAGTTGGCACAGTTTGATCTTTAGTGTTTGTTTTGTAATAAGTTACGCTTGAAGAGATACGCTCATCAAGAAATAGCGCATCAAAACCACCCTCAAAACCTGTAGTGATCTCCGGGCGTAAGCTTGGAGATACCAATTGACCGCTGATCCTGTAACCAGGGCCAGTACTAAATGGATAACCAGCTGCCTGCCCGTAAGTAGGTATGTTAGAGTAAGCGCCGATGTTTGCCTGACCTACTTTAGAGATAGATGCACGGATTTTTAAGCTGCTTAAAATATGGCTATTTTTTAATTCTTCGAACGCGGTGGTTGGAATGAATGAAGCACTTAACGAAGGATAAAAGAATGAACGGTTCTGAACAGCTAATACTGAAGTCCAATCGTTACGGCCTGTACCTTCTAAGGTTAAGTAGTCTTTATAAGTTAACCTTAAATCCGCGTATATACCCAGTTGGTGCCTAACAGCAGAACTTTGACTACCATTAACGTTCGGAGTGTAACGTTGAGAAACGTTAAACAGATCGCGTTGGATCAAACCACTTGCATTAACATTCTGTGCATTATCATTGTTCCCACGCATTTGGCCACCTGCAGTGAATGATGCTTTGATATCGCCAAATGTTTTAGCGTAAGTACCTTGCAACTCAGACAATAATTGAGTTGTGTAAGAACTATTATCGCTAACGCTACCTGGGATATTGTTGTTGCCGTTAAATTTATCGCCTGCTACAGTGTATGGAGTAAATACAAATTTGTTAGAGTAAATCTTCTCTGAAGTGTTGTATGTAGAGATACCCACACGGCCTGTAAACGTTAATTCAGAAATAGGTTTCCATTTCAACTCCACCTTACCGATCAAATAATCATTACGAGTCTTTTGACGGTTGTTGTCTTTAGCATAGTAAGGGTTATCATAATAATCATTGTAGAAACCATTAGGGTTAGCATACTCATTGTTTCTCCAATCTTTGTAATCAGTGATTCGTATGTTATCCGGTTGGTTCAACAAATTATCATAGATAGTGCCGGTAGCAGAAGTGATATCGTAACGGTTTTGCACGTAATTAGCAGTATAATCCATGCTTACTTTGTTACCAAGATCGCGTGTACCATTTAAACGTACCGAAACCCTGTTGTATTTATCACCCGGAGTTGTACCATTTTGAGTTACATACTGACCTGATAAGTAAACAGTAGATTTTTCATCGCCTGATTGTAAGGTGAAATCTGACTGGTTCATAACACCTGTTTCCCAAAAATCATTCTTTGAATTGGTTGCAGAGTAAGGAACGATCTGTTGATCACCATTCTCAAGCACCCTGCCAATTGGTTTTAAAGAACCATCAAAGGCCGGGCCATACTGTTGGTTTTCAAAAGGAATGTACTCCTGGATACCTGAAGTTGAACCAGAACCAAATTTGTTTTGCACTTTAGGAAAAAAGCTTACCTGCTCTAAACTTGTAGTGTTTGAAAAACGAATTGAAGTCTGTCCTTTTTTACCTTTTTTGGTTGTGATCAAAATCGCACCGTTTGATGCATCAGAACCATAAAGGGCCGCACCAGAAGAGCCGTTTAACACCTGGATGTCTTCGATATCTTCCGGGTTAAGATTGGTTAAAACCGCGTTTGGAACAATGATATTATCCAAAACGATCAAGGCCTGGTTGTTACCAAGTAATGAACGGTTACCACGTAGCACAATACGTACTTGTGGGTTTACACCAGAACTTACAACGTTAACTTGCAAACCTGCAACTTTACCAGATAATGCTGCTGCAACACTTGGTGTTTTACCTTGTGTAATAGCCTGGCTTTTTAATTGGGTTGTGGCGTAACCCTGTGTGCTTTTTTGTACCTGCAAACCTGCAGCTGCAATTACCACTTCGCCCAACTGGTTAGCGCTTGAGCCTAAAGAAACGCTTAGCGCGTCGCTTGAACCAATATTAGCGGTTTGTTTTTGAAAACCGATAAATGAGAAGCTTAATGATTTTGCCGAAGCAGGAACACTAAGACTAAATTTACCAGATGCATTGGTTTGGGTACCAATTGAGGTTCCGTTTACTTGAACACTTACTCCCGGTAACGGTAAACCGTCATCCTTTGAAGTAACTGTACCAGTAATTGTACGATTTTGTGCATACACCTGCGTTACACATAACATCAGGAAACACAAACTTACTAGTAGAAGTTTTTTCATGTTTGTTAATAATAAGATCAGTTAATAGTTAATTAATCATAAAAGTACTGTTCCACTATCAATAAATCAAATAAAAAAGTAAAAAAAGGTGCTTTTTCATAAAAATATTTTAAAAAAATTAAAAAAGATAAAAAATACAGTACTATGTATTGCATAATACATTCCAAAACATATATCTTTGCATTATGATTGTTGAAAATACACAAACCCAAATGAGGAAAGGCATACTGGAGTACTGCATTCTTTCCGTTATAGCAAAGGGCGAGATCTACGCATCAGACATAATTGCTGAGCTTAAGAAAGCCCGCTTGCTTGTGGTTGAGGGTACGCTATACCCTTTATTAACCCGATTAAAGAACAATGGCCTACTTTCTTACAACTGGGTGGAATCGACATCCGGGCCGCCACGAAAGTACTATGTGCTTAGTGATGAAGGCCGTAAGGTGCTCGAGCAGCTCGACGGTACCTGGAAGGAACTGGCCTTTGCCGTAGAAACCGCAATTGGCAACAGAAACAATTAATAAACAACAAATTACCACCCCATCATGAATAAGACTATAATCATAAATATAAACGGCATTGTTTTCCATATAGAGGAGGACGCCTACGAGATACTTAAAAGCTACATGACCGATGTGCAGCGCCACTTCCTGAACTCGGCAGATAGCCTGGAAATTACAACCGATATTGAGAACCGCATTGCCGAAATGTTTAACGAGACCCTGCTTAAAGAGGGCAAACAGGTTATTGTTATACAGGATGTAAAAACCGTTGTTGAGCAAATGGGCTCGGTAGAGGATTTTGAAATAGAGGAAGACGGCGCAAAACCGCATGCGCAGCAAGCTTTTACCTACGGCAACGAGCCCCGCCGCCTGTTCCGCGACCCGGACGACCACTTGGTTGCCGGCGTATGCTCGGGCATAGCTAACTACTTTGATTTCAACCCGGTTTGGATACGTTTGTTGTTTGCCATTTCGGTAGCATTTTTTGGCACCGGCTTTATAATTTACGTTATACTATGGATAGTAATTCCTAAGGCCATTACCCGTGCCGACCGCATGGCTATGAAAGGCCAAAAGCAGGATCTGCAGGGTTTTAAAAACAACTTCGAAGAAGAGCTGAATACGATTAAAGGCAGCCTGCACAACTTTCATAACGAAGCCCGCCCTTTTGTTTACAAAACCCGCGATTTTGCCGGTGATATTTTTGGCCACTTTGGTAATTTTTTAGGCGGTGCCGGTAAGGTTTTTGGCAAACTGATAGCCATTGCACTTATCGCCAGCGCATTCGCGGGTATCATAGCACTCATTATAGTTACCGTATCTGCTTTTGCATACGGCAATTTCAACATGGGCATTTATCGCATCTTCCCTTTTAACATTGCCAACCAGCACGTTAATAACATATTTATAGTTTGCGCATTGCTAATGTCAATTATACCTTTGCTTGCAATTATCTTAACACTTATCCATTATGTGTTTCGTGGTAATGTTATCAACCGCACCGCGGGATCTGCATTGTTAATGACCTGGATCATCGCTTTAAGCATCGTTATATATTACACCGCTAAAACATCTGCAGACTTTAAAGAGTACGCCAGCTTTAGCCAAACCATAAACATCAAACCATCTGCCGATAGTACTTATTACTTAAAGCTCAATGATATTAAATTCCTGACGAAGGAAGACAGCGTCCGCCTGAGGGTTAAAGAGGATTTTGGTAACCGTGTTATCCTTGATGATGACGACGATAACAACATGGACATGCCCGATAAAAACATAGATATCACAATTGAGAAAAGTGACGTGGTTGAGCCCGTTCTTGTAGAATCTTTTAGTGCCCGTGGCAGCGATTACCAGGAAGCCCTTTACAACGCACGTGGCACCAACTATCAGTTTGTGCAGGAAGGTAACGTTCTTAAATTTAACCGCCGTTTAGAAAAACAAGGCGACCGGTTATGGCGCGCCCAAAGGTTACATTTAACCCTCAGGATCCCGTTAAATTCAAAAGTTGTTGTTGACGACCAGATAGACCGCTTTTTAAGGGATATTGACTATTACGGCTGCAACAGCACCAACAAACGCGACGACCATTCGCCTGCAAAATTTATTATGACCGATAACGGTTTGCAATGTAAGGTAGATACGCTGGTTATCCCGCAAACGCCGCAACAAAAAGTTATTGCAGATAGTACTGCAAAAGCAAACGCCGGGCAATAATGGAACCCATCATAAAATATATAAGCCTGCTGTTATTCAGCGGGCTTATATTACCATTTTATAATTCATCTACTCATAAAAATCATGTATTGCCGCATACTACAAAAACGGCATTGGCATCAAACAAAACGCGTGCGGCAACCCCCGGCCATGCACATAGCTTTATATATCAGGATATTGCAGAAATACTGTTCCCACAGCTAATAAATTAACATTTATCTGTAACCTTTAGTACCCTTTTACCATCTTATAACAAAGACATCAACATGTTGGCATATTGCCCGCATACAACATAAACCTACAGCCATGCATACACCTACACAATATATCATATAGCCCGGCGATATAACCGCCCCAATAATTCAAGTTTTATTGCCCATTCAAAAAATCGAAAGAAAATCCTTCGCAGGGCTCGTATTGCCTAAATTTTACAACCATGAAAACTCGCATCACCAAACTACTATATATAATAGTACTGCTTATAAGTAGTACTATAGCTAATGCACAAAGCACAAAACCGGCAACAGTAAACGGTCTGCTTTTAAACGAGCAAGCAAAACCAATGGACTATGCCACCGTTACCCTTTTACGGGCCAAAGACTCGTCTGTAGTAAAAGGTACGCTTACAAACGATGCCGGGAAATACGTTTTCGACCGTGTTATGGCAGGCAAGTACCTCGTTAAAGCAACCAATGTAGGCTATAAACCATCTTTTAGCCCCGCTTTTGACGTTACCGGCGATGCCACCAGCGCGCCAGCCATAACCATGCAACAAACCAGTCGCGATCTGCTGGGGGTTACCATCACCTCGGCTAAACCACTTATCGAACGTAAATTTGACCGCACGGTAATGAATGTGGAGAATAGTGTACTTGCCGCGGGCAACTCTGCTTTAGAGATCCTGGAACGCGCACCGGGTGTTACTATAGATAAGGACGATAACATCACCCTTAAAGGTAAGCAGGGTGTAACCGTGATGATAAACGATAAACTTACCTACTTATCGTCCACCCAGTTGGCTGCCATGTTAAGGTCTACCGATGGCAGCACCATTCAATCGATAGAGGTGATCACCAACCCATCATCAAAGTACGATGCATCGGGTAACTCGGGTATTATTAACATAAAACTTAAAAAGAATAAGCAAAGCGGCACCAACGGCAGCTTAACAGCCGGCGCAGGTTACGGGAAAAACTTCAGGGACAACACCAGCCTAACCATAAACCATAAATCAGGAAACCTGAATCTATTTGGTACGCTTAGCCGTGGCGATATTACCCGCCAAAATGTTTTGGACATTAACCGTACCGTAGTAAGTGGGCCAACTACGCGTTACTTCACCCAGAACACTATAATGAAAAAGCCGGTACATTATAACAATTACCGGGTGGGTGCAGATTATAATACATCGGCTACCAATACCCTGGGTTTTGTGGTAAGCGGCGATTACACCAACGAAGTGAATAACAATACCAGCCGCACCAACATTGGTTCGGTACCAATGGGGATAGATTCATTCCAGAACACCCTTACCGGCATCAAACAAACTTACCGCAACATTGCCGTAAACCTGAATGATAAATGGGTAATAGACACAGCCGGCCAGGAACTGAGTATCGACCTTGATTATTCTAAATTTAAGAACAACTCCTTCGCCAATTACGATACATACTTTTTCCTGCCGGATGGCAGCACACAAAAGCCATCATTGTATTTGCGTAACCAAACACCATCAACCATCAGCATTTATACTGCCAAGGCTGATTATACCTACCCGCTTAGCAAAAGTTTGAAACTTGAAACGGGTGTAAAATTTAGTTCGGTAAAAACGGATAACAACCTGCAGGCCGAGATTGAACAAGGTGGAGCATTTATGAACGACCCATCGCGCACCAACCGGTTTGTTTATGATGAAAAGGTGAACGCGGCATATGTAAACCTTGGCAAAACGTTTAAGAAAACATCAATACAAGCAGGCTTACGTGCCGAGAACACCATATCTACGGGTAACCTCATCACTAATGACCAGATAGTGCACCGATCTTACCTTGACCTTTTCCCAACTTTGTTTATTAACCAAACTTTATCTGATAAGCATGAGGTTGGCTTAAGCTATAGCCGCCGCATCGACCGCCCGAGTTATGACAACCTTAACCCCTTCATTTATTACCTGGACCAGTACACTTACGAAAAAGGCAACCCGTTTCTTAAACCACAGTACACCAACACCTTCGAACTTATCTACACCTACAATAAAACCGTTAACGTAACCCTTGGCTACAGCCGCACCACAGATGCAAGTGTGGATGTTTTGTACACCGATACCGTGAAGAAAGCAACTTTCCAAACCAACGAAAACCTGGCAACACGCGATAATTATAACATCAATATCAATACGCCTTACACCATTACCAAATGGTGGACGGGAAATGTTAATGTGGATGGTTTTTACCAGAATTTTAAGTCGCCGGTGCTTTTGGGCCAGGCGCTAAACAACGGGCAGTTCTCTTTCCAGGGCCGCGCAACGCAAACGTTTATGGTACCGGGATATAAATTAGAAGTGACTGGCAATTACCAGTCAGCCCAAAGCTATAGCATCTTCAAAATAAAATCGCAATACGCGATAGACGCCGGCATCAGCCACTCGTTCTACCAGAAAAAGATGAATATTAAACTGGCAGTGTCCGACATATTTGACACCCGTAAAAGCAGGGTGAGTACCAACTTTTCGGTCACCAATCTAAACCTGGTGCAGAAAAACGAAACCCGTATTGCCCGCATAACCTTTACTTACAACTTTGGCAACAACAAGATAAAAGCCCGCCAGCACCAAACCGGTGCCGAAGACGAAAAAGGCAGAGTGAAGAGCGGAGGGTAAGTTTGCAGTAGGCAGTTCGCACCAAAACAAAAAAGCGATGGACGTATAGTTCATCGCTTTTTGTTTTGTCGGGCTAATAATAATCAGCAAACTGCTAACAGCAAACTGCAAACTGTCTTACTGCCCTACCATAAAAACGGCATTGCTAAACAGCAGTTTGCCATTTTCCCAAAAGCTGCGGAACAACGGGTCGTCTACCAAATAAACTACCGAGCCGCGGCCTATGGATTGTACGCCAAGCAGCATACCGTTGTTTATTTTTTGTTTGGATTGCACACCGGCAAAGCCGGCCACATATCCATTCTTTTCTATAGTGCCAACATTCCAATTGTCATCGCCAAGCAGATCATAAATATCATCGCTTAGTTTTAAAGAGTAATAATAATTAGGGAAACCAAAGCCAAGCGGATGGGTATTGTCCATATTCAGCTTAAATATAGCACCGGGGATGCTGGAGCGGATGGCATCGCGGTTACGGTCGGCATAAAGTTTAACGCTTGGCTTGGCTTTCGGATCGGCCTTATCATCTTTTTTACTTTCCTTCTTTTTAATATCGAAGCCTTTTTTATCAACCAACGATGCTACCGCATTTTCTAATGCGATAAGTTTGCCACCATCACTAACCCACTTTTGCAGGTTGTCTGCTGTAAGATCGTTATACCTACCGTCGGGCATAATCAGCACATCATAATCTGCCAGTTTAATGCGGTTAATATCCTGGTAACGGATCAGGTTGATGGGATAACCAATTTGCTGTTCAAAAAAGTGCCAAACCTCGCCCATCGCTTCCGAGTTAATGCCATCCCCGGTAATTAATGCAACGTGTGGCTGTTTAATAAATTTTACATCGTACGATCCAATATCCGACCCCTTATCTACAAACCCGGATGATAGCGGCGTAATCTCGTGGCCCATATCGGCAGCAAGTTGGGTAACTATGCGGTCAAAATCTATTTTCTCGTTCCCGGCACGGGTAACCAATAAGGAGCCTGCGGTGAACTTTTTACCCTTGGCCTCAAAAGGCAACTCCGAGTAACGTACCTTAATATTCTTCTTCAGTAAAGCCGATAAAAACCTGACATCGGCAACAGATTGCCACGCCGATACATAAGCATATGCCCTGGTATTTGTTAATGCAGCAGGTTTAACCACGCTCGAATTGGTGTTGGCCGGTTTATAAGATTCTTTTACACCATAAGCTTTTAACCCATAAGCATAAGGCAGTGCCCAGGCGGTAATATCATACGTTGCCGAATCGGGGATAAAGGTTTTTGGCTCCAGCAACACATGCAGTAATACCGATTTTGGCTGATAAGCATTTACCACCAGGTCATTAGGCTCTACATTATATTGCTCGGTAGCGCCTGTAAAGTAATTGTAACCGGTTACCGACTTGTTAGCCAGCCCGTAACCAAACTGGATGCCATTGCGGGTAAGCATTTTTGCCAGTTCGTTCACCTTTTCATTATTGTCGTTTTTAATTACGTAGGTTTTGTATTGGCCCGGTGGGTTTTGGCGGCTGTTATCATAAAATTTCTTAAACTCATCTACTACCTTTTGGGCATTTGCAGATACAACATCTACGGTGCTTAAGCCTGTTGTGTGATGGTGCGAAACCCTTTGCGCCAAAGTAAGCGTATCACCGCTGCGGGTAACAACCGCAAGCCCCCCGCTAATGCCCCCCTGCTCGTAAGTCATCCCTATCGAGCCGTTATAAAGCGGGTAAGTATCGCCGTATGATGGGTAAAGCAGGTCAAACTCCTGTTTGGTAAAATACATCCAGCCATTTTGGTCGAAATATTTGGCGTTGTTTTTACCAATCACCACCTGGAAATCGCGCTGCCATTGGGTAATATCCTTGTGGTATGGTTCGGCAGCCGGGGCAAAGTAGTATGGGTTATTGTAGCCCTGTTCGTGAAAATCTACATGCACTTCGGGCAGCCATTGGTTAAAAAGGCCAACACGTGCCTGCGTTTCCTTTTGTGCCTGCCATGCCCAGTCGCGATTCAAATCAAAGTAATAATGGTTTACGCGGCCGCCCGGCCAGGGCTCCATGTGCTCGCGCGATAATGGGCTGGCATCAGGCGTTATACCACCTACCGAATTATAAAAGTTCACGTAACGGTCGCGCCCATCTGGGTTAAGGCATGGGTCAATAACTACCACGCTGTTTGTTAACCATTCCTTCGATTTTGCGTTCGATGGATCGGCCAAGTCAAACAAGGTCCACATCGCGGCCTCGCTCGATGCCGGTTCGTTGCCGTGTACATTATAACTTAGCCAGGTAATTACCGGCGAATTTGGCGTAATAGCACCGCTCTCTACGCCCGCAATGCGCAGGTTATTGTGGCGGATCTCTTCCAGTCTTTTAATGTTATCATCACTTGCGATGAACATGGCCAGCAACGGGCGGCCTTCGTTTGTGGTGCCAAATTGCTGTAATTGCACGTTCTTAGCCGTTTGGGCAACGTATTTAAAATACTCTACCACACGGTAGTGCGGGGTAAACTTATCGCCAAGTTTATATCCTAAAAATTGCTCGGGCGATTGTAGCTGCTGCGCGAAAACAGGGATACCGCAGAGCGCGGCTATCAAAACAAAGAGTAGCTTTTTTATCATGTATAAAATGCTTGTGTCAGTAAAGGCTAATCTAAAGATATTTTTTTGAGGTTTCATCATAAGGCTATTAATTCAAATCTGCACTTTTGCATACACACCATGACGCCCATACAAGCCCTTCAAAAATATTTCGGATACTCAGAGTTCAGGCTTTCGCAGGAAGCCATCATAGCCAACGTCTTAAATAATAAAGACACTCTGGCGCTAATGCCAACAGGCGGTGGCAAGTCCCTTTGTTACCAGTTACCTGCCGTATTGCTTGGTGGTTTAACCATCGTAATATCGCCACTGATAGCCTTAATGAAAGACCAGGTAGACAGCCTGAACCTTACCGGCATCCCCGCGGCGTTCCTAAACTCCAGCCAGAGTGCCGAGGAGCAAAAGGACATTGCCATACAGCTGCGCGATAACAAATTGAAATTGCTGTATTTAGCCCCAGAACGTTTGTTTGGTGCCGATAACCGTATGATGGCTTTTTTGCATACCCTAAACGTGGTGCAGATAGCTATTGATGAGGCGCACTGTATCTCGCAATGGGGCCACGACTTCCGCCCCGAGTACCTGATGCTGGCGGGGTTGAAAAAAGAATTTCCCGGAGTACCGGTAATAGCCCTTACTGCTACCGCCGATAAGCTTACCCAAAAAGATATTTTAGAAAAACTAAACCTGCATCAGCCTGCGGTTTTTATATCCTCATTTAACCGCGAGAACATTACGTACCGCGTCATCCCCAAAAAGAACAGTTTTAACCAACTTTTAGGCTTTTTAGAGTCGCATAAAGATGATTCGGGGATCATCTATTGTCTTTCCCGGAAGTCGACAGAAGCCCTGGCGGATGACTTAAAAGAAGAGGGCTTCGCTGCGGCAGCCTACCACGCCGGGCTAACCAACGAGGTAAAGGCACGCAACCAGGAAGCTTTTTTGAAAGATGAGATCAAGATCATTGTGGCAACCATCGCCTTTGGTATGGGTATCAACAAAAGCAATGTGCGCTACGTGGTGCATATGGACCTGCCCAAAAACATAGAAGGCTATTACCAGGAAACCGGCCGTGCAGGCAGGGATGGTTTGGCTTCTAATGCGCTATTGCTTTACTCGCCCGGCGATGCCATTAAATTGCGTGGATTTGCTACGGTAGAAAACAACAAAGAGCAAAGTGCCATTATGCTAAAAAAGCTGGATGACATGGTAAATTACTGCCAGCTGCACGCCTGCCGCCGCCAGTATTTGATGCATTATTTTGACGAAGCATTCCCGGATAATTGCGGCTCCTGCGATTTTTGCCTGAGCGAGTTTACCAAATTTGATGGTACGCTTATCGCCCAAAAAGCACTCTCTGCGGTGGCAAGATTAAAGGAGCGTTTCGGCACAACATACCTCATCGATTTCCTTCGTGGTTCAAGAAGTGAGAAGATCTGGGCCGACCATAAAGCACTTAAAACATATGGCGCAGGCGCAGATATCAGCAAGGCCGACTGGCAGCGCTACCTACGCGAACTGATCTCGCAAGGATTTTTGCAAAGCGTTGACGAAGGTTTCCCAACTATCCGCCTTACCCCAAAAAGCGAAGCCGTTTTAAAGGGCGATCTAAAGGTTGAACTGATAGCAAGCCAGGTTACAGATGAGCAGGAACAGGAAGTGCTGAATTATGAGGCTGAATTACTGGCCGATCTGCGCAAAAAGCGACAGGAAATTGCCCTTGGCGAGAACCTGCCTGCTGATATAATATTAACAGATGCTACATTATTAGAAATTGCCACTTATCTACCACAAAAAATGGACGAGTTACGATTGATTTCGGGTTTCAGTGATGCAAAGCTTGCTAAATACGGCCGCGAGTTTTTGGCTATCGTAACTAATTATAGCGTTGCGAAAGGGCTGCCATCGCGCATTAAACAGAAATCGGTTAAGCGCGAGCGCAAACCAAAAATTAAAAAGGGTAAGGTATCAGATACCTTTCAGTTTACTTATACCCTATATAAAGAGGGTAAAAGCGTTACCGAGATCTCGCACGAGCGCGGTTTATCGCCAACCACAATTGAAGGCCACCTGAGCCGTTTTATACAAACCGGCGAACTTGACGTATTCGAATTTGTTAACGAAAATAAGATCCCGGCTATAAAAGAAGCGGTTGAAAGTTATGGCAGCGCCATGCTGTCGCCTATTAAAGAAGTTTTGGGTGATGCTTATACATACGGAGAAATTAAAGCCGTTATTGCCTGGATGAACAGAGAAGCGTAATTTAGTTTACAATTTTATCATGAAAACAACCACCGAACAACTATACAAGCTATTTATCCAACACCCGGTTATCAGTACAGATACCCGTAAAATTGCGCCCGGCGGCTTATTTTTCGCGTTAAAAGGCGATAAATTTGATGCGAATACTTTTGCGCCACAGGCAGTTGAAGCAGGTGCGGCCTATGCAATTATCGATAACCCCGAATATGCAACCGGCGAAAAGTTTTTATTGGTTGGTGATGTTCTTACCGCTTTACAGGACCTGGCAAGGCACCACCGCAGGCAGTTAACCATCCCGGTTATTGGCCTTACCGGCACCAATGGCAAAACCACAACAAAGGAATTGATCAAAGCCGTGCTATCGCAAAAGTTTAAAACGCTGGCAACACAGGGCAATCTAAATAACCACATCGGTGTACCATTAACCATTCTTGCTATCGATACATCGCACCAAATGGCGGTGATAGAAATGGGTGCCAATCATCAAAAAGAGATAGCCCTGTTATGCACCATCGCGCAGCCAACCCACGGGTTAATCACCAACGTAGGTAAAGCCCACTTAGAGGGTTTCGGCGGGGTCGAGGGAGTTAAAATAGGTAAAGGGGAACTGTATGATTATTTAGCTAAGTCGGAAAGTCCGGCAGACGGGAAGTCCGAAACACAGAAGATAGCTTTTGTAAATAGCGATGACAAGGTGCTTACAGACATGCAGGAAGCACGTGCCTTAAAAAACGTGGTTCACTACGGCAAAACCATGAATAGTAATAACCTGGTGAGCGGTAAATTGCTGGATAACTCCCCTTTTTTAACGCTGAAGTGGCACGATAAAACAAGTTCGTCTTACAACGTGCAGTCGCAGCTTACCGGGGCCTATAACCTGGATAATATTTTGGCTGCCATTTGTATCGGGCGTTTCTTTAGGCTTTCGTCCGACGAGATCGACCAGGGCATTGAGGGTTATCAGCCCAAAAACAACCGCTCGCAGATCACTAAAACAGCTACCAATACCCTCATTTGCGATTTTTACAACGCTAACCCAAGCAGCATGTTCGTAGCTATCGAAAACATGGATAAGGTACAGGCTGATCATAAGGTGATGATCCTGGGCGATATGTTCGAGATGGGTTTAGAATCGGCGGTTGAACATACTTCGGTTATCCAAAAAGCCATGGCGGCCCAGGTGGATGAGCGAATTTTTATCGGCAAAGATTTCTCCAGCCAGCAAACCGAGGTGGATAATACCAATCTCATCAATACCACTTTTTACATGACTGCCGAAGATGCGATGATAGGCCTTAAACAAAGCCCGATAACCAATGCAACGGTGCTGATAAAAGGCTCCCGCGGCATGGCTTTGGAAAGGTTGGTGGAGTTGTTGTAGACGTGTTCACAATTTCAAATTGTAAATCATTGAACTTCAATGGATTAGTAACACATCTTAAAAACACAAAATGCAAAACGCTAATATTCAATTAATTATAAAAAAATTGCGTTTGTTCACTACCGTGAACGTGAACACATAAGACACTGCAATACAAACAGTTGAATTTTTAATTGATTTTAAACGCGAAAAAATTAAGCTTTAAGTACTAACTCTGCCACTTCCTCTCCTACCAAACTACCCATCGCCACACCCATACCATTGCAGCGCACGGCGCAAAATATATTGGGTTCTACTTGCTTCACTATCGGGCTTATCTCTTCGCCAAAACCCATGATACCGCTCCACCAATAATCAATTTCTACATTTTGGCCGGGGAGGATAACTTCGTTCAGATATTGGGTAAGTTTTTGCTTTACAGCATCAGTATGGCCAAATTCAGGGGTTTCTTCGGCGGCGAAATCAATGTTGCGCCCGCCACCAAAAAGTATACGGCCATCTATATTGCGGAAGTAGTAATACCCCTCCTGAAAATGATAAGTGCCCTTTAGTTTCAACTTCTTGATAGGTTTGGTAACCAATACCTGCCCACGGCCGGGGGTAACCTTTAATTCGGGGTAAAGTTGTTTGGCAAAAGCGTTAGTTGCCATAATAACCTTTTTCGCCTTAAAATTGCCCTGCGGGGATGTTAGATGGATCTGGTCGCCTTGATCATGGATGGCCGAAATCTCGCAACCGTTTAATACCATAACATCCTTTTGATAGCACTTATTAAGCAGTGCGCGCATCATCTTACCGGTATGGATCTGTCCTTCAAATGGATTGTAGATCATCCTTGATATCCCCGTAAAACCGAAACTTGCAATTTTAGCATTTGCAACGGTATAAATATCATTCCCGTCAATAGCAGGTTTTAATAATTTATTCAATCGGGTTAGATTATCTATAGCCTCATCAGCCTGCGTTTCTTCACCACTCATAAATAACTCGTAACCACCGTGCTGGTGGTAGTCAATATTAACATCGCCCAGGTTTTGGCGCAGGCGTTGCAGTCCGCGCCATTTGTAGTTAGCCAGGCGGGCAACTTCCTCCTCAGGGGTATGCTTAAGCAATTCCAACTGCTCCGAAACCGTGCCGAAACAGGCAAAACCAGCGTTTTTTGTACTTGCGCCGCTTGGTAAAAATCCCCGCTCTAAAACCAGCACTTTTAAATTGGGTTCGAGGGTTTTTAAATGCAGGGCGGCACTCAAGCCAACAATGCCACTGCCGATAATGATCACATCGGCATTATCAATAAACGCGGTACGTTCCCAGTAGGAAAAATTATGGTTATCCATTAAATCAAATGTAGTCTATCGTCCTCAGTCCAATGCGCTTCTTAAAATAAATAAAATTTAACTGTAGCGTTAGTTAATAGGGTTGCGTAATGCAATTGATCGTTCTATTGATTTTGCATTACAACGTATTGCATATGCCTCCGCAAGATAGCCGGCCAGCTTCTTAAAAGGCAGAATAATCTAAATAGTTTGATTGTTGTTTAGAAAGGCTGCCTTAGGGCAGCCTTTTGTATTTACAAGAGTAACTACCTGACTATCTTAATAGTTATTACAGGGGCTGGTACAACGGCCAACGTTATCTGGCATAGGCATATTTGATTTTAGCCACAAAAAACCCCAACATTTCTGTCGGGGCTCAATATTTGGTTCTTATATCCTAATCTCTTGCTTGTCTTAATTCAACCTGTAAGGTGCAATTAAATAAAACTCGGGAATCTGCACGTTAAATACAGAGTTATCCAACAGGCGCTCCATCTGGTACTCGCCTTTCATGCTGCCCATATCTGTTTTTAGGTTGCAACCGCTTACATATTCATGAGAGCTGCCCGGCTCAATTATAGGTTGCTGCCCAACTACACCTTCGCCCTCTACTTCGCGCTTGGCGCCGTTAGAGTCGAAAATGTACCAGTGGCGGCTTACCAAACGTACGGCATAATTGCCCATATTCTCTATACTCACCCTGTAGGCAAACATAAAGTGATCATTCATAGGGTTTGAATATTCGGGCTGATAAATCGTTTCAACTGAAACCTTTACACCTTCAGTTATGATAGTGGTCATGTGTTTTATTGTCTCTTTAATTCAAATATATAGCATGCAAACAAATATTACGCCATTTCAAAAGCATATTTTTTGTCTACCTGGTCCAGTATATCCATAATTTCTTCTACGGTTGCGGCCGTAACAAGTTTCATTCGGTACTCTTTAAAATCGGGTACACCTTTAAAATAGTTGCTGTAATGGCGGCGCATCTCAAAAATACCTGTGCGTGGCCCCTTCCATTCCATCGATTTTTCGAGGTGGGTTTTGCAAACCTCAATACGCTCGGCAATGGTTGGTTTATCCAAGTGTTCGCCGGTTTTAAAATAGTGCTTTATCTCGCGGAAGATCCACGGATAACCAATTGCAGCACGACCGATCATCATTCCATCCACCTCAAATTGCGTACGCCATTCGGCAGCTTTCTCCGGCGAATCGATATCTCCATTCCCAAATATCGGGATCTTGATGCGCGGGTTTTTTTTAATATCGTGTATCAGCGTCCAATCGGCAACGCCTTTGTACATCTGCGAACGGGTACGGCCATGTATGGTAAGCGCCTTTATTCCTACATCCTGTAAGCGTTCGGCAACTTCGTAAACATTTCTGGTGTTATCGTCCCACCCTAAACGTGTTTTAACGGTAACGGGTAAGTGTGTAGCATTTACAACCGCTTTGGTCATCGCTACCATCCTATCAATATCCTGCAAAAGGCTTGCGCCCGCGCCGCGGCATGCTACCTGCTTTACAGGGCAGCCATAATTAATATCCATCAGATCGGGGCCTGCAAGGGATGCTATTTCAGTAGCCTCGCGCATGTGGTCTATGTCGCTGCCAAAAATCTGTATGCCTATGGGGCGTTCGTATTCAAATATGTCGAGTTTTTGGCGGCTTTTAGCGGCATCGCGAATCAATCCTTCAGACGAAATAAATTCGGTGTACATCATATCCGCACCGTTTTGCTTACATACATAACGGAACGGCGGATCGCTCACGTCCTCCATCGGTGCCAGCAACAACGGGAACTCCCCTAAATCAATATTTCCTATTTGTACAGACATGCTTATATTTAACCCTGCAAATTTAAGAAATTTAAGCTATATGATGAAAAGCCCTGTAAATCAAATATCCCCGGCAAAACAACTGTTGCTTTTTATAGCTGTTTTTGCCGGGATATTTTTAGCCGGTAACCTTTTGGGCTTTGGAATGATAGCCGCATTATACGGCGTAAACCTACTGTTAGATATAGCACGGTTAAACTTTAGCCACCCGCAAAGTATAAATGCTTTGTATATTTTACAGGTGGTTACTACCACTATACCCATTTTTTTGGCGCCTGTAGTTTTTGCGAAATGGGTTGTGAGGTCGCCCGACAGTTATCTTAAGCTTACTTTCCGTTTCCCGTGGCTGCTGTTTGTTGTTGCTTTTTTTGTGATGTTGGTATCTATGCCACTTATAGAGGTTTTGAGCAACGTAAACCAACAAATGGTTTTGCCTAAATGGCTCCACGGGTTAGAACAATGGATGAAGGATAGCGAAGAGAGTGCCCGCAGAGTTACAGAAGCTATCTTAAAAATGGATTCGGTTTGGGACTGTGTAAAAAATGTATTACTAATAGGGTTTTTAACAGCTGTAGCCGAAGAATTCATGTTTCGCGGGGTGTTGCAAACCATATTTGAAAAGTGGGCTAAAAACACGCACATCGCTATTTGGGTAACCGCGGTACTTTTCAGCGCTTTCCACATGGAATTTTACGGCTTTTTGCCCCGTACCTTGTTAGGGGCGCTGTTTGGTTATTTTGTAGCGTATAGCGGCAGCATCTGGCCGGCGGTATGGGGGCATTTCTTAAACAATTCAACCGCGGTAATTGGCACCTACCTTTATCAAAAAAAGCAAATTAAGGTAAACCTTGATGATGCGCACCTATTTAGTTACACAGGCTATCTATTTAGCGCGTTAATTATTATAATTTTGCTGATAGTTTACAAAAAAGTAGCACAGGGCAAGCGAAAGCCCCTATTAAATGGAGAAGAACTGGGTTAAAATTTTTACTTCGTCGAACTTTTATCAGTCAGAAATTGTGAAACAGGTGCTTACCGGGTACCAGATAGATGCCGTATTGCTTAATAAACAGGCATCGTCTCACCAGGCATTTGGCGATATAGAAGTTTACGTTCACCAGGAAAACTTTAGCAATGCTATCGAAATAATGATATTGAACCAGATAAGTTTATGAAAACACGCGCCATAACAGGCTTCTTTTTTATTATAGTGATGATAGGCTCCTTTTTATTGGGCCACAATGTATTTGGCGCTTTTTATTTACTGTTGAGCGGTTTTTGCCTTTACGAGTTTTACACCCTTATTAAAAAGGATACCGCCAACCCCAACATCCCTATGGGGATACTTAACGGTGCGTTAATTTACGCCGCTTTCGCATTTATTACCTACGCCGGCTCGCTGGCATTAGCGGGGGTAAATAGCTTGCATATAGGTTATATATTGCTGTTTCTATTGCCCGTTAGCATTAGCATTGTGTTTATTTACGAGCTTTTTAAAATATCTGTTTCGCCATTTGCTAATATTGGCTACACCCTGTTGGGTATGGCGTTTGTAATTATGCCCTTTACATTTTTCCATGCTTTATCATACGTAAGCGGCCCGTACAATTTTCATATCCCGCTGGCATTTTTACTGATGCTGTGGGCAAACGATACCGGCGCTTATCTTGTAGGCATGAGCATTGGCCGCACCAAATTATTTGAGCGCCATTCCCCTAAAAAAACCTGGGAAGGTTTTATTGGTGGTGTAGTCATCAGCGCGGGTGTGGGTTATATTATCAGCATCTATTACCCCGAACTAAGCTGGAAAAACTGGGTATCGGTAGGTATTTTAATCTCTTGCTTTGGCACCCTGGGCGACCTGGTAGAATCTATGTTTAAACGCAGCATCAATATAAAGGACTCCGGTACCATTCTTCCGGGCCATGGAGGTTTGCTTGACAGGTTCGACGGATTACTGCTGGCTGCCCCGGTTGTTTATACATACTTGTACTTTGTTCTAAATGTTTAATTTTGTAGAAACTTATTAACCTATATATGACTTTTCATAAAGAAGGATATACATCACTTGCCTTAACTATACTGGTTATAGCATTACTTAATGCTGCTATATCATTTTATTTCCCTGATGCCCATGTGGTAAAATGGATAGTTTACATCTTGTCGTTTTTATTGTTTGTTACTATCGTTCAGTTTTTCCGCAACCCTAAGTTTGCTATCACTACCAGCGAAAATCAGATTTTGTGCCCTGCCGATGGTAAAGTGGTTGTAATTGAAGAAGCAGATGAAACCGAATTTTTGAAGGATAGAAGAATCCAGCTATCGGTATTTATGTCGCCGGTAAACGTGCACGTAAACCGTAACCCTATTAGTGGCGTTGTAAAATATTTTAAATACCACCCCGGTAAATACCTGGTGGCATGGCACCCAAAATCATCAACCGAAAACGAACGCACAACTGTTGTAACCGAGAATAACCAAGGCGTACAGGTATTGTTCCGCCAAATAGCAGGGGCGCTTGCCCGCCGCATTGTATGGTACGTTAAAGAGGGTGATGCAGTTGAACAAGGCCAGCAATTCGGCTTCATCAAATTTGGCTCGAGGGTGGATCTGTTCCTGCCTTTAGGAACCAAGATAAATGTAGAACTTAACCAGGTTGTTAAAGGCGGCCGTACCATTTTAGCTGAACTAACGGGTGCTGCACCAGCTGCCGAAGTAACATCAGACGTTGTGGAAAATACCCTTATCCCAGATGTAGAAACACCATTATCTGATGCACACGGCGAAGAAACATTGGTAATTGAGCACGACCTCGAAAAAGAGCAGCCTGCTAAACCACCGGTAGCTAAAGCAGCCGCACCTGCCGCAGGTAAAAAGCCGGTAGCTAAAGCAACGGCAAAACCAAAAGCAACTGTTAAGAAAGACGATAAGAAATAATTAATTAACGATAATACAGAAAGCCCCCGGTGTAAACGCATCGGGGCTTTTTTTGCTCATAGCCTATCGTTCGCATTCACATCTGTCTTATCGCCTCAACAAGGTAATGACTCAACAAGTTTACCTTGCTGCTAAATCTACATCAACGCAAAAAAACCCGCCCGTATAACGGGCAGGTTTGTATGCTTTATATTGTATCCGCCTTTCGGCGAAAAGATAATTAAACCCTTTTTGATTTGATACGAGCTGCTTTACCGGTAAGGGCACGCAGGTAGAACAATTTGGCGCGACGTACTTTACCAACGCTGTTAACTTCGATCTTATCGATGTTTGGAGAGTTGATAGGGAAAATACGCTCAACACCTATACCGTTAGATACTTTACGTACTGTAAAGGTTTCGCTGTTACCAACGCTGTTGCGTTGTAAACAAACACCCTGGTAAAGTTGGATACGTTCTTTGTTACCTTCTCTGATCTTATAATGCACGCTAACAGTGTCACCAGCCTTAAACGACGGGAAGGTATTTTTAACTACTGATTGCTCTTCTACAAATTTTACTAAATCCATGATTTTTAGCTCTTAAAGCGACTTTTAACCCGTAAAAATCGGAGTGCAATTATAAGGATATTTTTTGGATTTTAAAAACCTATTTTAAAAATATCCACAAAATGTATTTTGTCCACAAGTGGTGGCGGTTTCTAATGGGTTTATAGGATTATCTAATTGTTTATTAAATAGTTAGCAATCCAACAATTAACAGTAAATCCATTCCTCGATTTACTCCAACAGATCGGGCCGGCGTTGTTTGGTACGCTCCAGGGCTTGCTCGAAACGCCACTTTTCAACCTCGGGGGTATTGCCGCTCAATAAAATGGCAGGTACTTTATGCCCGTTCCAGTCGGCGGGGCGGGTGTAAACGGGCGCATCCAGCATATCATCTTGGAAAGAATCAGACAGGGCCGAGGTCTCATCATTTAGCACCCCTGGTATCAGCCTAACCACTGCATCAACCAGCACAGCTGCGGGCAGTTCGCCGCCAGATAGCACATAGTCGCCTATCGAGATCTCACGCGTAACGTAGAGGTCCCTGATGCGCTGGTCGATCCCTTTATAATGGCCACAAAGTATTATTACGTTTTGTTTAATGGATAACTGATTGGCTATGCCCTGGTTTAGCGTTTCACCATCGGGGCTCATGAAAATAATCTCGTCGTATTCGCGCTCGCCTTTAAGTTTTTCTATACAATCTGCAAAGGGTTGGATGGTCATCACCATGCCGCTACCGCCACCGTAGGGGTAATCGTCAACGCTTTTCTGTTTGGCGGTAGAGTAATCGCGCAGGTTATGCACCGCAATTTCGGCCACGCCCTTTTTTTGGGCGCGCTGCAAAATAGAATGAGCAAATGGGCTTTCCAGCAAGGCAGGCAAAACAGAGATAATATCGAAACGCATGAGGCAAAGATACTTTTATTAGAGCCAAGAGTAAGAATCAAGAGCCAAGACTTTTTCGTATTGATTCTAAATGTCCTGGTTCTCTCTTAAATCTTCTTTTGTATTTGCCAGCAATGCCCAAAAGGATCTATAATATCGCCCTGGCGGTAGCCGTAATCAAAATCTTGCACTGGCGACGTAATCCTCGCTCCCGCAGCGACAGCCTGCGCGACTACCGCGTCAACATCGTCAACAAATATATTTACCGATACGGTACTTGCCCCAGCCCTATCAGGGCTTATCAGTTTGGTTTCCCATTGCTCATGCAGGTGAAAAACTGACCCATCAATAGCAAACTCCACTACGTGGATAGTACCATCATCATTACCAAACCGACGCAATTCGACCGCGCCGAAGGCTTTAGTATAAAAGGTTACGTCATTTAACCCGTTGGGGATGATAAGCATGGGTGCGAATGTTGTTACCATACGCTAATTTAAGCTTAAAAAATAAAAAGCCCCCATATCAGGAAGCTTTTATTCATTCATATTATCGCACATGTTACTTACTCACTCAAATAAACATCCAGCAAACCTTCCGGCAGATCGATGTAAACTTCACCGCTTTCAATATCTATCCCTTTGATGATATCCACATTTAGCGGGAACAGCACTTCTTTATTTTTATAGTTTACTGATGCGATAAGTTGTTGCGGATATTCTACTACATCCAAAATCTCGCCCAGTTCGCCGTGGGTTTCATCAACCGCAATAAAGCCTTTCACATCTTTAAGTGTAAACTCTTCCTTCTTCTTTTTAGGCTTTACTTTGTTGGGCAGGTAAATGTCTTTTTTAACCAGCATCGCGGCCTTTTCAATAGTATCTACATCTTCCAGGTTAAGGTACGCCTGGCTTTTTTGCAAAAACTTAATAGAGCTTACAAAGTAAGGTACCAGCTTACCGGCAATATCAATAAACAACGATTTTATTTTGATATCCTCTGCATCTTCAAAATCAATATAAACCTGCATTTCGCCTTTAAGGCCTTTGGTTTTTAAAATACTGCCAAGCCTAAAATATTCTGCCGTGTTTGTCATGTATAAATACGTTTAAATAACAATGGCGAAGAACCGTTGGGTTGCTTCGCCATTTGCTTATGAACCTGCGTTCAAATAATTACTCAGCGCTTTCTGCTTTAGTTTCAGTATCAGCAGCATCTTCGGCTGGTGCCTCAGTTGCTTCTTCTTCAACTACCTCTTCTGCTACAGGAGCATTCTTAGCAGCGATAGCTGCAGCTTTATCTTCTTTCTTTTTCGCCTCAGCAATTAAAGCCAATTTACGGGCTTCGTCTTTTGCAGCGTTAAGGTTTGATTTTTTGCCAGTTATTTTACCATCTTTTTGGTCTAACCACTCAGCAAATTTAGTTTCTGCCTGTTCTTCGGTTAAAGCGCCTTTTTTAACACCACCTTGTAAGTGTTTTTTGTATAATACGCCTTTGTAAGACAGTATTGCACGGCAAGTGTCTGTTGGTTGTGCACCATTGTTTACCCACTCAAGCGTTTTCTCGAAGTTGATATCAATTGTAGCCGGGTTTGTGTTAGGGTTGTATGAACCTACACGCTCAATAAAACGACCGTCTCTTGGAGCACGGGCATCTGCTACTACGATGTAATAAAAGGGTTTGCCTTTTTTACCGTGTCTTTGCAGTCTAATTTTAGTTGCCATTCTTTTGTTTTTATGTATTCAACATTGTCCCCGGAGTTCTTTCTGCGGGGATGCAAAGGTAAAAATTATTATTTATATATAAAAGGCTTGTAATAAATAGTTTAATAACAATGTGCTAATAATGGGCTCAAAAATATTTCCGCCCTTTTTTGTAACAAGCAAATCCCTCCGGCATCATAATAATACTATATAGCCAAGGTCTCATAAAGCTATAAGTTATTGTGAGGGGCCCGCACCTTAAGGGCCCCGTTAAATTAATCACTTAAATAAAATGTCTGAAAACTTATTGATCCAATTCTGGTGGGTGTTTCCGCTGGTGGGTGCTGTTCTGCTTTACAAATTTGTATTGCGTGTTTTATGTGGTATGATCATCGTGCCTGATGACCGTATTGGTTTAGTTGTTAAAAAATTTACCCTTTATGGGAGCAAGCGGCTGCCCGATGGCCGTATCATCGCTATTGACGGCGAAGCGGGTATGCAGGCAAAACCACTTGCCCCGGGGTTGTACTGGCGCATGTGGCCATGGCAATATGTAATTACCATGGAAGCCTTTACTGTGGTGCCGCAAGATAGGTTGGGCCTGGTAAAAGCCAAAGACGGCGCGCCAATGGATATTGGCCGAGTGCTGGGCAAACCTGTAAACTGCGATAAATTCCAGGACTCGCAGGCGTTTCTTGAAAACAACGGGCAAAAAGGCCCGCAAGCCGCGTTCTTAACACCGGGTAACTACCGTATCAACACTTTCCTGTTCGAGATTGTGATGGTACCTACTACCAGCATCCACGAAAATAAGGTGGGTATTGTAACCACGCTTGATGGTGAGCCTTTGGATAAAGGTGAAATTGCCGGTGGCTCGGTAGACGGGCACCGTAACTACCAGGACCCGATGGCATTTATTAAAGCAGGCGGTAAAAAGGGTTTGCAGGAGGATGTTATCCTGGCCGGTACCTATTACCTTAACCCATGGTTTGCTATTGTTGAACAGGTAGAAATGGTGCACATCCATATTGGATATGTAGGGGTGGTAAACTCCTTTGTTGGCCCCGAAGGTAAGGATACCAGTGGTGTGGGCTTTACCCACGGTAACATTGTGAAGAAATATGACAAAGGTGTTTGGGATGAACCGCTTGACCCTGGGAAACACCCGGTTAATATTTACACCCACACAGTAGAGATAGTCCCTACCACCAACATTGTATTGAACTGGGCTAATAGCCGTACCGAAAGCCATGAACTGGACAAAAACCTATGTACCATTAGCGTACGTTCTTCTGATGGTTTTACGTTCAATCTGGACGTATCGCAGATCATCCACATTCCGCGTAACGATGCACCTAAAGTGATCGCGAGGTTTGGTAATACCAAAAACCTGGTATCGCAAGTGTTGGAACCCACTATTGCCAACTACTTTCGTAACTCGGCGCAAAAGAGTGGTGTTATTGAATTCCTGACCAACAGGTCGCAAAGGCAGGAAGATGCCCGGGCCCAGATCAGCAAAGTATTGTCCGATTATAATGTAGAGGGTGTAGATACATTGATTGGTGACATTGTGCCACCGGAAGCTTTAATGAAAACCCTTACCGACCGTAAAATAGCAGAACAGGAACGCGTTACTTACGAAATTCAGAAAAGCGCCCAAATAGAGCGTAAGGAATTTGAAAGTGCCAAAGCTGGTGCCGATATGCAGCCAGAGGTTGTAAAATCGACCCGACAGGTAGAAATCAATACTCAAATGGCTGCCTCGAAAGTTGCTGCTGCACGTGGTGATGCCGAATCGAGGGTGATAAACGCTAAAGCTGATGCCGAAAATAAAACCATTATTGCTAAAGCAGATGCTGAAGCTAAAACTATTAATGCCAAGGCGGATGCCAACGCAACAGAAGTTAACGGTACAGCTGATGCAGGTAAGATAAAGGCCATAGGTTTGGCCGAAGCCGAGGTAACCAAACAAAAAACCGAAGCTATGGGTACCGAGCAATATGCGATAGTACGCGTGGCAGAAGCTTTAGCCAGCAATGGGATCAAATTGGTACCCGAGATTCTGGTTACCGGCCAAAATGGTGGCGGCAATGGCATGATAGATGCCCTTATCGGCACCGAAATGCTTAAAAAGCTCCAAAGAGAAGCCGAAGCAAAAGTGGTAGATATTACGCCAAAGGCGGAGTAATACACAATACAATCAGAAAGCCCCGCAAAATTGCGGGGCTTTCTGATTTATACTCATCCTAACTTATATAGCCAGTATCTCTACTATCTTTAAAAAGTTGGGGTTAATTTCTACGTTATGTTTGCAGGCGTGCTCAAACGGGGTATAAGAGATCTCGTTGTGAATAATGCCTATCATTTCGTTACGGTGCCCGGCCTTTAATGCTTCAACAGCAGCAACGCCAACACGGCTTGCCAATACCCTGTCCTGGCAGGACGGGCGGCCACCACGCTGTATGTGCCCAAGTATAGATACCCGGGTATCGTAATGTGGGAAACGCTCTTTTACATGACGGCCAATCTCGAATGCGCCACCGGCATCGTCACCTTCGGCAACAATAACAATTTTTGATAATTTATCTTTACGGCCATGCTCTAAACGCTCGCAAAGGGCATCAATGTTTGTTTTGCTCTCAGGGATCACAATTGCTTCCGCACCCGATGCAATACCGGTACGTAAGGCAATTAAACCCGAATCGCGGCCCATTACCTCAACAATAAACACCCGGTCGTGAGATTCTGCAGTATCGCGGATCTTATCAACGGCGTCAATAACGGTATTAATGGCAGTATCGTAACCGATGGTGAAATCGGTGCCAAAAAGGTCATTATCAATAGTACCGGGCAAACCAACAATAGGGAAATCGTACTCGTCGCCAAAAATATGCGCGCCGGTAAAAGTACCGTCGCCGCCAATGCCAATAAGGGCATCAACACTATGTTTTTTTAGCTGATCGTAAGCAAGTTTACGGCCTTCAACCGTTCTGAATTGTTCGCTGCGTGCGGTTTTAAGGATAGTACCACCGCGCTGTATGATGTTTGAAACAGATTTCCTGTCCATGGCAAAAAATTCGCCATTTATCATCCCCTCGTACCCTCTGCGGATACCGGTAACTTCAATACCATAATAGATTGCGGAGCGTACTACCGCCCTGATGGCGGCGTTCATACCCGGTGCATCACCACCCGATGTAAAAACTCCAATGTTCTTGATCTGCGTCATTTTTAAAAGGGCGCTGTCGCTTTATAAGTGTAAAAAAAGAACTTTACAAAAGCCATGCAGGCGTGCTACATCGTTTTTGTAAAGTTCCGCGAATTTACATTAATTTTTTTTACCCGCCTACTTTTTATAGGCAGCTATCCCGCTGTCGAGATAGGAAATAAAAGATTTAGTATCGGTTGCGCCAATTGGTTTAACCAGCGATTGCCCTGTTTCATTGATAATTACGTAGTATGGCTGTGCGTTGGTGTTGTATTTTGAAATTTCAAGATCAAGCCATTTACCGCCCAGGGTGGTTATTTCTTTCTTTTGAACGGGCGAAGTGTACTGTTCCGCTTTAGGCAACTCTGTTTTATCATCAATTACCATTTGCAGAATTACAAAGTCGTTCTGCAGGCGCTTAAGCACTTCCGGGTTTGGTAATACATTTTGCTCCATTTCGCGGCAGTTAACGCAGTTCCATCCGGTAAAGTCGATGAGGATGGGTTTATGCAATTCTTTTGATAGTTGTATCGCCTGGTCATAGTCGTACCATTCATCAAGCCCTTTTACTTTAGGCAGGCGCTTAAAAAGCTCCTCGTATTTTTTTATTTTGATGCTTGATGTATTGACCGGCGTTACAATAGCTGCTGCGCCCCCGCCTGTAATATCAAAATCTTGCGTGCTCAATGGCGGTAATAAAGCACTGATGGCTTTTAAAGGCGCGCCCCAAAGGCCGGGGACCATGTACACGGTAAAGGCAAACATACCCATGGCAATAAAAGTGCGGGTTACCGTTAAGTATGGCACATCGCTGTCATGCGAGAATTTGATCTTACCTATCAAGTATAAACTCATTAAAATGCCAATGGCTATCCAGAGCGACAAAACAACCTCACGGTCAATTAAGTTCCAGTGGTAGGCCAAATCCACGTTGGATAGAAATTTTAAAGCGAATGCGATCTCGATAAAACCCAAAATAACTTTAACGCTGTTTAACCAACCGCCAGATTTTGGCAGGCTTTTAAGTGCTGACGGGAACATGGCGAATATAGTGAACGGCAGCGCAATTGCTAATGAGAAGCCAAACATCACAACCGCAGGCCCAAGCCTGTCGCCTTTTGTAAAAGCGCTTGAAAGTACACCACCAATAGCCGGTCCTGTACAAGAGAACGATACTACTACTAAGGTAGCAGCCATAAAAAAGATCCCGGCCAAACCGCCCTTATCAGAATTCGCATCCAGTTTATTAGCTAACGAACTTGGCAATGTTATTTCAAACGCACCCAAGAACGACGCCCCAAATACGATCAGCATCAAGAAGAAAAAGAAATTGAATATACCATTGGTTGCAAGCCCGTTAAGTGCCGCAGGGCCAAAAATAATAGTGATCAGCAATCCAAATACTACATAAATAAATATAATAGATAGCCCGTAAAGGCATGACTGCCAAATAGCATTTGCCCTTGTGCCTCCTCTTTTAGTAAAAAAGCTTACTGTTAACGGCAGCATAGGGTAAACACATGGCAGCAAAAATGCCGCAAAGCCGCCTAAAAAGCCTATAATGAATAACTGCCAAAGACTGGCAGAAGAGTCAGTTGCAGCGGAATCCCTCAATATAGCATTTGCCCCTGCGGCTTTCGCAGAGTCGGCCTCTATTTTAGCGAGCGAATCTATCTTTTTCTTGTTAGCGATGATCTGCTGAGAGGCCGATGGCACATCCGTAAATTCAACATCGTTTGTAGAAACAGTATCGGCGGTTTGTGCTTTTACCTGTTTCGGCAATAACGCAACAAAAGAAAAAAGGATAACTAAAAGTAAAAGCGCATGCTTAAAAGCGCTACGCAGGGGAGCTGATCTCATTTGTCGTATCTTAATATTATTTACCTAACGGGATAGTAAACGCAACCTCGTCTGGTGGAAGACATTTGGAATCGTTACAGGTCATAAACTCCAGTTTACCCTTAACAGCAGCAACCTTGGCCGATTTTAGTTTAATTTTTTGTTGAAACACAACCGCGTTTTCAAAGTAGCCAACATTCATGTTAAACACTTTCTCGAAACGGGTAATGGGTTTTGGTTCGCTTGGCTTGCCAACCAATGTGTATTCTTTTGAAACGTCAAAGGTAAAGCTTGTTTTTACCGGGCCGCCATCCTTTACGGTTTGCGAGTAAATGTGCCAGCCCTGATCAATAGTCGCTTTTATTAAAACAACGGCTTCCGTCGCGCTTGTTTTTTTGGCCGCGTATGACCATCTCACGTGCGACTCTACCTGCGCCTTGGCAGCAAAAGTTATCATTAATGCGGTTACCGCTAAAAGTATTTTTCTCATTATAGTTTATTTAAAAATTCTAATATTATTCGTTTTATTTCCCTATCGGGATGGTAAATTCAACTTCCTCCGGTGGTAGGCATTGGGTTTTACAAGCCATATACTCCAACTTACCTGTTACGGTTTTTGCATTGGCGCTTCTTAATTTTATCTTCTGCTGAAACACAACTGAATTTTCAAAATAGCTGAGGCTTGCTTTTATGGCCGGTTCAAACTTCACTATGGCCTTAGGTTCCATCGTTTTCCCTACCAGCGTATATTCCTTTGACGGATTAAACACGAAACTTGTTTTTAACGCGGCGCTGCTTTTTTGCGAGTATATATGCCAGCCCTTATCAATAGTGGCCCTTAACAATACAACCGCTTCGGTAGCGCTAATCCTTTTAGCCGCGTATGCCCATTTTACCGGGTTTTGCATTTGGGCCTTAGCACCAATTGCATATAGAAACATCACGATGGCTAAAACCGCTTTTTTCATTATTTATTTAAAAATTCTATTTCCTTTAAGTTATAAGTCTCGTCCTTGCCGTTATTGTCAACAACCAACATCCCGGCAGGCTCAACGTTTTTTATAACGCCTTCAAAGATCTCTCCGTTCGACTTAAATGCATGCCGTTCGTTTAACCAATATAGTCGGCTCAAATATAAATTCCTTACAAACTCAATTCGGCCGGCTTTAAGATGCAGGTAATATGCTTCTATATTGTTGCAAATTTCAGCTAATATATTTTTTAATTCATAATCCCTTTGTAATATCTTTTTGATAGAAGTTGCGTTAACTGCGTCCGGATGGAAATTCTCCTGGTTAATGTTAAGTCCTATACCTATAATGGAATGTTTGATCTGGCTGCCCTGCAATATGTTTTCTATCAGCATACCGCCAAGCTTTGCATCACCGTAATAAATATCATTTGGCCATTTTATCTTCAGGCTGTCACGTAATAGGGGGTGCAATGCGTCATATACACCCATACTAATGGCGCGCGTTAGGTCAAACTGCTGCTGTGCCGATAAAAACGTTGGGTTTAAAAGGATGCTGAAAGTTAAGTTTTTCCCCGGTTGGGCGTGCCATTTATTATCCCGCTGCCCGCGTCCGGCAAATTGGTCTTCTGCCATAATGACCGTTCCCTCGGGTACTGGCTTGGAATTTGACAAGATATTTTTGAGGAATGTGTTTGTAGAGTCAACTTCTTTTAGTGACACTAAATTTTGTCCAACAAATAATCCTGAAAATATGTTATTTTGCAACGTATAATATTATTAAACCCAAAATCGTTCAAAACTAAATCTTTTTAATGGTAAAAAGTAAAGTGATAAATGAATCTACCTACATTTCTGAACTTGCCATCCACGGCATGCAAGAGAAAAAAGGTAATGACCTTGTAAGGCTCGATCTCCGTAATTTAAACAGTTCGGTAGCAGATTACTTCGTAATTTGCCACGCCGATTCGACCACACAGGTAAAATCAATAGCAAACAGTGTTGAGGAAGAAATTTATAAAGTGATGCAACAGGACCCCTGGAGAAAAGAGGGCCTTGAGCATGGCGAGTGGATACTGCTGGATTATGTAGACGTTGTTATACACATCTTCAGAACGGATAAACGCGAGTTTTACGGCGTTGAAGACCTATGGGGCGATGCTGAGATTAAAAACTATAAAAGCGCTTAAACAAAGCGCGGTAACGCAATGCCCTTTTTAAATTATATTATTGCTCAGTTGAGCTTGTAAAAAATGGAAATTAAAGATAATAAGAAATCAGACGCGCCTAAGCCTTTGCGCAAGGTGCCGAATAAAAAAATTACGCCAAAACCGCCTAAATTTAATTTGATGTGGCTTTACGCCATTGCTATTATTGGTATACTGGTTATACCAACCTTAATTAGCGGCAATAACGGCAAAACGATCGATTTTCAAAGGGTAAGCAATCAAATGCTGCGCAACAACGATGTTGACCACATTGTGGCCTACAAAAACGGCGACCTTATAACTGCTGATGTTTACCTTAAAAAAGGTAGTGTAGGCAAATCTGAATATGCCGATGCCAACAAAAGCAAGCGCAGTCTGGGCATATCCGGCAATGAGCCGCAATACAATTTTACCGATGCATCTTACGAAAGTTTAAAGCAATCTATAGCGGCAGCACAAAAAGATGTGCCAGAGGCTAATAAGGTAGCAGTTAAATTTGAGCAAGGTAAAGAGAGCCTGTTAAACAGCTGGCTTTTTCAATGTGTGATAATGGCTGTGTTGCTTGTGGGCGTATGGTTATTTATTATGCGCCGAATGGGCGGTGGTGCAGGTGGTGGCGCAGGCGGCCAGATCTTCAATATAGGTAAATCTAAAGCTACCTTGTTTGATAAAGAGGCGCAGGTATCGGTAACCTTTAATGATGTTGCCGGCCTTGAAGAAGCTAAGCAAGAGGTTATGGAAATTGTAGATTTCCTTAAAAACCCTAAAAAATACACTAACCTAGGTGGTAAAATTCCTAAAGGCGCTTTGCTGGTAGGTTCGCCGGGTACAGGTAAAACATTGTTAGCTAAAGCTGTTGCAGGCGAAGCGCAGGTGCCTTTCTTCTCGTTATCCGGGTCCGACTTCGTGGAGATGTTTGTAGGTGTTGGTGCATCACGTGTGCGCGACTTGTTCAAACAGGCAAAAGACAAAGCGCCTTGTATTATATTTATTGATGAGATTGATGCTATTGGCCGCGCCCGTGGTAAAAACAACATGATGGGAGGCAATGACGAGCGCGAAAATACGCTAAACCAGTTGCTGGTGGAGATGGATGGTTTTGGTACTGATTCCGGTATCATTATCCTTGCGGCTACTAACCGCCCGGATGTACTGGATAGCGCGTTAATGCGCCCGGGACGTTTCGATAGGCAGGTATCTATAGATAAACCGGATCTGATTGGCCGTGAGCAGATCTTTAAAGTTCACTTAAAGCCGATTAAACTGGCCGAAGGTGTAGATCCAAAAAAACTATCTGCCCAAACCCCGGGTTTTGCGGGTGCTGAGATTGCTAACGTTTGTAACGAAGCCGCGTTAATTGCTGCACGCCAGAACAAAGAGGCGGTTGATATGAAAGACTTTCAGGATGCTATTGACCGTGTTATTGGTGGCCTTGAGAAGAAAAATACGCTTATCTCTCCCGAAGAGAAACGGGTTGTTGCCTATCATGAAGCCGGCCACGCTATTGCAGGCTGGTTCCTGGAGCATACCGATCCATTGGTTAAAGTATCTATCGTTCCGCGTGGTGTTGCCGCGTTAGGTTATGCGCAATACCTGCCAAACGAACGGTTCCTGGTTGCCAAAGAAGAACTGATCGATGACATGACACTATCTATGGGTGGCAGGGTTGCCGAGGACATCATTTTTGGCAAAATAACCACCGGCGCCTTAAGCGATCTGGAACGGATTACCCGCCTTGCTTACGGCATGGTTAAAATATACGGTATGAACGAAAAGGTAGGTAACCTTTCCTTCTACGACCCGCAGGGCGAAAACCAATTTGTAAAACCATACTCTGACGCTACTGCCGAATTGATAGATGCCGAGGTACGTAACCTAATCGAATCTGTTTACGCACGCACGAAAGATCTGTTGAACCTGCACCGCGAGGGGCTTGAAAACGTAGCCGCCAAGTTATTGGAAAAAGAGGTACTGTTCCAATCAGATCTGGAAGAGATATTGGGCAAAAGGCCGTTTGAGCACCGTACGGCTTATGATAAATTTGTTAACGGCGAACCGGAACTTATACCGGATAACAACGCCATCCCCGATAAACTGATTAACCCCGAACTTTCTATGATAGATGTGCCCGAAGAGCCATCTTCAGAAAAATAAATAATTAGGGCTTACATATTTAAGATCGCAAGTCTTTTATCCGCATTTGTGGATAAGGCTTGCGATTTTTTATTTTCTACTTGTTACTTTTGAATACCAATGAGGGATATTACTACATCAAAAGAAAAGCTTTTAAAAAAAGTACGTAAAGCGCTTTTAGAGAAACGCGATAATCCATATCCCAACCTGGAAGACCTGCCCATGTACCCCCCAAAAGAGGAGATGCTGGAGGTTTTATTTGCAGAAGCGTTTACTGCTGTTAGCGGCCGGTTCGTTTTTTGTGAAGATGAGGTGCAATTTATTGAAAGCCTTTTGGAGCTTGCTGAAGAACGCAAGTGGCACAAAATTTACTGCTGGGAACCTAAATTACAGGAAATACTGAACACATACGAATATCCCTTTTTTGAGACCGATAAAGACTTTGAGCAAGCAGAAGTAGGATTTACCCTTTGCGAAGCTTTAATTGCCCGCAACGGCACCATATTGCTTTCTAACGGCGATGCTGCAGGCCGCAGGTTAAGCATATATCCCCCGGTGCATATTGTGCTGGCCTACACCTCGCAAATGGTGCTCGATCTTAAAGATGGATTTAGGTTACTAAAAAAGAAATACGGCAGCCGCGTGCCAAGCATGATAACCCACGTAACCGGCCCAAGCCGCACTGCGGATATCGAGAAAACATTGGTACTTGGCGCTCACGGGCCCAAGGAGTTGTTTGTGTTTTTGTTGGATGGATAGATGTAATAAGATGCGTAGTTCTTGAATCGAAGAGCGCACCTCGCACCGGCTACTCTGCTTCTCTTAAAATATGCAACCCTTCCAATTTACACTCCTCCAAAACAAGCCTTTCACTTACCTTTTTATGGTAAGCCCATTTAATGAGTCGGATGTACCCATCTGAAAGCTCTATCCCTGTGATATCGCCGTCATTAAAACAACAGCAACCGGTATTAAAATAGGTATCGAGATATCCATTAAAATCGGGCTGGGTGTTACCCTGCAGGTGCAGGGCGGTTATTTTCTTTTCAATTTCAGCAGTTTTTACATTGTCTTTTGTTTTTTTAGCATTATCCAACCCAATGTAAAGTATCTCCAGCTGCGTTAACGATCTAAATACCGGTTGATGTGTATGCCCGGTTATCAGCAGCATATTTTTTCGCCGGCTGCTCCACTCGTACATCATGCGGTTATGGTCGGTTTTTAGCTGATTATTATATGCGGGAGTATTGGGGTTAATGCGCAAAAAGCCTTGTAGTGGGCCCCATATATCAGACACAAACCATTTGCTGAACCAGTTGCCATCACTTTGCAGATCGCCCTGGTGGCCGTGGGTCATAAAAATTTCGAGCGGCTTATTGTTTACTGTGGTTTGCAATACGGCCCCTTCATAAACCCGGATGGCCCGCCCATATATCTGGAATAGGCTAACAGCGGCCAGCGGGTCGTTTCCCCAATACAGATCGTGGTTACCAAAAATCTTTACAAACCTATCACCGGGTATAAATTGTTTTTCTTTTTCAAAAGTGGCTTTGTTGTGGCGTTTAACGGTTACAAACAGGTTTTCCCAAAGCTCTTCGCTATCGCCAAGGTTTATGTAGATGAAACCTTCTTTGTAATAATTATCAAGTGCGGCCAGGTAGTTCTTAGCCGACTTGGCGAATATATCCGCACCATCACGTGCGCCCTTATGTTGGTCAGACAGGATGATGAATTTGTCTTTATAGGCATCAAAAGGGATTACTAAGCCCTTTTTTCCCGGCTTGGTTGTAATGCTTTTATAAAGCGCATTTAATGCTTTGTTCACCCTTGCTTTATTTGGGCGGGATGAAAACCTATCGGCAAGGCGTGATACGGGTTTATAAAGTAAACGTTGCAAAAAACGGCGCATGTGGTGTAAACATGCGCCGTTGCTATTTGTGTGAATTGGCGTACTATAAATACTCGCCCGAGCCGGTAATAGTGGTGGTTTGATCGTTACCAAGGTCTACCATGTTCACCGAAACTTGTACGATTTGAACTCGTTTTTGCTACTGTACCGCCTGTTGATGAGAATGTAAAACCATTGGTATTGGGGATACGCCATAAAAAATAACATGATAGAATTGTAATTTGCTAAAATAATTAGCAAATTTGTTCTTATGTCACATGCGGAGAACGATGAATTCTTTAAGGGTAGAGGGGCGCAGGTAAACACCCACAACAGGTTTTTAAAAAACAAGTATGTGCTGGACCATATAGAAGGGCTGGACGAAGAGTTACTGGAGAACACTCACACCCACCTTTTTGAAGAAACCCCAAAGAAGATCGTCAGCATTTCCAACAGCCCCGATCTTAGTCATTTCCATTCTATAAACCCATACCAGGGTTGCGAACATGGTTGTATTTACTGCTACGCCCGCAACAGTCATGAATATTTTGGCTTTAGCGCCGGGCTGGATTTTGAGCGCAAGATCATCATAAAACGCAATGCGCCCGAACTGCTCGAAAAATACTTGAACAAAAAAGGCTATCAACCCGTACCTATCATTTTATCGGGCAATACGGATTGCTACCAGCCTGTAGAACGTAAACTAAAAATTACCCGGGGGTTGTTAGAAGTGTTCTTAAAATACCGGCACCCGGTAAGCATCATTACCAAAAACAATGTTGTACTGCGGGATATGGATATTTTAGGCGAACTGGCAAGCATGCGGCTTGCTCACGTCAATGTTTCTATAACCACGCTAAGCGAGACACTCAGGCAAAAGCTGGAGCCGCGGACCGTTACGGGGATGAGCCGCCTGGCTGTTATCCAGAAGCTGACTGAAAAAGGCATCCCTTGCCGGGTGATGGTTGCGCCTATTATACCGGGACTGAACAGCAACGAGATCCCCGACATTATTAAAGCCGCTGCCGACCGTGGCGCGGTTGACGCAGGCTTTACCATTGTTAGGCTTAATGGCGCCATTGCCGAGATCTTTACCGATTGGATTTACAAGGCATTCCCCGACAGGGCAGATAAGGTGCTAAATATGATAAAAGCCTGCCACGGCGGCAACCTTAACGATAGTGATTTTGGCCGCCGGATGAGCGGCGAGGGCCACGTTGCGCAGTCGATACACCAATTATACCGCATGGCTTGCGTACGCTTCCTTGCAGGCCGGGAAATGCCCGGATATGATCTTAGTTTATTTACTCCTAAAGGAGGTAAGCAGACGAGCCTGTTTTAGGGAAAGGACAATAGCTCTGCCACCGCGCGTCATTGGAGTACAATAGTGACCCGGCAAAAAAAATAAATTATATAGTATATTGGTTGATATTTCAACGTATTGCTTAAAAGCGATCTTTTATGGTGGGCATGGAATGACCTCGATTATGACCCAAATGCATACCCAACTTATTGGGAACGCGCATCCATCGACAACATAGAAACGCTTGTGACCATCTACGCAAAGGTTGGTTAGAAAAAAACAAACCTATTTATAACTCGTAATTACATCCTCAACCTTAAAGATACCGACCTACCCAGCGCCTGCACAAATTTAGGATCGAGTTGTTCTTCGCCTTCTTTTTGAATCCAGATGGTGTTTTCTTTGATCAGTTGCAGCTTTTCGCCGTTCAGCAATAGCTCAAGTTCAGTAGTATTTTGGTTAATAAGGCGGCTGTTTACTATCTGGTAAACATAATCCTTGTCATTAAAAGTAATCCTTAGCGGTAATCCCATATCTCAAATCTTCTCGGTGGTAAAGATAACCCTTAACGCTGGGAATGGAATTTTATTTGAAAAAAACTACAACCGTGTCATTACGCGATAGCGTGGCAATCTCACAACACACACGGATATGCTGAGGTTGCCGTGTGTCTACGCTCCTCGCACAGCATTTCGGGTAACAAAAAAGGCCCCGTAAACGGGGCCTTTTAAATATAAGTTTATGAACGGGTTCAAATTATACGTTCTCTTCTTCAAGAGCCATTAACTCATCAACCAGGATACGGCCGCAATGCTCGCAAACGATGATCTTTTTGCGTTGACGGATATCAGACTGGCGCTGAGGCGGGATCTGGTTAAAGCAACCAGAACACGAATCACGCTGGATAGTAACTACCGCTAAACCATTTTTAGCGTTTTTACGTAAACGGTTGTAAGCAATAAGCAAACGCTCATCAGTAGTAGCTGTAGCTTTTTCTGCCTGGCCGGTTAATTCATTTTCTTCTTTTTCTGTTTCGGCGGTAATGGTGCCTAACTCATCTTTTTTAGCATCAAGGTCGCTGCGGCGGGCATCAAGGTCAGCCTGCGCCTTTTCGTAGATGGCTGTTTTTGAAGAGATCTCAAAACCAAACTCACGAATTTTTTTCTCACTTACTTGTATATCCAGGCCTTGTATCTCAATTTCTTTCGAAATTGCATCATACTCGCGGTTGTTTTTAACCTCGTTAAGCTGAGTCTCGTATTTTTTTATGTTCGCCTGAGAGTCTTTGATCAGGTTCTTGCGGGTTACAATTTCGTCCTCAAGATCATCAAGCTCATTTTTAATTTTTTGAATGCGGGTTTCAAGGCCGGCAACATCATCTTCCAAATCAGCAACTTCCATAGGCAATTCACCTCTTACCTGGCGTATTTTGTCAATTTTGGTGTGGATGGTTTGCAGGTCGTATAAAGCTTTAAGCTTTTGTTCTATGGTTTGTTCCATTAAATAAAATATTTGACGGGGTTTGTATTCACTTTTGTTAAACGGATGGCAAAGTTAAGAAATTTTTCTTGAATAATTTCGCACAATAATTGTTGCGTAAATTGCTCACTTTCAAAATGTCCGATGTCTGCGATCACTATTTTTCCCTCAGCATCAAAAAACTCGTGATATTTATAATCGGCAGTAATAAAAACCTCAGCGCCGGCGGCTATTGCATGCTTCAATAAAAAGCCTCCCGAGCCTCCGCAAACAGCCACTTTTTTAACCTGCTTGCCCGTAAGCGCCGTGTGCCTGATAACCGCGCAGTCCATAGCGGCCTTTACTTCGCCCAAAAAATCAGCTTCGTCCATTGGTATTTCCAGTTCACCTATCATACCGCTGCCAATTTGCTGGTGCTGGTTGGTTAAGTTATAAAGATCATATGCTACCTCTTCGTACGGATGCGCTAAAACCAGCGCCATAATTATCTTGCTCTCCAGGTTGGCGGGGTAAACTGTCTCTATCCGCATTTCTTCCTCGTGGTGGCGCACGCCGGGCTCGCCTACATAAGGGTCGCTATTTTCGCCGCCTTTGAAGGTGCCGGTACCTTCTACGTTAAAACTGCTTTCGCTGTACTCGCCAATATGGCCTGCTCCGGCATGGAACAATGCTTTACGCACCTGCTCGGCCTGCGCAACGGGCACATAGGTAACCAGTTTTTTAAGCAGGTTATGTTTGGGTGCCAATATGCGGGTATTGGTTAAACCAATAGTTTCGCAAATGCGGGCGTTAACACCCCTCATAATATTATCCAGGTTGGTATGGATAGCGTAAATAGCGATGTTGTTACGGATGGCTTTTTCCACCACGCGCTCCACATACGTTTTGCTGTTGAACTTTTTAAGCCCTTTAAACACTATAGGGTGGTGCGAGATGATGACCTCGCAACCCGTGGCAATGGCTTCATCAACTACGGCCTCGGTACAATCAAGCGAGATGAGGGCCTGGCTGATCTCCATATCCGGCTGACCAACTATCAATCCGCTATTATCATAATCTTCCTGCAAGGCCAGCGGGGCCAGGCTTTCCAGGTAAGTAGTTAGCTGTGCTAATTTCATAATTGCACTAAGATAATAAGGTAAGGCGAAGATTGGAAATTTGTTGCCCTCTAAATCTCCCCCGACAGGGCAGACTTTTTTCAATGTCGTCGCTTTGCGATTTTACTCACCCCGACATCGCTACGCTTGTCGACCCTCTCTGCTTCGCAAAGAGGGTAAGACCCGAAGTGCCGCGGGGGAGTAATCTATTCCCGGCATTACATCCGCCCTTTTTAAAGCCCACTCTTTCGAACAAGTCAGGGTGAAAAGAACAAAAAAAATCAAAACGTGCAGGTAATATTTTCTTTGGCGCCAACCGTTGCCGGTTTGCCAATTCTTACCTCGTTTTGATTCTTTGTATTGTGATAAGGTTTAGGTAGCCTTATAAAGCCGCGTGTTTAAGGTTACGGGCCTTAAGTGTTTTAAGGTCGTTCATTAAAATGCTCATTAGTTCTTTGTCAAAGCGTGACACTAATTTATGGGTTGCAGGTATTTTCAAATTTTTCATGATTGTGATATGGTTTAGGATTTTAATTTATATAACTTAATTATTATTGATTGAAGCCGCCCATTTTAGCTATCTGGAAGCTCTCGTAAGCCATTTTCTGGTTGTACTCGTTCGCCAATGATTGGTGGTTTATAAGGTCAACAATGGTACCGATCAAACAAAAGCCGCCGGTGAAAAAATAGAACAGACCCATCAATGTTTGGCCAACTAAAAAGCGTTGCACACCGGCTATGCCGATAAAGCCAAGCAATGTAAATATCAGGATGTCCTGAGGGCTGCGCCTTTTGCCTGAATAGATCATGTAAAAGTTTTGTTTTTGGGCGTCTGTCAAGTCGTTTGTTGCTTGATGTAAAACTGCCATTTCCTCTGTTGTGATGCCTGGCAGTGACATATAAGGATTGTAAGTGTTCATCTTTTTAAGTTTTATTGTGTGATTTGATGATGTAAAACTACTATCGAATGGCAAATTAGCCTACGGATAATAGGCAACCAGATATAAAGCATCGGTAAGCGTGGTAATTTATTCGGCGAAATACGGCAGGGATTTGTTTACCGACGTGGGGCGATAAAGTTATATTGCTTATTTATAAGAAGCGTGCAGATGCGGTATAATAAAAGCAGCAGAACGGGGATGCCGAGCCAATGGGCATGAAACGAGTTTTTAACATCGCCCCTAAACAAATAAGAAATAGCATGCCCAAGGCCGCAGCCCGGGCACCAGGTAATGCCGAGCAGCTTTAGCGGGCACAAACTAAAATGGCTCTGGCCTGCCGGGTTAGTAAACGCCAGGCAGGCCAACGCCAAAATCCAGAAGATTAATTCGAAATACCGGTTAAATATTTTCCTAATCGACACGGTTGCTTTTGGTGGTAAGCAATAAAGATACTGCAAAAGCCTCTATTACACCAACAAGCAGGGCGCCAAAAATACGGCCGCTAAAACTCTGGAAAGTTGTGTCGTTACTATCGCCGTTACCCCAGTTTATAAATATGATGCCCGCAAATACGGCAAATACGCCGCCAACCAATAGTATCTTAAAGCTTTGTATCAACGCTTCCAGGAAGCCCATTTTGCCTTTAAGTTCGCCATCGCGAAATTGCTTTACGCCGAAAAATAAACCTATGGCTGGTATTAGTATAGATACGTATTCTATTGGGTTTGCTTTACTGTCTGACAAGTTATAGCCTGTTTGGCGCATTACAAAAAGCCAAATTAAGCTTAAAACACCTATTATTAATCCAAATATTACTGAGTTTTTCATGTTGTATAAAGTTTGGTACTTTTGCGATTTCAAAATATCATTTAAAAGTAAACATAAGCGCAAATTGTTTGCTTTAATTTTATGATAAATAGTTAGGCCTGTTTAAAAAAGGCTTTTTTACCTATATTTACAACGTTTTGAACATCCGTGATATATTAGAGAGATACAAGGCCGACGAGCGGATAAAGGCATTGGCGCAAGCTTTAAATGCCGGTAAAAGTCCAAGGGTTCAGCTTCGTGGTTTAGTCGGATCGGGTGATGCGGCCATGGCGGCAGCGTTGTATTTTTTACAGCACAAGCACATGGTATTTGTGTTGCCCGAACGCGAAGAAGCCTCTTACTTTTTGGCCGATCTGGAGAATCTTACCGGTAAAGAGGCCTTGCTTTTCCCATCATCATACCGTAAACCATTTGAATTTACCCAGCCCGATAGTGCCAACGTTTTGGCGCGCGCCGAGGTACTGAACGAACTTAACCATTCTACCGAATACGGCCAGCTTATCGTAACCTACCCCGAGGCATTGGCCGAAAAGGTGATAGACCGTGCCTCCCTGGAAAAGAATACGCTGGAGATCTCCGTCAACAATAAACTGAATATAGACTTTATCACCGAGTTTTTGGTGGAGTATGATTTTGACCGCGTAGAGTTTGTTTATGAACCGGGACAGTTTTCGGTACGTGGTGGTATTGTGGATATTTTCTCCTTCTCGCACGAATTGCCTTACCGGGTGGAGTTTTTTGGCGACATTATAGAATCTATCCGCACCTTTGAGATAGAGAGCCAACTTTCGGTTGAGCAGGTAAAAAACATCACCATTGTACCCAATGTACAATCTAAATTCCTGACGGAGAATAACATCTCCCTGCTGGAATATGTAGAACCCGGTACGCAAGTATGGATAAAAGATGTGCAGTTTACGCTGGATATTATCCAAACCGGTCACAAAAAGGCCACTCAACTTTGGAAGGCTTTATCTGCTGATGAAAAAAACCAAAACCCAGATTGGATAGACCCTAAATTTAGCTTTACTGATGAGAAACTAATTGCCGACCAACTGCATGATTTTCCGTTGGTTGAATTTGGCAAGCAATTTTTTTATACCGATGCCACGCCTATCCATTTTGACATGCGCCCGCAGCCATCGTTTAATAAGGATTTCAGCCTACTGATCCATAACTTTAAAAATAACGAGGCCGAAAAGATCGAGAATTACATTCTAACCGATTCTGCAAGGCAGGTAGAACGCCTCTACGCTATTCTGGAAGATCTGGATAAAACCGTAAAGTTCACCCCCGTGAGCATCAGCATCCGCGAGGGTTTTATAGATCGCGAACAAAAACTGGCTTGCTACACCGATCACCAAATATTTGATCGCTATTATAAATACAAGCTTAAAAAGGGTTACCAACGTTCGCAAGCCATCACGCTAAAAGAGCTGCGCGACCTTAAGCCCGGCGATTTTGTAACCCATATCGATCACGGTATTGGCAAATACGCGGGCCTGGAAAAAGTGGAGGTGAACGGTAAAACGCAGGAAATGATCCGGTTGGTTTATGCCGATAACGACCTGCTGTACGTAAACATAAATTCCCTTAACCGCATCAGCAAATACAGCGGTAAAGAGGGCACTGAACCCCGCATGAACAAGCTGGGAACGGATACTTGGGAACGCCTTAAGAAAACAACAAAAAAAAAAGTTAAGGACATTGCCCGCGACTTGATCAAGCTTTACGCCCTGCGCAAAGCACAGGAAGGGAATGCCTTTTCGCCCGATAGTTACTTGCAAACCGAGTTGGAAGCATCCTTCCTTTACGAGGATACGCCCGACCAGGAAAAAGCCACTGTTGATTTCAAAAAAGACATGGAATCGCCGCATCCTATGGATAGGCTGATATGTGGCGACGTGGGCTTTGGCAAAACCGAGATAGCCGTGCGTGCCGCCTTCAAGGCCGTTGCAGATAGCAAGCAGGTAGCCATATTAGTGCCTACCACCATTTTAGCGGCCCAGCATTACAAAACATTTAGTGATAGGCTTAAGGGCTTCCCGGTGAACATTGATTATGTGAACCGCTTTAAAACCAGCAAGCAGATTAAAGACACCCTTGCCGGGCTTAAAGAAGGCAAGGTAGATATCATCATAGGCACACACCGTTTGGTGAGCAAGGATGTAAAGTTTAAGGATCTGGGGTTGATGATCATAGATGAGGAGCAAAAGTTTGGTGTATCTGTAAAGGAAAAGCTAAAACACATGCGCGCCAATGTAGATACGCTAACGCTAACCGCTACGCCTATACCGCGTACGCTGCACTTTTCGTTAATGGGCGCGCGCGACCTGTCCATTATATCTACCCCGCCACCAAACCGCCAGCCGGTAGTTACCGAGTTGCACGTATTTAACGATACGCTGATAAAAGACGCGGTACAGCAAGAGATAGACCGGGACGGCCAGGTGTTCTTTATCCATAACCGCGTTGCAGATCTACCGCAGCTTGGCGGCATGATCCACAAGCTGGTGCCAAAAGCCCGCATAGGTATTGCTCACGGCCAGTTAGAAGGCGATGCACTGGAAGATGTAATGCTAAAGTTTGTGAACCACGAGTACGATGTGTTGGTGGCAACAACCATTATCGAGGCTGGTTTGGATATCCCCAACGCCAATACCATCATCATTAACCACGCCCACATGTTCGGCCTTAGCGATCTGCACCAGATGCGTGGCCGCGTTGGGCGAAGCAATAAAAAGGCGTATTGTTATTTGCTTAGTCCGCCGTTAAGTACCTTAACCAACGAAGCACGCAAACGCCTGAGCGCGATAGAAGAATTTAGCGACCTGGGCAGCGGCTTTAACGTAGCCATGCGTGATCTGGACATCCGCGGCAGCGGTAACTTACTGGGGGCTGAACAAAGTGGTTTTATAGCCGAAATAGGCTTTGACATGTACCATAAGATATTGGACGAAGCTATCCAGGAGCTGAAGGAAGACGAGTTTAAAGGCGTATTTCCCGATGATAAGCCAAGGCCGTACGTATCGTTCACGCAGATAGATACCGACCAGGAAATTTTGATCCCTGATGAATATGTAACCAACATTGGCGAACGCTATAACCTATACACCGAACTTAGCAAGCTGGATAACGAAACCGAATTGCAGGCCTTTAAACAGCAACTGCATGACAGGTTTGGCCCTATCCCGCCACAAGTACACGACTTACTGAACTCCATGCGCCTGCAATGGCTGGGCAAGGCAATCGGCTTTGAGAAGGTATCGTTAAAGAAGAATGTACTGCGCGGCTACTTTATTACCAACCAGCAATCGGCCTATTTTGAAACAGACGCGTTTAAGGAAGTACTGGAATTTGTACAACGCAACCCGCGCCGCACCAACCTTAAAGAAGTAAAAAACACCCTCCGCCTAAGCATAGAGCGCATTGGAAATATTGATGAAGCGTTGGAAATATTGAGTGAGATGACGGTGGTTCAGCCAGTTTAATCGGCTTTCTCAGATTCAGCTTTGATATGATCTAAAACACGTTCGTGGATTTTATGAATAATAAAATCACACCAAAGGTTCCAATATATACCAGGCTTAATCTTATTACTATACCACGTGGTACCCTCTAATAATGTGCCGCCATTTTTCAATTTTATTATATTAAACTGCCCGTGTTTAGAAACAAAGTAGCCATGTAAATGATTGGGATGAAGATTGTAAAGGCTAATTTCTTTCATCGTTTCCGGTTGCTCATCTACATCAAACTTAAGAAGATGTGGTTCCTGCCAAACAGTTATTGGCTCAACAAAACTTCCTGTTGAGAAATTACATTGCCTGATGGCGCCGACTCCAACGCCGTCAATCTTGGCGTTAATCGGATAAGCTATTCCCGCTTTAAAAATCAGTTCCGAAGGTGGGGTTAATTGCGGGAATTGAATCACATTTTTCCAAACAGACTCAGGCGAGGAGTTTATTATTATACGAGTGGTAACAGATCTTAATTGCTCTGTATCACTCTTGCTTTTAAGGTATTCAAACCCACTTATTATGGGCATCGATAATACTAAAAATATCGCAATCAATGATGGATTAACCGTTTTGCTCCGAACGACTTCATAACCTATCAAATAACCAAGCCATGAAAACAACATCCCTATTGGGGCGGCCATCACAATGCAGATAACCCCTTCAAATGCGAAGGTTAATAATCCCAAACAAAAAATCAAAAGCGTTGCTAAGGTCAACTTGAAACAAGATATCTTTCTTACCTCATTTTTATAGGCATATAATATAGTTGACAAAGCCCCCAGCACCGCAGGCAGCCAAATAAAAAGACCAAAAGAATAGCTTGGAAATAATTTAAGATTAATAAATGCACACGCCCAGCAAATTATGCAAGTAATTGTAATTGCCGAAGTTCTCCTATTATTGAAAATCAATTGAATCATCGAGAGTTACCCTACCCTCTGATAAATCCCCCTCAAATTCCTGCCCAACTCGCGATAATCCAAACCGTAACCTACTACAAACTTATTTGGGATCTGGAAGGCTACGTACTTTAATTCTTCGATGCTGTGCTCAACAGAATCGGGTTTGTAAAGCAGGGTGCATACCGTAATGGATGCCGGGTTGCGCACCATTAGTTTTTCTATAAGGTATTTTATTGTATTGCCCCTATCTATGATATCTTCCAGCAGGATAACATCTTTCCCGGTTATGTTTACATGCAAATCGAAATCATCGCGGATGGTGCGGGTGCTCGATAGTCCGCCAAAGTACGATGCCAGTTTGGTAAAGGTTACTTCGCATGGCACAACAATTTCCTTCAACAGGTCTGATGCAAACATGAAACTTCCGTTCAGGATCCCTACAAATATGGGTTGGCGGCCTTCAAAATCATCATTTATTGCCTGCGCAAGTTCAACAATACGTTGCTGTATAGCCTCGTGCGAGTACATGGGTTCAAATTCAAGGTCGGCAATTTGTAATTTCATGAGGTAAACATAAGCAATACCAAACAATTTGCACGTTTATACGCTATCTTTGAACGTTTTATGACAGATCACCAGGTTCACGCGCTGCCAAACGGCATCCGCATATTATTTAAACATTCGCCTTCGCCTATCACACATTGCTGTTTTGTGCTTAACGCGGGTTCGCGCGATGAGTTGCCTCAAAAAGAAGGCCTAGCGCATTTTATTGAACACCTATTATTTAAAGAAACCGAAAGGCGGAATACCCCGCAGATCCTGAACCGACTGGAGCTTGTTGGTGCCGACCTTAATGCTTACACAACCAAAGAATATACCTGTATCCACGCGTCGTTACTAAAACAGCATTTAGAGCGCACGGTAGATCTGTTCGAGGATATCCTGTTCCACTCTACCTTCCCCGAAGATGAGATGGAAAAAGAACGTGGTGTGATATTGGACGAGATCTCGTCATACCTGGACCAGCCCGAAGAGGCCATCCAGGATGATTTTGAGGAGTACCTTTTTAAAGGCCACCCCATAGGCAACAATATTTTAGGCACGCCCGAAAGTGTTGGCGTATTGAATGGTGCGGATATAAAACAATTCATCACCGCCAATAATAATACCCACCAGATGATCTTCGCCGTTTATGGCGACTACGATTTTAAAAAACTGGTTAAGCTTTGCGAAAAATATTTTGGCAGCGTGCCCGAAAACACGAATCAAAAACATCGCATAGCGCCCGAGCCAATAAGCAGGGGTATCTATACCTTAAAGAAACCCATTTCGCAAACGCATTGCATTTTGGGCAGCAGGGCCTATCCATCGGCACATCAAAACAAATATGGTTTGCTGTTACTTAACAACGTTTTGGGCGGCATGGGCATGAGCAACCGCTTAAACCTCGAGATCCGCGAGAAGTATGGCATCGCTTACACCATCGAATCTAATTATACCTCGTTAACCGATACCGGTATCTTTTCCATTTACTTTGGTACCGATGCCGAGAAAGCCGATAAAGCCCTTAGGTTGGTACATAAAGAATTGAAAAAACTACGCGACAATAAGCTTGGAACGATACAGCTTAAACAGGCTAAAGAGAAATTTATTGGGCAGATAGCCCTGGCCGAAGAAAGCCGCATGAGCCTCATTATTTCTATGGCTAAAAGCCTGATGGATTTTGGGCGGATAGATTCGCTTGAAGATATTTTTGCCAAAATAAACGCTGTTACCGCCGAAGACCTGCTGGACATCAGCAACGAGATCTTCGATAATGACCGTATGATAACCTTATTATTTGAGCCTAAATAAGAAAACTTCTACCTTTGCACTATGAAATATCCTATAATAGCATACGGCGACCCTGTTTTAAGGAAAAAGGCCACGTCTATTGAACCAGATGAGTACCCGCACATCAAAGAATTAGTGGGAAACATGTTTGATACCATGTACGGTGCCCGCGGTGTTGGTTTGGCAGCCCCACAGGTGGGTATGTCTATGCGTTTGTTTGTAGTAGACGTTACGCCATTTGACGATGAAGAGCCTGCGCTTAAGGATTTCAAAAAAGCATTTATCAATGCAACCATCCTGGAAGAAACCGGCGAAGAATGGTCTTTTAACGAAGGCTGCCTGAGCATCCCGGATATCCGCGAAGATGTAAGCCGCAAGCCTACCATTAAGATCTCGTATTACGACGAAAACTGGAAACATCACGAAGAAACGATCAGCGGTATGGCAGCCCGTGTTATCCAACACGAATACGACCATATAGAAGGTAAATTATTTACCGATAAACTAAGCCCCTTGCGTAAACGCCTGATAGAAAAACGCCTTAATGATATCTCTAAAGGCGCCGTAGATGTAGATTATCGCATGAAATTCCCGGCGGCTAAGAAGGGAAGGTAGAGATTAGTGATTGGTTGATTGGAGATCAGGGCCTATCTTTCTGAAACAAAACTTTATATAAACGAAAAAAGCAGGATGTTTACCATCCTGCTTTTTTATTATTTCTATGTTTAAACTAATCACTAATTAACTAACCTCTAATCACTACACCTTATTTACTGTCCCCGTCAGTGATCGACTTGATCAAACTGCCCCAAGCAAGCGGGTTAAGTAAAGGATTGGTACGCGAGTGCTGGTTAACAATATCCTGGTGCATGTATTGCGCGTTTGCAGACTGAATCTCCTGTCCATCACGGGGCAAAGTATTTGTCATGGCTGCAATAGAGCTGCGGCTTATGTTTTTACGGGCGATCTCCAGGTCGTCATCCGCTATTTTGGCGTTTACAAAATCTTTGCGGAACTCATCAGTAGTAGCCCATGGAAAAACCCTTACCATTGGCAGGTTTATCATTTGCTGTTTTATGGTAACATGTACGGTATAGCTTTTGCTTTTAATGTTTTCAGGTATCACAACCGTAGCGGGTGCAAAACCAATAGCGGTAAACTGCAGGGAATCCTGCTCGTGCGCTACAAAAGAAAAATAACCTTTATAGTTGGTAATATTTACCGTGTTGTGGCTGCTTTTGTTTGTTACCGTTACGTAAGGCACAACCACACCGGCGCTATCGGCATTGTACACCACACCCGTAAACTGTATCAGCGGTTTCTCTTTTTGCTGAGAAAATGCTGATAAGGATGTCAGTAAAAACAATATGCCAATTAATCTTTTCATTTATTACATTAACGCAAATTACCTGCCGTGTATAAACAAGCAGGTAAAAATACATCATTGAAAATTATCAATATACGTATTTAACACTTATTAACACTATCTTAAGTTTTCGGGAAGCACCGCATTAGGGTCATCAATGTCGGTTAGGTTCATCGCTTCAATGCCGGTAATTTCCGGAACGGCCTTTAAAATGGCCTGTTCAATTCCTGCCTTCAACGTCATGATGCTCATGGGGCATGATCCGCATGACCCCAATAGTTTTACCTTCACAACACCTTCAGGGGTTATTTCTTCAACAGAAACGTTACCGCCATCTGCCTCTAAGTAAGGCCTTATGGTATCCAACGCTGCTTCCACCCTGTCTGTTAAACTCATTATCTATTTAAATTATAAAGTAAAGTTATTAATAAAAATCAACATCCTTATACGCCCCCTGTAAATCTCCCCCAATAAGGGAGACTTTTTTAAGCCCTACCCAACCGGGGAGGGTTTTGGTGCACCATCGGCCCTTTGGGCGTTACAAATAGAAACTTGCTGGGCAACACGCCTCGCCATTTCCATAAATGCAGTAGTCATTACACTATCGTCGTCCATCACTATCGGCCGGCCCGCGTCACCAGAGTCGCTGATGCCCTTAATTAACGGTATCTCTCCCAAAAAGGGCACATCTAACGTTTGCGCCAGCTTGCGGCCACCGCCTTCTCCAAAAATGTAATATTTGTTATCTGGCAGTTCTGCCGGGGTAAAGTAGGCCATGTTCTCTACCACTCCCATAATAGGTACGTTAATGGCTGGCATCATAAACATCCCGATACCTTTTTTAGCATCCGCCAGGGCAACATTTTGCGGCGTGGTAACAATTACAGCCCCCGTAATCGGGAAGCTTTGTGTAACCGTAATATGGATATCGCCCGTGCCCGGTGGCAGGTCTATCACTAAATAATCCAGTTCTCCCCAGTCGGCATCGTTAAATAATTGTTTAACCGCGGTTGATACCATTGGCCCGCGCCAGGGCACAGGTTGATTAGGATCTGTAAAGAAACCTATCGAAAGCAATTTTATGCCAAATTTTTCAATCGGCTCTATGCGTGTTTTGCCGTTCTCCTGTGTTGCCTTAGGGCGCACACCCTCCAGGCCAAACATGATCGGGATAGATGGGCCATAAATATCCGCATCTATCAAACCGACTTTAGCGCCCGTTTTTGAAAGTGCCAGCGCCAGATTGACCGATACGGTAGATTTACCTACCCCGCCCTTACCGGATGCTACCGCGATGATGTTTTTAACACCCGGCACCCCCGTGTTACGTTGGGTAGTAACCTGCGATGTCATGTTCACGGTAACCGCTATCTCTTTGCTAATGAAGTGGCTGATAGCATTGCGGCATGCATTTTCAATTAATGCCTTAAGCGGGCATGCCGGTGTAGTAAGCACAACCGAAAAGGTCAGTTTGTTGCCATCAATATGTATATCCTGGATCATGTTAAGGGTAACCAGGTCTTTTTTCAGATCGGGTTCTTCAACATTTCCAAGGGCTTGTAAAACTTGTTCTTTAGTAAATTCCATATATATTTCATCGTAAAAATACGAAAACAGGTACCGGTATGCGTTTGTTAAGAAAACAATTTGCAGTTTGCAACCGTTTGCACCATCATATTTAGTTTAGTTTTGAAGCAAAGTTTCAATATGCGCCGTATCAACCCCAAATATATCCGTATTGCAGGTATAACCGTTCTAATATTAGTAGTTATTATGCTAATAGGCGGATATGTTGCCTACTCAAAACGCGAGGTACTGCTCCAAAAAGCTATCTACAAAGCTAAAGCAAAAGCAAAAAGGGATTATAATTTAGATGTAAAAATAGGGTCGGCAAGTTTTACGGGCTTAAGTACAGTAGCTTTTACCGATATTAGCATAGTTCCGTTCCAGCGTGACAGCCTGCTGGCTATCAAGAATTTTAGTGTAAGCGTTAAGATATTTCCATTGATATTTGGCAATATAAAACTGGCCGATGTGATATTACAGGATGGCTTCTTAAACCTTACCAGCGTTAAAGGGGTAAAAAACTTCGATTTCCTGTTCAAGAAGAAAAAAGACACCACCAACACCGGCAATAAGGTTGACCTGTCCGAGCTCTCCAACAATCTTATCAACGAGGTGCTTTATAAGATACCCGATAACCTCTCGTTGCATAACTTTAAAATAAGTTTTGTGGACGATAGCACTAAATTTAACCTGCTGGCCCAAAAGGCTATCATTAAAGATGGTAAGCTAGCGTCTACCATCAACGTAAATAACGGTGATGCAATTTGGCATATCGATGGCAAGATGGTGCCATCTGACAAAGACATCGACGTACATTTATACGCCGAAGGCAAAAAGGTAGAGTTGCCCATCATCGAAAAGAAATTTAAGCTGAAGCTGAATTTTGATACCATCAGCACCAAGCTAAGTAACGTTAAAAACAGCGGCGGCGAAACCAAAATCTATAGTTCATGGAGTGTGCGTAACCTGTTGTTAAACCATCCCGGGCTATCTGTAAGCGATATTGTAGTGCCTTACGGGGCAATTGATGCCAATGTTTTTGTAGGGCGAAATTATGTATCGTTAGACAGTTCATCGGTTATCCACCTCAAAAAATTAACGGCCAGTCCATATTTCAAATACACGCTTAACCCGGTTAAAGTTTACGAGGCAAAGGTAAACACCGACTGGATAAACGCGCAGGACGTTTTTGATTCGTTCCCTACAGGGATGTTTGAGTCGTTAGAAGGCATTAAGGTAACCGGCAAGCTTAATTACAGCTTAAATATGTACTTAAACCGTGCACATCTGGACGATTTGGTATTTGATTCTCGCCTGCGAAAGGACGGCGATTTTAAGATCCTGAAATATGGCCGTGCCGACCTTGGCAAGCTTAATAATACCTTTGTTTACACGCCTTACGAAGAGGGCAAAGCTATGCCTCCGCATACCATCGGGGCCGGGGCATCAAACTTTACGCCATTAGAACAAATTTCGCCAAACGTGCGCAACGCGGTGATGACGGCCGAGGATCCTTCATTTTACACCAACCGTGGCTTTGTGGACGAGTCTATCCGCAAATCTATCATTACGGATATTAAGGAAAAGAAATTTAAACGCGGCGGCAGTACCATTTCCATGCAGCTGATAAAAAATGCTTTCCTGAGCAGGAACAAAACCCTGTCGCGTAAGATAGAGGAGATACTGATCGTATGGTTGATAGAGAATAACCGTATTATGAGCAAAAACCGCATGCTGGAGGTTTACTTTAACATTATTGAATGGGGCCGGGGTATTTACGGCATTGGCGAAGCATCAAGGTATTACTTCGATAAATCCCCGTCTCAGTTAACCATTGGCGAAAGTATTTTCCTGGCCAGCATTGTTCCTAAACCTAAAGCGGGCTTATATGCTTTTCAGCCTGATGGCAGCCTTAGGCAGGGCTTGCACGGCTACTTTAACCTCATAGGCCGGTTGATGGCCGGCAAAGGCCTTACGCCCCGTGATACCAGCGCGTACGGCTTTTACAGCGTTCGCCTGCGCGAGGGGTTGCGCAAAACCATTGCACCTGTTGATACTGCTGTTGCCGATAGCCTGATGCACCAAACCGAAGACGAAGGCGGTGGCGGCGTGGGTGTTGCCGCGCCCGTTTTTGAAGAGCCTAAAAAACCAAATTTCTTCCAGCGGATCTTCGGTAAAAAAGATACTACCGCGGCTAAAATGGAGAAAAAAATAGAGGAAACGAACGATGCCATTAAAGCCCGGCTTAAGCTTGAAATTGAAAAAGTGAAAGCCGATTATAAACTTAAAGTTGATAACGTAGACACCGCCGGCCGTACCAGAAAAGAAATAAAAGCCGAAAAGAACCGCCTGAAGGACGAGGGCAAAGAAAAGGTTAACGAGTTAAAAGACCGCATGCCTTAACCATGCAGGAAAGGTTCGATATCACATTAACGGAAGGTTTTAATATACCGAGGGATAACGACGCTTTACAAGCAACCGTCGAAGCTCTATTTAAACGCGGTATGCAGCCCTACAATTTATTATTGGAAGCGTTAACGGAGGAGAACAGGGACAAATTTGGTTCATCAAAATTTGATGCCCTTACATTTGAGGTAAAACGCTTTGATGCCGTTACGCTGAAAGGGCGCATCCGCGTTAATTATAAGTTGCAGCTTACCTTCAGCTGCTCGGCTATTGTAAATGACTTGAATAACCAGCACTCCTACTGGAATTTTGAGCTTGATCCTACCTTAAACACCGCTTATTTCGAGGGCGAAGAATACGGCGACCTTCGCTCTACAGCCAACGAGTTCTAAAATTATCTACCATTATAGTAGTATTACTTCTCTATGACTTTTATGCGTGTTGCAACATCTACATTTACTTCCGGATAACTAAATAAGAAAATAACATGTCCCTAGTAGATAAACTAAAATGGCGCTACGCCACCAAAAAGTTCGACACGACAAAAAAAATACCTGCCGATAAATTACAAGCCATATTAGATGCCGTGCAACTTGCGCCTTCATCAATAGGCTTACAACATTACCGCATATTAGTGATTGAGGACGCTGAGACACGCGAAAAATTAAAAGCTGTAGGTTACGGTCAACCGCAAATTACCGATGCTTCACAACTTATTGTATTCGCTGCCGAAACAAATATCAATGAAGATTTTGGTAAAAAATACATAGACAATGTTGCTGTTACACGCAACATTCCGCGCGAGGCTTTAGCAGGCTTTGAGGGAATGGTATTAGGAGCCATAAAGGGCCGTACGCCAGAGCAACTATTGATTTGGGCGCAAAAGCAAGCATACATTGGCTTAGGTGTTTTGATTACTGCTGCTGCAGACCAGGATGTAGATATTTGCCCGATGGAAGGTTTTGACCCGGCCGGCTTTGATGAAGTGTTAAGTTTAAAGGAAAAAGGCTTAACAGCAACCGTTATGGCCACCATTGGTTACCGTTCTGAAGATGATGCCACAGCCAATGCCGCGAAAGTTCGCCGCCCGGCCAGCGAATTTTTCATCCATATTTAATACATATCTGGCGGCTTAGCCGCCTATTATATTTGATAGCATAAGGTGTAAGCATCTTATGCTTTTTAATTTCAGCTATTTTTGTGCTCGATACCCGCTTTAATTGCCTGTATATTAACGGCGTAATAATTTACGGCACGGGCTTTGCATAACCTTGTATTATGTGCAAGAGAATATTAATAGTTGACGATAATGAACTGATATTGGATGTAATGAGTTACATCCTTATCAATAGCGGCTATGAGGTATCTTCGCTACCCAATGGCGACCATGTGATAGAGGAGGTACAAAACAGCCATCCCGACCTGCTGATCATCGATGCAAACATGCCGGGAATGGATGGGCGCGACATCTGCAAAATTTTAAAGCTTAATAAATCCACCAAGGACACCCCTGTTATCATTTGCTCTGCAGAAGATGACATAGAAGCCACCTTAAACCAGGCCGGTGCACCGGATGACATACTCCATAAGCCTTTTGATATGTCCGCGCTTATAAATAAGGTGGAAGTACAGTTGGCGGCTTAAAATATAATATCTATGCGAGCTGAGCCTGTATAAGGATTATATCATAAAATTCATCAATGGTGCGATAAACGCACTTTGGCAACATAAAAAAAGCCGGCCCCTTACAGGTCCGGCCTTCTCAATTATCAATTAGTAAGGCTTAAAACGCGGACTTCATCGTAATATATTTATTAATATCATTCGATTTAAATCCTTTCTCGCGCATGTTTGTAACATACTGGGGCGTGATCCCCAAGGCCTTTAAAGCCGTTGCATCGTCTAAAGAAAGATCTTTAAAGCCCATCCCCTTAAAGCTCTTTATATAATCTGCAGTAACACCCAAGGCTTTTAAACCGGCGGCTTTGTCGGCATCTATCTTGAACCCGGCGTTTTTAAAGCTGTTCAGGTACTCGGGGGTGATGCCTAACGCTTTCATAGATAAAATATCGTCTGCCGATACATCGTAACCCGCATGTTTAAATCCGGCAACATACTCCGGGGTAACGCCTACGGCCTTCATCCCGGTAAGGTCGCTGCTGCTCAATTTGTTTAAGCCGGCGTTTTTTAAGCCTTTTACATAGTTATCATCAACACCTAAGGCCTTGTAGGCTATCATATCATCTGCATTGTCTTCGTCGGCATTATTGTTTTTAGCAGTGGCCTTTGTTTTATCCGGCGCGGCTCCCCTTGCTGTTTTAAACTTAGAAATATATTGGCCGTTTATACCCTGCGCTTTAAAGCTAACCAGTTTTTCAAAAGATACTTTTGGGTAGCCGGCCTTACGGATCTCGCTGATGTACAGTCCTGTAATACCCATTGCTTTACCGGTTATCAAGTCCTGCGTACTAATGTCGGGGAATCCGTTTTGTTTAAGCGATATAATGTACGGCTCATCCACACCTAAAGCGGCGGTGGCGATCAGGTCACCTTTTGAAAGGTTTTTGTATCCCTGGCGATGCATCATGGCAACGTAGCTCTTTTTTATGTTGATCATAAAAAATGCCAACTCATCGTTTTGCTCAATATCGGTTATGCCCTGGCTTTTTAGATAGGTAATATATTCGGCATTTCTTACAAATTTGTAATGCCCGCTTCCTTTATAGCCGGTAAATTTACCTGTAAAGTTCATGGTTCCCGCTTCGCGTACCAGCTTAAAATCGCTTTCAGATTTGTTTGGCAAAAATGGTTTAAATTCACTCACCAAAAAATTACTGTTACTCATATGGTTGCGGTTTCCGTCGCTATTGAACTGTATGTCAATTTTTTCATCTTTTATAATTGCGGTCCAGGTGCCTTCATAATCAATGTCGGTATTGATTCTACTTTCTGTTGTTTGTAATATAGGCAGGCGGTTTGCCATTGGCTCGTTAAAAGCACACATTAAAAATGCCATAAGTGGCAGCAGAAAAAAGTATTTCCAGGTGGTGTGTATGTTTGATCTTTTTGCGTTCATCATAACTATTCGTTTTTTAAGAAGTGATTGGTTGTAGTTTGTTGTTATGCGTAGCGACAGGTTGGGAACCGATACTTTTAGCAAGCTCATCTGGTACATTTCGCGTTCTACTTCATTATTGTTCAGCACATCGCTGTCGGTCAAAAACTCGAGGTTGTTCTCCAGCTCCTTGCGGTAAAGCCAGGCAAATGGGTTAAACCATTGAAATACCAGCATCAACTCCGACAGAAGCAGATCTATGCTATGGCCCTGTTTAACGTGGATCTTTTCATGCAGCAGAATCTGGCTGTAGGTTTCCCAATCGTATTTTGCAGGGTTTATAAAAATATAATTGCCGAACGAGCATGGGGCTTTATCGGTATCCAATTCTACAATTCGGTATTGGCCATTTTGTATGGCCTGGCTTTTATAAGCCTGGCGCATAAGCACTATCACCTGCAGCAAAAGGTTTAATCCAAATGCTGCTACACCACACCAGTAAAGCCATAACGCCCATTTTAAAAGCTGAGGGGTAAATGATGCCGCTGTTTCAATAAACGACTTTTCTGTAACCGGATTTGCGGCAACAGTTTCTTGCGGTGTTTTTTCCTGTTCATAAGTTTGCGTGGGCTTAATCACTTCAAGCCCTGTTTTTACAGGTGTAGGTGTGTTTACGATTGCTTCCGGCGCTTTCCTGAACGCCCATTGTTGAGGCACACGCATTAAGGGCAATATAAAGGTTAAGACCAGGCAGGCCAGCAGCACCCACCGGTTAAGGTGATGGAACGTTTCGTTTTGTAATAGCAACTTGTAAAACAAAAGGCAAACGCTTATTAACAGTGCAACATGCAAAACGTATGGTATCATTTCTTGTTGGTTTTAATCAGGTTTAAGATCTCTTGTAGTTCGTGCTCACTTATTTTTTGCTCTTTGGCAAAAAAGGCCAGCATGCTGGGGTACGAATCATCAAAGTATTGGCTCACAATATCCTTCATAGCATGCTTCTGATATTCTTCGCGGGTTACCTTTGGGTAATAATGGTAAATATTACCAATGGTGTCATGATTTAAAAAGCCTTTCTCTTCCAGTATCTTCACCATAGTTGCTACCGAGTTATAGTGCGGCTTAGGATCCGGCATCTCTGGGATCACTTCTTTTATAAAAGCCTTACCCAGTTTCCAAAATACCTGCATTATTTGTTCTTCGCGCTTAGCCAGCTTTTGCATAAATTATAATTATAAAACAAGTGTACTACTAATAAATTAGTATTACAACTAATTAATTAGGATTTCTTTTAGAATTGATTTAAAAAGTTGATTATGAGGATAATAATTTTTTTATCTACATCCTCTCACGCGTCATTGCGAGGAGCGATAGCGACGCGGCAATCTCTTTAGGCATAGCAGGCGATTGGGGCTTCGTTAGGAATGGCAGTGAGTAATATGAATCGTTAGTGGATGTTACCTTCTTTTTTGTCGCAAAAAAGAAAGTAACCAAAGAAAAAACACGCGGCTGTACCGCGTCGCTGTTAAAGGGTGTGGTGAGGCGATGCCTGTACTATCCGCAACGCGCTAAGGCCGCATTTAGGAGAGCTAACGTCCCGTTTATCATGCTCGTTTTATAAAAGATTGTCATGCTGAGCGATAGCGAAGCATCTGATCTCCGCCCGCTAAGTCTGCGAGGGAGAGTTCGATAATAGATCCTTCGCTATCGCTCAGGATGACAGAAGGGGATATTTACTTCACTGGTCGAAGTTTTCAACTTCGACCCAAAATGTAGCAAGCGTTCTGCTTGCGTAAGCTAAAGCTTACAATATTTTAGGTCCAAGTTACGCTGCGATAAACTTGAACCAGCTATGTGTTTTATGCAAAGTGAGGCGAAGTATCGCGTCTCTACCGGAACGTTCGTTACTTAAATATACTCTGCGCTTTTTTGATCGTTTTTTCCAGATCAATGCCTTCGCCAAGCACACCTTTAAACAGGTCACCTTCTTTCTTAAGGCGAGCTATGGAGTTGTGAATGGTAAAATGTTTCATTGTAAGGCCGGGCTTTACCTCGTCCCAGTGCAGTGGCATGGAAACGGTTGCGCCGGGCTTTGGCCGAAGCGAGTATGGGCCTGCAATAGTTGCGCCGGGGCGGTTTTGAAGAAAATCAAGGTACATTTTACCGTTGCGATTCTTGATCATACGTTCAAGCGAAGTATAATCGGGAATTTGCTCGTGTACAATGTTGACGATCAAACGGGCAAACATCTGCGACTGGTCGTAATCATATTTCGCCGCGAGCGGGATGTAAATATGCATACCCGTTGAGCCGGACGTTTTGCAGTAGCTTGGAACATCTATGGCATCCAGCACTTTTTTTACTTCCTGCGCGGCTTCTATCACCTGGTCGAAAGTATTTTTGTCAGGGTCGAGGTCGATGATGCAATAATCCGGGTTATCCGGCGACTGCACGCGACTGAACCATGGATTCATCTCGATACAACCCAACGATGCCATCCAAAGCAGGGTGGCTTCATCATGCCCTACCAGGTAATCCTTATCCTCGCCATCGCTGGTAGTGTACGGAAAAGTCTTCACCCAATCCGGCGATTTGCCCCGTACATCCTTCTGGTAAAAGCTGGGCCCATGGATGCCATTAGGGAATCGGTTTAGCGATTGCGGCCTGTCTTTCAAATAAGGCAAAATATATTCCGCTACCTGGTAATAATAGTTGAACATATCGCGCTTGGTGATGCCATCCTCGGGCCAGTAAATCTTGCTGAGGTGGGTAAACTTTAGGTCGTGCCCGCAGATCTTTTTCACCTGCGTTTCTTCTTTGGGGTTAAGGAGGGTACGCTTAACAGCGTCTTTTGGGGCGGCTACAATTTTATGTTGAGGCTCTTTTTTCTTTTCGGGACGCTGCTCCTCTTCTTCAACAATTTCGTTGGTATCGGCTTCAGTTTCACGCACTACCTCTTTTGCTTTTTTGTCAACCCGCATCCCCTCGAACGATGGATGGCGAAATACGCCGTCGCTGGTTACTTCGGCAAAGCTGACTTCGCAAACCAATTCGGGTTTTAGCCAGGTTGCTTTTGCCCTCGGCGGATTGGGGCGAAAACGTGATGGCTTATTTACATCCGGCTCGCTGGTAAACGGCACCTTATCTACAATCAATGGCGTAAACATTGCCATCATCTCCTTTTGTAGTTTATCTGAAAAGCCCGTGCCTACCTTACCAGCATACAGGAATTTGCCCTCCTCGTAAACACCTAATAAAAGCGAACTAAACTGCTTTGCCGTACCTTCGTTTTTGGTAAAGCCCCCTATTACAACCTCCTGTCGTTTGTTGATCTTTATTTTAAGCCAGTCTTTAGAGCGGTTATCCGGTGCGTAGGTACTGCTGCCGCGTTTTGCCATAATACCTTCGAGACCTATTTTGCCGGCGGCTTCAAAAAATTCGGTGCCGTTGGCTTTAAAGGTTTGGCTGATACGCACGCGGTCGTCATCTGTAGGTATCACATCTCGCATAATGGCCTGGCGTTCTACCAGGGGCAGATCCATTAGGTTTTTACCCTCGTACCAAAGAATGTCAAATACATATAGCACCAGTTCACCATCTGCCTCGCTACGCCAGTTTTGTAAGGCGCCAAAGTTTGATACACCTTTATCGTTCAGCACCAAAATCTCACCATCTATAACCACATTTAACCCCCAGGTTTCCAGGAGTTTTTTAAGCGGGTAGTACTTCTCATTAAAATCCTTATTATTGCGTGATAGCAGCTGCACTTCGCCTTTATTGACAAAGCCAAGCGTGCGGTAACCATCCCATTTCACCTCGTAAACCCATTCAGGGTCATCAAAGGGCTCGTTAACTAAGGTCGCTAACATGGGCTTTATGCCGATTGGGATCTTGCCTTTGGGGGCTTTCTTTAAAACGTCCTTGGCATTAATGTCCTTGTTTATCGATGTTTCCTCGGCCTCTTCTTCCAGGTCTGCTATCGGCTCATGAAGTTTTTTTTTAGACACCGACTTCTTCTTTGGCTCTTCTTCTTCTATATCCTGTTCCCCGCCATCTTTCCAAACCTTTTCGCTGGTTTTTTCCATCTTCTCAATGGTTTTTCCGGAGAGGATTGATTTGTCTTTCTTGGTGATATCGGCAGTAGAAGCAAAATCGTCTTTGTGTTTAATAAGCAGCCAGCCGTTCTCGCCCATGCCGTGGGTTTTCACAAGGGCATATTCGCCTTCCAGCTTTTCGCCGTGGAGCTTTATTTTAAGTGAGCCGTCCTTAAGCTGTTTAAGCAGGTGTTTTTCCTGTGCTTTTTTGCCGCCCTTTATTTCTTCGATAGGCTCATAGGTGCCCTCGTCCCAAATAATAACAGTACCGCCGCCATATTCACCTTGGGGGATGATCCCCTCAAAATTGCGATAGTCGAATGGGTGGTCTTCCACCATCATAGCCAGTCGTTTGTTCTTGGGGTCGGTCGAGGGGCCTTTGGGTACGGCCCAGCTTTTTAATACGCCTTCCATCTCCAGCCTAAAATCGTAATGCAGGCGCGATGCATCGTGCTTTTGGATCACGAACATCAGTTTATCTTTATCCTTGCTTCTTCCGGCTTTGGGTTCCGAGGTTTTTGTAAAATCTCGTTTTTCGGCGTATTTCTCCAGGCTCATGACGGTACAATTATTTGTTTAATTGTTTCTGTACGGCTTCAACCGAGGTGCCAGCTGCTTTTACAGCCTCCTTAAGCTCATCTCGGCTCACACCAAATTTTTCGCTCCAATATTGTAATTCGTAATCTTCGTTTACGTTGATCCTGTCTCTGTCCGGGCTACCTGTATTCTGTTTGTTATCCATAACTTATTATATTTAGTTAACAAGTAAACAGGCGTTTACAACAAATGGTTTTGAAAATAAATTAATTAGAAATTAACCAGCCGCTATTGGGCGGAGGTTGGATCAAGTACAGAAAGGAAGTTACCGGCAGGGTCCTTAAACCAGGCGATGGTTGGGCCTCCGTTGCCTTTGGCTACGCCATGTTCATCCGTTTTTAGGTATTCGCTATCATAGATCTCAAATTTTACGCCTCGGGCAGTTAACTCCTTTACGGTTGCCTCCACATCCTTAACCGGGAAGTTTAAAATGGTGTAAGTAGCCGGCTGATGGTTGGGTTTTTTGTACACCAAAATGTTGTTTTGGTTACCCTCGATATGGATAGTAACCATGCCGCCCATGTCCTCAGTCTTCTCAACTTGCAGGCCCAACACTTCGCCGTAAAATTGGTAAGCGGCATCAATATCATTGACAGAAAATCCGCTGAACGCTTTTGAATCTTTTAACATGCTGCTTGTTTTAATTGGTTTCTACAGTACAAAAATGTAGCCAAATAACTACTTTCAGGGTCGCTTGTGGGTGAAAAAAAGGCTTTCTGGTGATTTAGATTACTATATTTTCCAGGTATTTGTATCCACTCCCGGTGTTTACCAAAACAATGTTTTCGCCGGGCTTTATCCAGTTAGTTGCTTTTAATTTTTTATAGGCCTGCCATAGGGCGGCGCCTTCAGGTGCTATCAGCATACCCTCGTGGCGGGCAACTTCTTTTATGCCCTCATTCATTTCTATATCGCTAATGGTAAGCGCCGTACCCTTGCTATCGCGCAGCACTTGCAATATTATTTTATCGGCGAATGATTTTGGTACCCGCAGGCCATTAGCAATGGTAAACCCGCCATCAACAAATTTTGCACTATAATTTCCTGATTTAAAAGCGGTTACAATGCCATCGCAGCTTTCAGATTGCACAGCTACCATTCTTGGGCGTTTGCTGCCTATCCACCCCAACTGTTCTAACTCATCAAATGCCTTCCAAATGCCAATAAGGCCTGTTCCGCCACCTGTGGGGTAAAATATTACATCGGGAAGCTGCCAACCAAACTGTTCGGCAATTTCAAAGCCCATCGTTTTTTTACCTTCTAAACGATAGGGTTCTTTCAGGGTGGAGATCTGAAACCAGCCGTGTTCGGCAACACCATCTGCAACCAATTTACCACAATCGGCAATGTTACCATCAACCTCAACCAGTTCCGCACCATATAAGCGGCATTCATCTTTAAATACCTGCGGGGTAAGTTTGGGCATGTACACAATAGCTTTTACGCCTGCGCGTGCGCCGTAGGCTGCCAATGCACCACCTGCGTTACCTGCTGTTGGGGTTGCTATAATTTTTATACCCAATTCTTTGGCTTTTGATACCGCCATGCCAATGCCACGCGCTTTGAACGACCCTGTAGGGTTACCGGCTTCATTTTTCCAGTAAACCTGATTACCTGTAGTATGGTTAGTAAGGTTTTTAACGGGGATAATGGGCGTAAATCCCTCGCCCATGGTCACAATATTTTTATCATCAATAACCGGCAACAACTCCCGGTAACGCCACATACTGGCCGGGCGGTTTTTCAAGATAGCTTTATCAAGCGGCTGATTTAGATCGTATTGCGCGAAAAGCGTACTGTTGCATCCATCATTTACACAAAAAGTATTTTGTTGCGATGCATCATACATCGCGCCACATGCCGGGCATTTTAAATTTGTTAATCTGGATTGTCCGGATATTGCTGTACTTATCATTGCCTCTATTATAGATTGCCAAGGTATCAACAACCCTATGCATCCACAAATATTAGCGATAATGTTATTACGATGTAGAGTAACTGTGGCAATCAAAACTTTATTACTCCTAATTCGTTTAGAGTTAGACAATTAAATTTTTTCACTAATTTTAACATTTATGAAACTCCGAATATTGATACCCTCGCTATTTATAATGGCAGTGGTAGCCTCCAGCTGTGTGAGCAGCAAAAAGTACAAAGAATTACAAGCCAACTACGATAAGCTTGACAGCAATACCCGCGAAATGAAAGGCCGTTACCTGCTTACCGAGCGTAACCTTGGCCTTGCAAAAGAACGTGTTAAAAGCCTTGATGAACAATTAGCGTCAGAACGAGCTAACAACAAACAACTACAATCGGCCCTTGACAAATGTTTAACCTCAAGTGGGCAGGGTAACTTAAATATCTCTAAACTGGTCGACGAAATAAATAGCTCTAACAAATACATTCAACAATTGGTTAATGCCAAAAACAAAAGCGATTCGCTTAACATGGTGCTTACCAATAACCTAACCCGTTCGTTAAGCCAATCGGAAACACAAGATGTTGACGTTAAAGTATTAAAGGGCGTGGTTTATATTTCTCTTGCTGATAACATGCTTTATAAATCCGGCAGTTATGACCTGACGGATAAAGCAGGTATAACCCTAAGCAAAATTGCAAAGATTATTAAAGATTACTCAAATTACGATGTATTAATAGAAGGTAATACAGATAATGTACCTATTACCATGAAAAACATTCGTAACAACTGGGACCTGAGTGCTTTAAGGGCATCGTCAGTAGTGCTTGCTTTGCAAAACACTTACCAAGTAGATCCTAAACGTTTAACCGCAGGTGGCCGTGGCGAGTATAATCCAATTGCGGATAACAACACGCCAACCGGCAAAGCCCAAAACAGGCGCACGCAAATAATTATCACCCCTAAACTTGATCAGTTTATGGACCTGATAGGTAAAGCCCCTGAAACTGCCCCGGTAAAACAATAAGTTTAAACTTCCTTATTGAAAGGCCCGCTCAAATGAGCGGGCCTTTTTGGTTTTGTTAGATTAGATCAAATCAAACGCCCTTGCATATTGCATCAATCGTAAGTGTCTGCCTTTAGTTCTTTTTGTAATTTTACGATGTGTTCGGCAGTGGTGACGCTGACACCCCGTTAAATTATGTTATTTTAAGGGTTAAACTGCGGCCCGCAGGTGGTGTTCTTCAACAGCCATCACGTTATCTTTCTGTCTCAGTTTTTCTTTACGCTGATAGCGGAAGTGCAACAAGCCAATTAGCAGCGCGGCGACACCTTCCAGCAAAATAGTATCGGGCGCGCCTATCCATTTAGATACCGATCCAACCAACAGGCCACCAATTGGTTGTAAGCCAAAAAACGCCATCGCATAAAAACTGATCACCCTTCCGCGCATGCCAGGCTCAACTGTTATTTGTATTAGGGTATTACTGATGGTGATCTGTGACATCATGCCGAAACCCGCTATGGTTGCAAATACCAGCGCAAGCCAATAAGTGTTTTCGTGCGAGAACAACGCCAGGCCAATACCAAACACCAGCGTGTTGATGCTCAAGATCTTTTTCAAATTACTTCCTGCCTTAAGCGATGCCAGGAATATAGCCCCGGTAAATGCGCCGAGGCCAATAACGCTATCAATCACCCCGAATGTTGTGGCATTCCCTTTAAAAACCTCACGGGCATAGTATGGTATCAATGTGCTAAATGGCAATACCAACAGGCTTATTAACCCAAGCATCAATATCACAAATGAAATAGATGGCGTGGCTTTTAAATACGCGAACCCTTCCCGCAACTCGCCAAATACATTTTTCTTATGTTCCGTTTTCACATATTTGGGTAGACGCATTAATAGTAACGATCCGATAACCGCTATAAAGCTTCCTGCATTTAGCGCGAAGCAAAACCCATCGCCCCAATACTCTAATATAAAGCCGGCGATGCCGGGGCCAATTAATCGCGATAGGTTTACCATGGATGAGTTAAGGGCCAAGGCGTTAGGCAGGTCCTTTTTATCCTCGATCATTTCATAAACCAATGATTGCCTGGCGGGCACGTCGAACGCGTTAATAATGCCTAGCACAACGCTTAATGCCAATATCTCCCAAACTTCGTAATGTTTTAGCAACACCAATACAGTAAGGATGGTAGCCTGTATCATTGAGGCAACCTGCGTGGATAATAGTACCCTGAAGCGGTTGTACCTATCTGATACCACTCCGCCAAAAAGCGACAATAAAAATGACGGAAACTGGCTGGCGAAAAGTGTAACGCCCAGCATAAATGTGGAATGGGTAAGCGAGTAGATAACCCAGCTTACTGCTGTTTTCTGCATCCACGTACCAATAAGCGATACGGATTGACCTGCAAAGTATAAACGGTAGTTGCGGCTGCGGAATGCCTTGAAGGTGGTGATATTCATTGTATATAATTCAACGACAATAATTATCCGCTAATTGTTTCCCGCCGGCTTTATAATAACTAAATTACCGTAACATGGCATTAATTGCATTGGATATAAAAACACAGGCATTATATAAAATATGCCCTGCGTATCAATTAATACGTTATTTTCGTTTTATTGCTTATGCTGGCAGCTTATCCAAACTATGACCTCGGCCGAAAACTATGATTTGTTGATCGAAAAGATCAACACCTTTATCCGTAAGTACCATTATAACAACCTGCTGCGCGGATTGATATTTTTGGGCGCGGGTATATTTTCGGCCTATGTGGTTATAACGTTGCTGGAATACTTCGGGAATTTTAACACTACACTACGTACCATCCTGTTCTATTTTTTTATCCTGCTGAATATTGGCTTAGTTATCTGGCTGGTGTTACCGCCGCTTTTAGCGCGCCTTAAATTGGGCAAAACCTTAACGCACGACCAAGCCGCCGAAATAATAGGGCAACATTTTAATGATGTGCATGACAAGTTGCTGAATACCCTTCAGCTAAAAAAGCAATCCGCTGAAAATGCTGAAAACCGCGATCTTTTGGAGGCCAGCATCAACCAAAAAATAGAAACATTAAAGCCCGTAAGCTTTCCATCAGCGGTAAACATTCGCGAGAATAGTAAATACCTTAAGTGGGTTATGCCTCCTGCGGCTGTAATTTGTATTATCGCTTTTGCAGCGCCATCTATTTTAACAGAGAGTACCAAAAGGCTTATTCGTCATAACGAATATTTTGCACCTGTTGCCCCGTTCCAATTTGTGCTTTTGAATAAGAATTTATCTGCATTACAGGGCGAAGATTACAAACTCGACCTTAAACTTACCGGCGATAAACTACCTAATGAGATTTATATAAAAACAGCAAACAATACGTTTAAACTTGATAAAGAGAACATCAGCCGCTTCCAATACCTGTTTACCAACCTGCAGCAAAACACTTCGTTTAAATTAGTTGGTAATGGATTTAGCTCGGCACCATACGAGATAAAGGTTAACCTAAAACCGGTATTACTACACTTTGACGCCGATTTAACGTACCCTACTTACCTCCACAAAAAGAATGAAATCATTGCCAATGCCGGCGACCTTACCCTCCCCGCCGGGACTGTGGTAAACTGGAAATTTCATACGCAAAATGCTTCCTCGCTTTTGTTTAAAATAGATGGCACTAATACTCCCATCCCACCAACAAATAGCAACCTATTTGAACACCGAGAGCGCATCTTAAAAAACACAGCCTATAACGTTAGTCCGTTAAATAATAACGTTCGGCGTAGCGACTCTGCAAGTTACCGTATCAATGTAATTGCGGATGAAGCACCCGCAATAGAAGTGCAGGAAAGACCGGATTCGGTAAGTATGAAGGCATTTTATTTTAACGGCCGCATCCAGGACGACCATGGCTTTTCGTCATTAATATTCCATTATAAAGTTGGTGAAAAAGGGTCAGAAAAAGCTGTAAACAAACCGGTTAAGGCAGATTTGTCAGCTACCCAATCCAATTTCTTTTATTTCTGGGACTTAAAGGAACTGGGCATCCGTCCCGGCGACCAGGTTACCTATTATTTTGAAGTTGCCGATAATGACGGTGTTGCCGGCCCTAAAAAAGCACGCACGCCAGTGAAAACCTTGAACGTTCCTGATGCCGCTCAACTAACTGAAGAGTTGAACAAAGGATCTAATGCAGTAAAAGAAAAAATGCAGTCGGCAGTGAAATTGGCCGCGCAGATTGAGAAAAGCGCACAAAAGCTGAATCAAGCGCTATTGGATAAGAACGCCCTTTCATTCGATGAGAAAAAGCAGGTAGAAGAGCTTTTGCAAAAACGCAAGGATCTGGATGAGTTGGTTAAAGATATCCAGGCCGAAAACAAAAAGAACCTTTACAATCGACAAGAAAACCAACAGCAAACCCAGGAGCTGATGGACATGCAAAAGCAGATAGAAAACCTGTTTAATAATGTGCTGGATGATAAGACCAAAGAAATGCTGCAACGATTGCAACAAATGTTACAGGAGAGCCAAAAAGATAGCACACGCGACGAGTTGTCTAAAATGCAGATGGACAATAAATCACTAAAAAAAGAACTTGACCGCATACTGGAATTATACAAAAAACTTGATTTTGAGCAGAGGCTTAATCAAAATATCAACCAGCTAAACCAACTGGCGCAAGATCAGCAAAAACTATCTGACCAAACACGGAAGGCGGGCAATAACGACAAAGACCTGCAACAGCAAGATAAACTGAACAACCAGTTTGATAACGTCAAGAAACAACTGGACGACCTTCAAAAAGAGAACGAAAAGAACGGTGGTAAGCAGGACTTTAAAAACCCTGAGGCCGAAAAGCAAGCGATAGATGAACAGATGAGTAAAAGTTTGGACGCGTTGAAAAAGAACAGTCGCCCGCAAGCGTCAAAATCCCAACAGCAAGCTGCCAAACAAATGAAGCAACTGGCCGACAAATTACAAAATGATGAAAGCGAAGGGCAGGATAGCGAAAATGCTGTGGATGCACGCCAACTGCGCGAGTTATTAAAATCGCTGGTGAACAGTTCCTTCGCCCAAGAAAAAATAATGCAGCAATTACGCAACACCAGCCCAACCGATCCGGCTTACATTGCATTGGCTCAAAAACAAAAAGATGTTAAAGATAATTTAAAAACGGCCGAGGATAGTTTGTACTCGCTTAGCCGCCGCATTCCACAGATCCAGTCGACTGTTAATAAAGAAATTGCCGGCATTAATGAGCAAATAGACCAATCTTTAGATAATTTAGGCGAACGAAAAACGCCCGAGGCCATGCGTAACCAGCAGTTTGCAATGACCAGTATGAACAATTTGGCACTGATGTTGAGTGAAGCGCTTAACCAATTGCAAAAACAGCAAAGCAAAAGCGGTAAGGGCAAAGGCAAACAACCGTCGATATCGCAATTGAGCAAGATGCAACAGCAGCTCAACCAAAATATGCAGAAGGCGCGCGAGCAAATGCAAAAGGCAGGTAATCCTCAGCAGGGCAAAAGCGGCCAGCAAGGGCAGCAAGGCATGAGCGAGCAGTTTGCCAAAATGGCGCGCGAGCAGCAAATGATAAGGCAAACACTGCAGCAGATAAATAAGGAAAACAATAAAGACGGGACCAACGGTTTGGGAAATTTGGATAAAATTTCAAAAGAAATGGAACAAACTGAGAACGATCTCGTAAACAAGAAAATTACAAATGAAGCGTTAAAAAGGCAAGAGCAAATAAAAACGCGTTTGCTTGAGGCCGAGAAAGCGGAGCAAGAGAGAGAGCAGGACCAAAAAAGAGAGAGCCGGGCGGCAAGTAATATGCCGCCGGGGTATATTAAAGCTTTGCAGGACTATGAACAAGTTAAAACAAAGCAAACGGAACAAATAAAAACCGTACCTGCGGCGCTCAACTTGTATTACAGGCAAAAAATTAAAAAATACTTTGATCAACTTAATGGAAAATGATATGGCACAGGCAAATGTTCACACGGAACTTTATACCTTACAACTTCCTTCGAAATACGAAAGCATTACACCGCTGGAGACTTTGATTGAAGAAGTGGCGGATAAATATAACGTAGCAGAGGACGTATTCGCCAACATGATGACCTGCCTCAATGAGGCGGTTATTAACGCTATTATACACGGCAATAAATTAGACCCAAATAAAACTGTTTTTGTGAATGTTGAGGTTGATGGCAAACGCATCATCTGGACAGTTACCGATGAGGGTGCAGGTTTCGACTATAATAACCTTGCCGACCCAACAGCTGCAGATCGCTTGGAAGAGCTAACCGGCCGTGGCGTATTTATACTAAAACACCTTGCCGACCAGTGTATATTTAACGCAAGTGGTAACGAGGTTGAACTACACTTTAAGATATAATGCCCGCAATTACTTTCCATGAGGAAGACATCAAATATAAATTAAAAAATAAAACTGCGGTTCGTAAATGGATCACCGACACCATTGTTGCAGAAGGACACAAGCTGAGCGAGCTTACCTATATTTTTTGTTCTGACAACTACCTGCTTAAGATTAATCAAGAATACCTCGATCATGACACCTATACAGATATTATCACCTTTGATAATTCGGAAGATGATGGGGTAATAGTAGGAGATATTTTTATTTCTATAGAGCGCATTAAAGAGAATGCCGCCAAGTTTGGCGTTACCGCCGAACAGGAATTGCATCGTGTTATCATACACGGAACCTTACACTTATTAGGGTACCCTGATAAAACCCCTGCCGCTAAGAAAAAAATGACGCAGAAAGAGGATTTCTATTTGGATAAAAGAGGTTTTTAATGCCTAATTTTACATCCATAAATCAATATCCCTCGTAAATTATTCATCTTCAACAAATAAAACATGAAATTACTGACATTAATTTGTGCTATGATGTTCATCACGTCTGCGCCCGCACCGCTTTATAGTTTTAAACTAAAAACTATCGATGGTAATGATTTTTCTTTATCTAAGTATAAAGGGAAAAAATTGCTTATTGTTAACACCGCATCAAAATGTGGCTTTACCCCACAATATGCCGAGCTGCAAAAACTTGCAGACCAGTACAAAGACAAGGTTGTTGTTGTTGGTTTCCCTGCAAACAACTTTGGCGGACAGGAGCCTGGTACCAATGCGGATGTTAAAGAGTTTTGCCAGAAAAACTTTGGTGTTACGTTCCCATTAAGTTCAAAAGTGAGTGTTAAGGGTGATGATATCGCTCCAATATTTGCTTACTTAACCAAAGAAGCTAACCCTGATTTTACCGGCGAGATTAAATGGAATTTTGAGAAATTCCTTATAGACGAGAACGGCAAACTAATACACCGCTACCGCTCTACAACAAAACCGTTATCTGACGAGATAACAAAAGCATTATAACAAAAAGGGGAAGCTTAATTAACTTCCCCTTTTTACTTCCTTATCCGTCATTCTTAATTATCGTCCTTCTTTTTGGCTGCGTCTTTAGCTGCTTTTTCTTTGGCTTTAATAGCTTCTTCCTGTACTTTTTTAATTGAATCTTGTTTGGCTTTTGCGGCTTTCTTTTTCTTATTAAAGAAGCCTTTTAATAAAAAGTTGCTTTGCGCAGCTTTTAAATCCTCATTTAACGTAGCCGTGGTGGCGTGTACGCCTTTCATAGTGGTTTTAGCCTGATTTACCGTGCCTTCCAGGTCTCTTGCTATCTTATCATTATTTAACAGCCGGCCGATACTCCCTTTACCGCTATTCACTTTGGCTACAATTTGCGACAGGTCGCTGGTAAGGCTTTCAGCATTGTCTGCTACTTTGGTAAGCTTGTTAATTATCTTGTCTACATCTACAGGATTAACGGAATTTAGTTCCTTACCCTCGCTTATTTCTGTCTGGCTGGTAATCCCGCCGGGAGCGATAACAACCAGCTTATCGCCCATCAAACCATCGCTGCCGATGCTCATCTTCGAGTCGGTTTTAATGAATTTTCTTACGGAGTTATTCAGCGTAAGGTCAACCCTTACCGAACTATCTGTCACGATGTTTATGGCCTCAACCACACCCACGTTTATACCTGCAAAACGCACGTTGTTACCAACGGTAAGCCCGCTAACGTTCTTAAACGTACCATAAACTTTAAAGGTGGAACTAAATAAGCTTTTTTGGTTCCCGATGTAAAAAACGGCCAGGAACAATACGGCCAGCCCTACTATGGTAAAAGCACCAATTCTTACTTTTTGTGATGATGTGGTTTTCATGTTGTTTCGTTAAAAAATGACTTTACCAATTCGTCTTTTGAGTTTTTTAGCTCATCAAACGAGCCCTCGGCTATATATGTACCCTCATTCATAATTACAACACGGTCGGCAGTAATTTTTGCGCACTCCATGTCATGGGTTATAATGATGGATGATGTTTTATACTTTTTTTGCATGTTAAGGATCAACTCGCTTATCTCACGGGAAGTAATAGGATCTAATCCGGTAGTCGGTTCGTCGTAAAGCATAATTTCAGGCCGTACGATCATCGTTCTCGCTAATCCCGCACGTTTACGCATCCCTCCGGACAAATCTGAAGGTAGCTTATCTATCGCGTCCGAAAGGCCCACGCCATCCAAAGCTTCTTCGACACGTTTATCTAATTCTGCTTGGTCGGTAATTTTCAGGATCCGCGTAAGCGGAAATTCCAAATTATCGCGCACGGTCATAGAATCATATAATGCCCCGCTCTGGAACAGGAAACCTACCTTGGTACGAAGTTCCTTTAGCCGCTCTTCGTTCATTTCAGCAACATCCGCTCCAAAAACGGTCACCTTGCCGGTATCCGGCGTAAGCAACCCAACAATGCATTGTATAGTAACTGACTTTCCTTGGCCCGACTTGCCAAGCACAACAATATTTTCACCGCGTTTTAGCTGTAGGGTAATATCTGTAAGCACATCTTTTGTTCCGAAAGATTTTGAGATGTGATCGATATCTACCACCACTTCGCCAGTAGTTTTATCCATGTCGGTCTTACTTTGTTTTATTTCTCCCATGGTTACCTGTAAAATAATAAGCTGGTTATCTGCACCGCAACGGCATCTATTACAAAGATCCATAAAGAAGCAGTCACTACGGCTGAATTTGCCGCAATACCTACGCTCTCGGTACCTTTGTTAGAGTTATATCCTTTGTAGCATCCCACAAAACCAATAGCAAAACCAAAGAACATTGTTTTAACGACGGCGGGTAAAAAATCTATAAATTCAAGGGAAGAAATACATTTATGGAAGTACAGCGTAAAGCTGATATCGTCGGTAAAATTAAGGGCTAAAAATCCACCAAAAAGGCCTATTGCATCACCAATAACTGTCAGTAAAGGAACCATCAATGTGGTCGCTAATATGCGGGTAACAACCAGGTATTGTAACGGGTTTGCACCCGAAACCTCCATGGCGTCAATCTGCTCGGTAACCTTCATGCTACCCAGCTCGGCACCTATTCCGGATGCTACTTTGCCTGCGCATATAATGGCGATAATAACCGGCCCTATCTCGCGGATAAACGATACCGCGAGGGTTTTTGGAAGCATGCTTTCGGCGCCCATTTCTAACATAGACGGCCTGAGTTGTAATATGAGTACCAGCCCCATAATAAAAGAGGTGATACCAACCAGCATCATAGAGCGATAACCTATTTCATAGCATTGGCGCACAAATTCCGACCATTCAAAACCGCCCCTAAAAATATTGCGGAAAAAGCTTTTAAAGAACACGCCCTGTTCCCCAACGCCTTCCAGCCATTTTTTGTACCCGGTAATTGCCTGTTCTGCCATAAGTTATTAATTACTTGCCCGTTATAAACAAAGTATTGGTCAAATGTTTTAGGCTACCGAAATTTTATTCTGATGTTTATCAGCTCATCGGTACTTCTATAATAAATACTTTGCTTTCGCTATTGGTTTCTATTGTAAATTCTTCTGTATCGTAAACGCCAATTGCATCCCTTTTGTTTAGGGCCTTGCCCGCAATGTTTACAGAACCTTCTAACAAGAACACATAAGCGCCGTTTCCGGGTGTTTTGATGATATAATTTAACTGTTGCCCCGCATCAAAATTACCCTGGGAGAATGTGGTATCCTGGTTTAACCCTAATGTGTCATCACCTTTAACAGGTGATATTAACGTTGTTAGCTGGTTTTGTATAAACTTATCGCCAAAATTCTTTTGGTCGTATCTTGGTTCGATGTTTCGTACTTTGGGGAAGATCCAGATCTGTAATGATAACGTATCTTCGGTTTCTGACGGGTTGTACTCGGAGTGAAAAACGCCCGTACCTGCCGACATTACCTGCACATCGCCAGCTTTGATGGTGCCTTTATTGCCCATGCTGTCCTGATGTTCTAAAGCCCCTTCCAATACAATGGTAGTAATCTCCATATTATCGTGAGGGTGTCGGCCAAAGCCATTTCCACGTGCAATAAAGTCGTCATTTAACACCCTTAAAACACCAAAATTCGTCTTTTTTTTGTCCTGGTATGGGCCAAAGCTGAACGAAAAATTAGCTTTCAACCACCCTATATCGTTATAACCCCGGTCGCCCGCGGCGTGAAATGTTGTTTTCATTTTTATGATTTATAAGAAGTAAAATACGTCCTATGTAATTAAATACGTGTTTAAACACTCAATATCTATTCCACAATTTAATTATGCGTAAATTTGCGCGTTAAAACCACCATAATGGCATACAAAGCAATTATAGCGGGCGCAAGCGGCCTTATTGGCAGTAATTTATTAAATATATTACTGGAAGCGGCCGAGTACACAGAGGTTTTGGTGCTTGTTAGACATGAACTGCCTATCCAACATAAAAAGCTGGTGCAACTGGTAATCAATTTTGATAACTTGGATAAACATGCCGGAGCCATTACCGGCCATGCGGTATTCAGTTGCCTGGGCACAACAAAGGCCGAAACGCCGGATAAGGATAGGTACCGTAAAATAGACCACGATTACCCATTGCTGCTGGCAAAGCTTGCAAACCAAAACGGCGTCAATCAGTTTCATGTGGTGACAGCCATTGGTGCGGATGCTACGTCTGCTATGCCCTACGTTAAGCTTAAAGGCGAATTAGAAGATGACCTAAAGAAGGTTAATATGAAATCTCTTTACATCTATCAGCCATCAATGCTAATTGGCAAACGTGAAAAATCGCGATTTCCAGAAAAAATATTGTTTGCCCTATTTAAGGTTATTGACCCAATCTTAATTGGCGGGCTTAAAAAATACAGGAGCGTTAAAGGCACAACGGTTGCCCATGCCATGTACAAAAAATCATTAGAGAGTGCCGTAGGCACTTTTATATATACATCAGATAAAATACATACTATTTAGTGAGCACTTATATCTCGGCCGAAAATTTAGGCCACTCCTTTAATGACAACTGGTTGTTTAAAAACCTTACAATTGGCATTAACCGCGGACGCAGAGTTGCGCTTGTTGGTGTTAATGGTGCAGGAAAGTCAACCTTATTGAAAATCCTTTCCGGTTCGTTAAAGCCTACCGAAGGTAAAGTTGCGCAAGCACGTGACCTTAACGTTGGCTACCTGGAGCAAGATCCATTCTTTAAAAATGCGGTTACCATCAGCGATTATATCTTCCATTCGGATAATATCCAGCAGCAGCTGATCCGCCGTTACGAGGAGTTGTTGGAGAACGACCCCGATAACATGAAGGAGATGGATAAAGTAATGGAGGAGATGAGCGAGATTGATGCCTGGGAATATGAGTATAAGATCAAGACTATTTTAGGAAGACTTGACATACATCACCTTAACCAACACATTAATACGCTATCAGGCGGGCAGAAGAAACGTTTAGCTTTAGCTAAACTGTTAATTGAAGACCCTGAGATCTACGTTTTAGATGAGCCTACCAATCACCTCGATATTGATACGATTGAGTGGCTGGAAAAACTTTTGACAGAAGGCAGCAAAACCATCCTGATGGTAACGCATGATAGGTACTTCCTGGATAACGTTTGTAACGAAATCCTGGAAATAGACCGCGGCAAAATTATCCCCTACGTAGGTAACTACGGTTATTACCTGGAGAAAAAAGCCGAACGAGAAGCGTCTGACGAGGCTACCTTTCAAAAGAATTCAAACTTGCTTCGTAAAGAACTAGAATGGATGCGCAGGCAGCCAAAGGCCCGTGGCACTAAATCAAAATCGCGTATCGATGCTTTTTATGATCTGGAATCCAAGACTAAAGACCGCGGAGCTAAAGAAAATGTGGAGCTAAGTGTTAAGGTATCCCGCCAGGGAAACAAGATAATGGAGATGCACCATATTGGGAAGGGCTTTAATGGCAATACTTATATTAAAGATTTTAGCTACACGTTTAAAAAAGGCGACCGTATAGGCTTAGCCGGTAAAAATGGTAGCGGTAAATCAACCCTTTTAAATATGATCACCGGTGAATTATTGCCGGATAGTGGGGAATTAGTAAAAGGCGAGACCACCGTTATCGGTTACTTTAACCAGGCTGGCTTAAGCTTTAAAGAAGATGAACGCGTTATAGATATTGTAAAGAACGTTGCTGAGTTTATTACCATGGCCGATGGTAAGCTTATTTCTGCTTCGGCTTTGCTTACTTTATTCCTGTTCCCTCCGGCCAAACAATATGGAATGGTGTCAAAACTAAGTGGGGGTGAAAAGAAACGTTTGCATCTGATGAGCATCCTGATCAAAAACCCTAATTTTTTGATACTGGATGAACCTACCAATGACCTGGATATCGACACTCTGAATGTGCTGGAAGAATTTTTAACTAACTTCCCCGGCATTTTGATCATGGTGTCGCACGATAGGTATTTGCTTGATAAACTTACCGACCAACTATTTATTATGCAAGGCGAAGGCAATGTGCTCATATATAACGGCAACTATACGTCGTACCGTGTTGAACTTGAAGAAGCCAAGCAATTGAATAAGAAACCATCATCCGCCCCCACTCAACAACAAGCAGAAGCACCTAAAAAAGCTAAACTAAGTTTTAAAGAAGAGAAGGAATATGAGGGGTTGGAAAAAGAGATCTCGGATATTGAAGACAAGCTAAAGGAAACTTCCGACGCTTTGAACACAACCAACATCGATCCAAAAGAATTAACAAAACTGACAGACAAAATAGCTTATTTAAATAAACAATTGGACGCAAAAAGCGCCCGCTGGATTGAATTAGGCGAACTTAAAGAAGTGTAGTGAGATGAAAACATCCGATATCATTGCTTCTATTGGCGTTATTATATTACTGATAGCTTTTTTGTTAAATATGTTCAAAAAGATTTCGGCACAAACACGTTTTTACACGGGAATGAACTTTATAGGTGCCGGCATGTGTGGGTTGTCGTCATATATGATAAACTTTTACCCCTTTGTTGTATTAGAGGGCATTTGGGCGGCGTTTGCTCTATACTCGTTTTTTAATGTTCCACGTGGAACATCTGTTTAAAAAATTACATAATGTTCCACGTGGAACATGGAGGTTTTATGTTTAGGAAATATAATGTAATAGTTGTTGGTGCTGGCCATGCTGGCTGTGAGGCTGCCGCGGCTGCCGCCAATTTAGGCTCGTCCGTTTTGCTTATTACCATGAATATGGGTACTATAGCACAAATGAGTTGCAATCCGGCAATGGGCGGTGTCGCCAAGGGCCAAATAGTTCGTGAAATTGATTCACTGGGTGGCTACTCGGGCGTAATCACGGATAAAACGTCTCTACAATTCCGTATGCTTAACCGCTCTAAAGGGCCGGCTATGTGGAGCCCAAGGGCGCAAAGCGACCGCATACGCTTTGCAGAGGAGTGGCGTATTGCACTTGAAAAAACACCAAATGTCGACTTTTGGCAAGATACTGTAACCTCACTACTGATTAAAGGCAACACCATTGCAGGAGTAAAAACGTCGTTGGGGGTAGAAATCGAAGCGGATGCAGTAGTGCTAACAAATGGCACATTCTTAAATGGGGTAATCCATATTGGTGAAAAGAAATTTGGCGGTGGCCGTACAGGCGAAAAGGCCGCAACCGGATTAACGGAACAACTGGTGACGATGGGTTTCGACGCGGGCCGAATGAAAACCGGCACCCCTCCCCGCGTGGATGGACGAAGCCTTAACTATTCCTTAATGGAAGAGCAATGGGGCGATGAAGAGCGTGGCCGCTTTTCTTACACGGATGTTGAACTTTCGAAAGATCAACGTTGCTGCTGGATAACCTATACCAATACTAAAGTACATGAAACCCTAAAAGAAGGATTCGAAAAATCACCTATGTTTACCGGCCGCATCAAGGGTTTAGGCCCACGATATTGCCCATCTATAGAAGATAAGATAAACCGCTTTGCAGAACGTGACCGTCACCAGATATTTGTTGAGCCGGAAGGTTGGAACACATGCGAAATCTATGTAAATGGCTTTTCAACCTCACTACCGGAGGATGTACAATACAAAGCGCTTACGCAGATCCCCGGATTCGAAACCGCAAAAATGTTCCGCCCGGGATACGCGATAGAATATGATTTCTTCCCACCTACCCAGCTAAGTTTGACGCTGGAAACCAAACAGATCAGCAACCTTTTCTTCGCCGGACAAATAAACGGCACCACGGGATATGAAGAAGCTGCATCGCAAGGCTTTATAGCGGGCATTAACGCCCATCAAAAACTCAATGATAAACACGAACTGATCCTAAAAAGATCCGAATCGTATATCGGCGTCCTTATCGACGATTTGGTAACCAAAGGCACGGAAGAGCCCTACCGTATGTTCACCTCAAGGGCAGAACATCGATTATTATTACGACAGGATAATGCCGATATTAGGTTAAGCCCTATGGGTCACGAACTGGGTTTGATAAGCGACGAACGTTTAGCCAAAGTCAACAAAAAAATAAAGGACTCGGACGAGATAGTTGCCTTTACCAGGAGCAAAAGCATTAACCCGGCGGAAGTAAATGGTTTATTGGAAGAAGTAGGCACCTCGCCTATTAGCCAGGGCGCTAAGTTGTTTAATTTAATCTCGCGACCACAAATAGGTTTTGATGAACTGAAACGGGTAGATAGCTCATTGCAAGATAAATTATCGGCCTATGATAAAGAAACTATTGAGCAGGCTGAAATAAAAATCAAATACGAGAGTTACTTTATAAAAGAATTGGAAATTGTTGACCGGATGAAAAAAATGGAAGATCGGGAAATTAACCCCGAGTTTGATTACCGCCAACTGGTTTCTCTTTCTAAAGAAGCACGCGAAAAATTGGCGAGGATAAAACCACGCACTTTAGGTCAGGCATCCCGCATTTCGGGCGTATCGCCTTCAGATGTGTCTGTATTAATGGTACATGTGTCAAGATAGCGTATAACAAACTGCAAATCAGTTAATTATAAAATATCGTTCAGAAAGCATTCTTTTAGATTTATAATATCACAGTTCATAAAAAGGCAAAAATCGTTTATAGGGCATAAAAACAATGTTAAATTCAAAATCGGCTATTCTCGGTAAAATTTTCTCCTTCATTTTTCTTGCTTTGCTTATTTTTGGTTGCGCAAGCATCCAAAAACCAATGGGAGGCCCGCGCGATCTTACCCCGCCAAAATTATTGAAGTCAACACCTGAAAACATGACCCGAAATTTTACGGCGAAAGAGATCCGTTTAGAATTTGACGAATTTTATAAACTGAGTAACCCGTATCAGGAAATTACCATTAGCCCGGCAATGGAAAAACAACCAGAGTACAAAACAAGTAAGCGCGACCTCATCATTGATTTTAAAGACTCGCTTCAAAAAAACACAACCTATGTGATCAACTTTGGTAAAGCGATACAAGATGTGAACGAAAGCAACGTGATGGATAATTTTACATACGTGTTTTCTACCGGCCCGCATATCGACTCGTTGAGCATGTCGGGTTTTGTAATGAACAGCATTACCCAGGAAAAAGAAAAAGATGCAACGGTAATGATCTTCCCGGTTAAACAGGACTCTTTGTTATTCGGCAAAAAGAAACCCACAATTTTTGCAACGACAGATTCGGCCGGAAACTTCTCTTTAAATAATTTGCACGATGGAGAATATAAGATATACGCTTTAAAGGAACCAAGCCCGAATAAGATCTTTGATAACGACAAAGAGCTGATAGCTTTTTCTAACCGTACCGTAAATTTGAACAAAGATACATCGGGTATCCGTTTATCCCTGTTCCAGCAAGTGCCCCAAAAATTTAGAATCTCGGAAAAGAAGTTAACTAACGATGGTGTATTATCCCTTATTTTTAATAAGCGTTTAAATAACCCCTCATTAAAAATTATTTACCCTGCAGACTTAGATGCAAAAAAGATAGTAGACATCAGCAAAACGAAAGACACAGCATTAGTATTTATGCGTAATATGGATTTTGATTCGTTACGTGTTGCTATTTATGACGACAAAAAGCCAATCGATACCGTGTACCAGTTAAAAGGCCGAAAAGAAACCTTTACACGCACGCTTACCTTTAAGTATGGTATTAACCGTGATAACAAGTTAAAGCCGAATACAGACCTTAGAATAACCACCAACTTACCTGTAGAAAGCATAGAGCCCGGATTGATAGCGCTTACTATCGATTCGGCAAATGTTCCAAACATCACGGTTCAGCGGGACACCGCTAACCCACGTGTTTTATTGGTAAAAAACCGGTGGCGTGCGGGTGGCAAGTATCAGATAGTATTTAACGACGCTGCAGTAACGGATATTTACGGGGACAAAAACAAACGAACAGGTATTAATTTTGAGGCGGATAAGCCGGAAAATTATAGCCAGCTTACACTTAAAGTTAATGTCCCGGATAGCAGCAAAAGCTATGTGGTGGAATTGATTGACGACCAAAAGAACCTGATACATAGCGATCCTATTGCCAAAAGCGGATCAATAGTTTATAAAAATTATTTAACAGGAAAGTATAAAATTAGGGTGGTGTACGATGCGAATAAAAATGGGCGTTGGGATAGCGGTAATGTGAAACTGAAAACACAGCCTGAAAATATTTGGTTATACGATAAAGAAATAACCTTAAGGCCAAATTGGGAAGCAGAAGAACCGATAGATATCCCGAAGGAGCAAATTAATCCTTAAACCAGCCGGAATACATGATATAGTTTTGCGGTAACTTATTCAATAAAGCCTTTTGCTCGTCGGTAAGAGGCTTTATTTTTTTGGCCGGGCTGCCGGCGTACAGATAACCACTTTCGCAAATGGTACGTTCTAATACAACAGACCCTGCCCCTATGATCACATACTCCTCTACTACCACATCATCCATAACAATAGCGCCCATTCCTATTAAAACATTATCATGCAGGGTACAGCCATGTACAATAGCGTTATGGCCGATAGATACGTTATTACCGATGTTGGTTGGTGCCTTTAAGTAAGTGGCGTGTATCACCGCGCCATCCTGGATGTTGGTATTATCCCCTATTTTAATATAATGTACATCACCACGGATAACCGCATTAAACCAAACAGAACAGTTATTCCCTATTATTACATCACCAACAATAGTAGCGTTCTCGGCAATAAAGCAATCTGTTCCCCATACGGGTGATTTGTCTTTTACGGATAAGATGACAGGCATATTTATTAATTGATTTGGTGAATTATTGGTTTAGTGATTGATTTACTTTTGCTATGTTTGAATACCGAATACAAGCGGAAATAGCTCAGTTGGTAGAGCATCAGTTTCCCAAACTGAAGGCCGCGGGTTCGAATCCCGTTTTCCGCTCTCAAATTATATTACGTTCCCAACTAATTTTATCGATTGCCTCTTGAGCTTCTGAAGGATAATCGGTATATTTTGATTTTATTTCTATAAATTCATTATCTGGGCATTCTTTAAATTTCTTATATTAAAACTGGCTCATCTTATCATATTTTTCGGTTTGTTCAGCATCTGATCCATGTCGAAAAAGTCGAAATGCCTTTTTAATTGCAGAAATATTTACAATTATATAAATCACCATAATAATAAAAACTACTGGGCTTATACCAGTAAATTTTCCTGAATGGTAAGTGTATGTTGTATTAGCTTCCACGAACGAATATGAGTATTGTAAAAACCCAAAAAGTGGAATAAGTAATACAAATAATAATACTATTTGGAATTTAGGAAAAATGTAATGGTTTAATATAGGACTAACAGCCAGAATTATTAAAGCAAAAACTTCGTTAATCATGAAAATTTGTTCACTTATTTGCCAAATAATAAACAACGTCAATAACAGAGCAAAAGCACCAAATAATATCCAATTAGTCGTATTTTTTTTCATCTAAAAAACTGTATCTTCCAAAACTTCCTGATGTTCAGGGTAATCCGTTGTATAATGCAATCCCCTGCTTTCGTGCCTTGCCTTTGCTGATTTTACAACGAGGTAACTTACTTGTATCAGATTACGCAACTCGCAAAGCTTAACGGATAGCTTGGTCTTCTTGTAGAAATCCTCGGTTTCTTCGTATAACAAACGCAGCCTGCGCATAGCCCTTTCTAAACGGAAATCGGAACGAACAATCCCCACATAATCGTTCATTAACTTCTGCATTTCGCGGATGTTATGGGTAACTAAAATATCCTCGTTTGATAATTGTACACCATGCTCGTTCCAGTCTGGTATGTTTGTCGGTATTTCCAGATTGGCAAAATCAACAATCGCATCTTTATAAATGCGATGTGCAAAAACCAAAGCCTCCAACAACGAATTAGAGGCCAACCTATTAGCACCATGTAACCCAGTTGAAGAACATTCACCGCAGGCATACAACCTATTGATAGACGACCTCCCCTGATGATCCACCAATACTCCACCACACATATAATGGCAGGCAGGGGCAACCGGGATCATATCACGGGTCATATCAATCCCTATCTCTAAACACTTGGCGTAGATATTAGGGAAGTGCTCTATAATATCCTTCTTCTTTTTATGGCGGATATCCAGGTAAACAAAGTCCTCCCCCGATTTCTTAATTTCCGCATCAATCGCCCTTGCTACAATATCCCTTGGCGCCAATGATTTACGCGGATCGTATTCCTGCATAAATTCTTCGCCATTTGTTCTTTTTAATATTCCGCCCATACCACGTACCGCCTCTGATATCAGGAATGACGGGTACTCGCCAGGATTAAATAATGCCGTTGGATGGAACTGGATGAACTCCATATTACGCACCTTGCCTTTTGCACGATAAACCATCGCCACACCATCACCTGTAGCAATAACAGGATTGGTCGTAACAGAATATATGTGCCCGGCACCGCCTGATGCCATTACAGTGATTTTAGATTCTATCTTTTCTACCTGGTTATTTTCGGTATTAAAAGCATAGATGCCATAGCACTTTATATTATCTGATGATTTATCTACAAACTCACCCAAATGGTGCTGGGTTATCAGATCTACCGCAAAGTAATGCGTTAGTATCTCAATGTTAGGTTCGCGATGAATCTCTTCTAATAACGAACGTTCTATCTCAAAACCGGTAATATCCTTATAATGCAGCACCCTAAATTCGCTGTGTCCGCCTTCTTTGGCAAGGTCATAAATACCTTCGTTCGTCTTGTCGAAGTTGGTACCGTAATCAATAATCTCGCGGATTCTATCGGGCCCTTCCTTAACAACGGCTTCTACAACTACCGGGTCGCAAAGACCATCGCCGGCAATTAGGGTGTCATTTATATGCTTTTCAAACGAATCTTCTTTTTTATCAACAACTACCGCGACGCCACCCTGGGCATATTTTGTGTTACTCTCGTCTTCGTTAGCTTTTGTAACTATCAGAACCTTACCATGCTTTGCAGCCTTTAGTGCAAAACTTAATCCGGCTATACCCGATCCTACCACGAGGAAATCAACAGTTCTGGTCATGTTTAGTATATGTATTGTGTAAAATTAGCACTTATGTTAATAAGCGGTATAAAACGTGTTAACTTTGTGTAAGTAAAAATGTACAAAATAAGCAGAACGTTGATAAGTGAGAAAATTACAATTTTTACGTTTACTTTTAAGCTATTTGTAAGACGATATTACTACGAAACTAACATATAATTAAGCAAGTAATTATTAACAAATAAGTTTTTAAGATAAATGTTGTTTCTTATACTCATCTTACCATCAATATTATAAAAATGGAAAAGTTGTTTATAAATGTTAGTAAAAATGGAAAAACAACTTTTAGCTTAAATAGTATTACAACTTTTGCACATAACTAACACCTTAATAACAATAGGTTTATTTATATATATAAAAAGAGTTATTATTAATTGATTTGTGGAATGGATATCTTCGAAGAAATAAAAGTGAAAGGTTTTGTAGACGAACACATCGATCCGTCCCTTGACCTTTTCGCCGAAATAGAAAAACTTAAAAAAGAGAAAAATGCCGTTATACTGGCCCACTATTACCAGGAAGGAGATATTCAGGATATTGCCGATTATATTGGCGACAGCCTGGGCCTATCTCAACAAGCCGCCAAAACAGATGCAGACATTATTGTTTTTGCCGGTGTACACTTCATGGCCGAAACAGCAAAAATATTATCACCAAATAAGAAAGTACTTTTACCGGATTTAAAGGCAGGATGCTCACTGGCCGACAGCTGCCCGCCGCACCTTTTTAAAAAATTTAAAGAGAATTATCCCGACCATTTGGTGATAACCTACGTTAACTGTACTGCAGAACTGAAGGCGCTAAGCGATATCGTTTGTACATCCAGCAATGCGGTGCAGATAGTAGAAAGCTTGCCAATAGACCAGAAAATAATTTTTGGGCCCGACAGGAATTTGGGTGCCTGGGTAGCTAAAAAAACAGGCCGGGATTTGGTACTTTGGAATGGCGCTTGTATGGTACACGAGATATTTAGCCGTGAAAAGTTAACCAGGCTTAAGGAGCGCTATCCAAACGCAAAAATACTGGCACATCCTGAATGTGAGGAAATTATATTGCAGATGGCAGATTATATAGGATCTACTACCGGGATATTAAAATACGCCACCAACAGCCCTGATAAAGATTTTATTGTAGCTACTGAAGCAGGTATTTTGCATCAAATGCAAAAGGATAACCCGGATAAAAACTTTATACCGGCGCCGCCAAATAACACCTGTGCCTGCAACGATTGCCCGCACATGAAACGCAATACACTGGAGAAACTTTACCTGTGTTTAAAAAATGAAATGCCGGAGATTGAAGTACCTAAGCATATTATAGAAAAGGCTGTTAAACCTATTGAGAGGATGCTGGAGATCTCAGCAAGTTTAGGATTATAATCGGTTCAAATAAAATTATTGACTCTGTTAGAAGCCAGCTACGATATTCTTAAGGTAAGTAAAGTAATATCATCAATAGGTTTGCCTTTAACAACCTGATTAATGTGTTTCATTAAGGCTTCGTTAAATTCGTCAGGAGTAAGTTCACCATTAGCTATTACAAATTCAAGGAGTTTTTCTTCGCTCCATACCTTTGAATTTTGTGATTCATAATCCATTAAGCCATCAGTGTAGTTAAATATTAGGCTACCAGGTTCAAGGTCAATCTCGCCCTCATTCAGGAAGGGTAGTTCATCAAACGCGCCTATCATAGTTGTGCCTAATTTTAAAGGAACAACCTCACCTTCCGAGTATACGATGGTTGGGTTATGGCCGGCATTAATATAGTTAAGCTTACGGGTACGCTCGTTATACTTTGCTAAAAATAAGGTTATGAAACGTTCGCCTTTAGTATTGCGGATAACAATTTTATTTAAGCGTTCTACAACCGTGGTAAGGTCTTCTTCAATAGCGGCTAAACCGTGCAGGCTTGCCTGGAAGTTTGCCATAAGTAAAGCAGCAGATATTCCCTTGCCTGATACATCGGCAACGCACCATAAAAATTCAGCTTCGTTAATACGGAAAAAATCAAAATAATCGCCGCCTATATCCTGGTGTGGCAGGTATCGTGCACCAACCTCTACGCCTTCTTCTTTGTGCTCTCTTAGCGGGATAAGCATATTTTGTACTTCTACAGCCAATTCCATTTCGCGCTGGAAACGTTCGGCTTGTAAGCGCTCACGAAATAGCTTTTTATTCTCCAACGCCACTACAATTACATTGATCAATGTCTGGATAAAATTAAGATCATTGTTCAACATATCGCCGGAAGTGTTGAAATCCCCTATCAGCGCGAATGCAAGCGCTTTATTTTTATGGTATATAGGGATAAAATAATTGTACCTGCTCAATATCTTATCCGGATGGCTGCTAAGTTCTGCAGGGGCTTTAATTTTGCTTAAATGAGCCCAGGTATGGTTAAGGGTAACGGCAGATTCGATATCACCGCCATATTTAGATATACAGCTGTAAGCACCTTCTTTTTCTATAAGAAAACGGAACTTACCTATCTGTAGATAGTTTTTTAGGATAACCTCCAGCATTTGAATTAATGTTGGGGTTGGGGTGTTCTTATTTATAGCCCTGGTCACTTCCAAAAGGGAATTCAATTCCGACTGCCTTTTAAGCAGTAGCCTGATCAGTTCGTCTTCGCCGGTGCTATCGTTGTTATTTTGCATTTATCAGTTAAGGCAGCCTAAAATAGCGAAATATTCCTTTTTTAATGGATGCTGCAAAGGTTTTTTTAAGAGATTAAAAAATGTTAATCTCTATTTAACAATGCGGCCTTTCCAGGCATACTTACGGGTGTTGCCTATAAGGCCAACATATACAAAGTAAATGATGTGGATAGGCCCTAATAATATAAGGAGGCTAACCAAATTTGTCCGTTTTAAAAAAGCGGTTATTGGCAACAGAAAAACCAATTCTATCAAATATTTTAACAGAAATTGAATTGTAAAAAGTTTAAGATAAACCAGGCTATTAAAACTTAAACCAGCATTTACGAGTAAGGAAAGGTTAAATAACCAGATACAAACCGCTAGCGCTACCACCTTTTTATCTTTATACCGGGTCGATTTTGATGCCCAACGGCGGCGTTGCTGTAAAAATTCCTGCAGGGTATGTTTGGCATGGGTAAATACTACCGCATCATTGTTTTTAAAAAAACCTATTTTGTAAGGATAAACTTCGGCAACTTTTTGTAATAGTAACTCATCATCACCCGATGCAAGGTCATCAATACCTTTAAAACCACCTACCTCATAAAATACATCTTTGCGGTAAGCAAAGTTAGCGCCGTTGCAAGTAGATGCACGGCCATTACCAATAAACGCTGCGCCAATGCCTATCAGGTAAGAGAATTCGAGCGTTTGCAAACGCTCGAATAAGCTTTTTTCCTCAAAATAGGTTACCGGCGATGATATCATTACCGGGTGATAAGTTTCGTAATAACCTATGATTGACGACAGCCATTTTGACCCCATTCTGCAATCGGCATCTGTACAAACCATTAAATCGCCTTTCGATAGGGCAATGGCTTCTGCTATGGCTTTTTTCTTGTAGGAGTTTAGCGGTTTGTCTTCTTTCAGTTGTAATAGCTTTACGCCCTGCGCAGCATAGCTACGGATGATGTTTGCAGTATCGTCGGTAGAGTGATCGTCAACAATTATAATTTCGGTGAGTTCTTTAGGATAATCCTGCGCGATGATATCATCAATTGTGAAGCGAATTCGTTCGGCTTCATCTCGCGCCGCTATAAGGATAGTAACCCTGGTTATAAAACCAGATGTGTTAATGGCCGGGCGTTTTAAAGCAGCCCACCCTTTTATGAGATACGAAACAACTAATAGGTATAAACCAGTTAGCATAAGCGAAATAGTACTATACAGTGCGATCAAAAAACTTCATTTTAAAAACAAATACTGAACCTATAATGGCAGGGATAATGAGGTTTATTAACCAAATACACGATACCGCTGCAATTATAGCTATTTGCTGGTTGGTTATATATAAAAACAGGTGCATCGCCGTAAAACTACGTACGCCGATGTCTAAAAGATCAAGCGATGGTATGGCCGATTGTACGAACAGGAAAACAAATACGGTTAGCATCATCTCTACAAACGGGATAGTTGGTAACAGCAAATGAATAATGAGATAATATTGGTAAGAGAATACAAAGAACCGGGCAAGGCTGTAGCCGATAACTACTAAAAGCTCATTTACGTTATAGCGGCCTATGATCTCAAAAAAGCGGTGATACTTTTTAAGGAACTTTATCCTGCCGAGCAGGCTTACCAACCAATTAATGTTAAAATAAAACACCAAAAAAAAGCCCAAAAACACGATAGACAAGGCCAAAAGTGTTAAATAAAGCCATATGTTAATATCCAGAAAATAATAGATGAACCATAATGAGGCTGTTACCCCTACCAGGTTAGTGATCACATTTTGGGCGAATGCGCCAACGGCCATAGCAAATACCCCATGTACGCGTTTACGATTTGGGAGAAACATTACCCGGCCACCGTATTCGCCAATACGATTAGGGGTAAAAATAGCCCAGGTGAGCCCACAAAATACAGCTTCGATAGCAACCCAAATTGATATGTTGGTTAACTTTTTTGCAAGGTACTGCCATTTTAAACTCTCCAAAAACCAGTTGATAACCATTAGTAATATAACTGCTAATAAGGTATATATAACCTGGTTGCGATTAATTACAGATATTAATTCCTCAAACTGTTTAAGGCTGTCATTTTTTCCTAAAAACTTGTTGTATATAAACAAGAATGCTAAAACAATGATAGTTGCCTTAATGACGTACGAGAATATTTTTTTGGCTGCGGTTGTCAATATTAAACTTTGTGCAATGTTACAAAAAGTAAGCTATATGCGGGAGTAGTGGACACTAATTTTGACCATGCTTTTAATTTGTAATAATATTGTGTTAATACAAAATGCCGGGAGGTTTTGTTTGTGAATGATCATCTAACAAATGATTTTATATATTGCAGGGCTTAGCCCCTAATAGGTATTTTATCTGTTACGAACGTATGCCATTAAAACCAAATGGGGTTTAATGTGGTAATATCCTTAAAACTATTTATTTATGATAATATATTATAAAAAAACCTTGTTAGCTATGGGTTTGTCCGCTGTGGTATCTGTTAGCTATGCTGCTGATATTGCAAAACGCGATACCACGCTTGCGCCCGTAGAAACGCAAAACCCAAATACTACCTACAAACCAGCCTTTAAAGGACAAACACGTATAGGCGGTATAAAAACCAAAACGCCTTATACGGCTACTGTTATTAACAGCACCTTAAAAAATCCATGGGGCATCCACGTATTGCCGGATGGGCGCTTTTTAGTGACCGAAAAAGGTGGTACTATGCGCATACTAAAAGCAGGCGGCGGATTTGATAAGCAAATAACAGGCTTCCCGGCGGTGCTGTTTAAAGGGCAGGGCGGGTTGCTTGATGTTACTATTGACCCGGCATTTACCACTAACCATATGGTCTACTGGGGCTATGCCGAACCCACCGACAATGGCGGCGTATTGGCTATTGCCAAAGGCAAGCTATCGGCTAATGAAACCACGCTTGAGAGCGTAGAGGTTATCTACCGTGCTACGCCTGCTTATAAAGGAGGCTTGCAGTATGGCTGCCGCATTGTGTTTGATAAACAAGGAAACCTGTTTGTAAGCACCGGCGAACGTAGTGGTAACGACATCCGCATGAAAGCACAGGACCTTAGCGCTGGGATCGGCAAGATCATCCACATTACCAAAGCGGGCAAAGCTGTTGCAGGCGGCCCTTTTGCGGGGAAGGCAAACGCTTTACCGGAGGTTTATGCATACGGAATCCGCAACCCGGATGGTTTGGCCTGGAACCCTGTAACCGGCGAATTATGGGAATCAGAATTTGGCCCACGCGGAGGTGATGAAATCAACATTATTAAACCCGGCCGCAATTACGGCTGGCCCGTGGTTACTTACGGGATAGAATATAGTGGCGAAAAAGTAGGCGACGGCATCCAGCAAAAGGATGGTGTTACCCAACCTGTTTATTACTGGGACCCAACTATCTCGCCGGGCGGCATCACCTTTTACACCGGCAACATTGCTGAATGGAAGAACAACCTGTTTGTTGGGGGCTTAAGCGGCCAGCATATTGCAAGGCTGGTTATCCGCGCCAATAAAGTTGTAGGCGAGGAACGTTTGCTAAAAGATAAAAACGAACGCTGGCGTGCCCTGGTAACCGGTAAAGACGGTGCCCTTTACGGTTTAACCGATAGCGGGAAACTTTACAGGATAGGAAAAAAATAATTAAATATGATTAAGGCTGATGAAACATCAGCCTTTTTTGTTTGCGCATAGTTTTATTACCTACATTGGGAAAGCAGTATTGGCTTGCGCGATAGCAGGGAGAGAATTATAGTATTATTTAAACATGAAGTGGTGGCACTATTTTGTCAGTTAATTAAATTTCAGACAACCTCATAATCAGTTGTTTATAAAGTGTTGCCTGTGTTCACCAACGTGAACGTGAACATTTGCCCAAACGAAGCGCAGAAATTGACGTAAATTCTACCCCAGTATCTCCTTAATATCATCCGCGGTAAGCGATTTGATAAAACTGTCCTCGGTGGTGATCAACGCGCGAGACAGGCTTAGCTTGCGCTGTTGCAAGGCAAGGATCTTTTCTTCTACGGAATCTTTGGTGATGAATTTATAGATGAATACATTTTTGGTTTGGCCAATGCGATGCGTGCGGTCAATAGCTTGCTGCTCTACCGCCGGGTTCCACCATGGGTCGAGGATGAAAACATAGTCGGCTTCAGTTAGGTTTAGGCCCACGCCGCCGGCTTTTATCGAGATCAGGAACACCCTTGTTTTTTTTTCCTCCTGGAACTGTTTTACTACGTCGCCTCGGTTCTGCGTGCTGCCATCCAGGTAAACATAGGGGATGCCTTCCTTATCAAAGTGGTTCCGGTAGATGGTCAATTGCTTTACAAATTGTGAGAACACCAACACCTTGTGGCCGCCGTTTAATACGCTGGTTAGGGTATGCGTAACGTTCTCAAATTTGCCGCTGTCGCCTTCGTAATCCGCATCTATCATGGATGGGTGGTTGGCTATCTGGCGTAGTTTTATCAGGCCCTGCAATACCTGGATCTGTGTTTTGGCATAAGTGCCATCCTCAATGCTGCGAAGTAACTCGTTCCGGTATTCTGATTTCACTTTATCGTACACCTCGGCCTGCTCCTCGCTCATCTGGCAATACAGCAAGGTTTCGGTTTTTGGCGGCAACTCGGTTGCCACCTGCTCCTTGGTACGGCGCAATACAAATGGTTTGATTATAGCCTGTAGCTTACGGGCTTTATCCTCGTCCTTCTTTTTCTCTATCGGCGTCACAAACTCGTTTTGAAAGAATTGTTGCGAACCCAACAAGCCCGGGTTGATGAACGACATCTGCGTCCACAGGTCATTAACCGAATTTTCTACCGGTGTACCGCTCAGGATCAGCTTAAACCTTGATTTTAACTGCCTTACCGACTGGAAAGATTTTGACGCCGGATTTTTGATGTTCTGGCTCTCATCCAATATCACATAATCGAAAAAGTAAGCCTTAAACATCTCGATATCTATCCGGCTGATGCCATAAGTGGTAATCACCACATCGTAATTGGCAAATACCTCTGCCGATTTGTAACGGAACGCGCCGGTATGCACCATCAGCCTCAATTGTGGAGCAAATTTCTTAGCTTCATTAAGCCAGTTATAGATTAGTGAGGTAGGCATAATAACCAGCGATGTTGCTTTGCTACCGGTATTCTCTGTGTCCTCCTTGTGCTTTTGTAGCAGGGCAAGGGTTTGGATGGTTTTACCAAGGCCCATATCATCGGCAAGGCAACCGCCAAAATGGTACTCTTTTAAAAAGTGGAACCAGTTATAGCCTGCCTTTTGATAGGGCCGTAAGCTACCCGCAAAATTTACCGGCATGGGCATATCTTCCGTTTCTTCAAAATCGGTAAGTTTTTGCAGTTTGCGGTTCATGGCAACCTGGGCCATTTCGCCGTCGCTTAACTCGTTTACTAACCCTATGTGGTGCCTGCGGAGTTTTAATTCATCGCCACCCTCGCTAAAGTGCAGCAGATTGCCGTATTGCGAAAACCAACTTTCGGGAATAACGGCTATCTCACCCGATGGGAGTGTAAATTCTTTTTTATGGTTAAGAATATGGTTTTTTAATTGGATGAAGGGGATGCGGTACGGGCCGAAATATACCACGGCATTAATGTCAAACCAGTCGTTATTTTCGCTTATCTCCAGGTCTATCTTGGTATTGCCAAACACGTAGCGCTTTCGCCCGTCGGGCTGTTCTATTTCAAAACCCTTTTCGAGGAGTTCATCATGGTGCTGGTTCAGCCATTCAAACACAGGGAACGATCGGTCACCCTCGTCGTGGTGATTAGCTACTTCTAAGTTTTGGAATAGCGACGATACCGTTTTTAACCCCATCCCCTCTAAGATCGAAAGCTTTCCCTTTTCCCAGGTAACCGACCGTTTGATGCGATGAAACAGGTAATCGTCGCCCGTTTTTTCCATCCTTACAGATATAGTCCTGCCATCCCCATAGGGAAAAATATAGCCGGCATATTTAAAATAAAGCTGTAATTGCGATGCGCCGCCTTCTACGTAGATAGGTTTCAAGAAAGCAGTTGCATCATACTTTTCGGTATTTATAGTAAAACCTTCGGCGTACACATTATGCTTTTCTATTAGCGGGGCAACAAACTTTTCAAAGTATGATTGTTCTGATGATTTAGGTATAGATATAAAACGTTTATTAAGAAAGGGCTGGAGTTTTTTACCCTCTATCTCCTTATCAAAATAGTAAAGGGTATCGTCCAGCAGCATCCAGGCGGGGTGGTTACAAATCACCTCGGCATCTTTAAACATAAATTCGATGCGCATGCCCTGGTATTTGATGGTTGGGAAATAGCGGATCTCCTCGTCATTTCTCCTAAAATGGAACAGCACCGATGCCGGTTCATCTGCTATATGTACTTGGCGGCCAGCAGGGTAGCCCTCCTTGCTCATCAGGTAAATTTGCTTGTTGCAGCTACCTAATAAGGCCAATGCCTCAACCAATTTCTTTTCAATTTTTGGGCGGATGGTATCAAAAAGCTGATCGGTAAAGATCTTGGCAAAAAACTCGAACGGCCGAATGGGCTTCTTGTAGTATTTTTTAATAACGTTCCCCTGCTCAATATCCTCCAGTATTTTAATCAGTTTACGGTCCGTATCATCAATGCAATGGGTAAACTCCTCTGCAGTATTCGAGAATAAACGCTGGTGGGTAAAAGAAAATTCGCCGTTGGGGTTCAACTGAACAATGTGCGGCTCTATCACGTACGACAGGTAATCGTGCCGGGCAATGGCATAAATTATTTGGCAGGGCTTGGTGCTGTCTACGCGTAACATTAACTTTTATAAGTAAAAAATTAATACAATCTACGCTGAGAAAAAATTCAAACGTAATGTAAAAAAATGACACTCTAAAATTTTAAGGCGTCATTTTTTTGAGAGCGTAGTTAACGGGCTGAATAGTGATTGGTTGAGAATAACTAAAGCGCTATCACCCCCTCAAAAACCAACTCGGCGGGGCCTTCTAAGAATATGTTGCTGAATTTTTCGCCGTCGTAATCAAAGCGGATGTTAAGATCGCCGCCTAAAACTTTTATGGGAGTGGTTACCGAACCCGTTTGATGTTCGTGTTTGGCCATGGCCAGTGCCACCGCTGTTACGCCGGTACCGCAGGCGTAGGTTTCATTTTCTACACCGCGCTCAAAGGTGCGTACAAAGTAGCCCTCGTCTTTTTTCTCAACAAAGTTTACGTTGATGCCTTCTTGTTTGTAGGTGGGGTTATTGCGGATGGCGTACCCTTCGTTGTACACATCTTTAACCTCCAGGTTGGTGGCTAATTTTACATAGTGGGGCGATCCTGTATTTAAAACATAAGCATCGCCGTCTTTTTTTATCTCGGCAACATCAATCATTTGCAGGCTAACCCAATTACCTTCAGCTGAAATTTTGGCATGGTGCACACCGTCCGTAGCCAGAAATTTTGTCGTATCGGTAATTACCCCCAGGTGTTTGGCAAAAGCCACGATACAGCGGCCGCCATTACCGCACATGCTGCCTTCGTTACCGTCGGCATTGTAATAAACCATTTTAAAATCAAACCCCGGTTCGTTCTCCAGCAGCATCAGGCCATCACCGCCAATACCGAAACGCCTGTCGCAGAGTGTTGCAACCGCTTGTTTATCAATACTTTTAAGTACGCTGTCACGATTATCAATCAGTACAAAATCGTTGCCGGCCCCCTGGTATTTATAAAAGTTTATTTGCACAATGCTTGCTTATATTGGTCGTTAAATATCAAAGTATAACTTTACGTAACAAATATAGCCCGATGCTACTCTTAATTTAACAATTTTTAACAAAATTACATATACCTTATTATTGATTATATCGTCTATATGGTATTAAATTTGAGTCTCAGTATTAAAAAAGCAAAAGAAAAGTAAATAATAATATGAAAAAAATTGGTTTAACATTATTAACCGCCTTTGTGGGTGGTGCCATGGCGTTAGGCGTGTACAAGCTTGTAGAAAACAAGTATGCCGACAGCATGACTTTAGAGGACAAACAAAAAGTTTACTTTGCCAGCAACCGTTCAAACGCCCCGGTCACCTCATCGGCGGGTTCGGTAGATTTTACACAGGCCGCGGCCGATGTAACGCCAGCGGTAGTTTACATCCGTACAACGTATTCAACTAAAGCCGAAGGCGGGGGCCAGCAAGACCAGTTGGAGCAAATGTTTGGGCAGATGTTTGGCCAGCGTATGCGCCCGCAAGGCCCGCAGATGGCATCTGGTTCTGGTGTAATCATCTCTCCCGATGGTTATATTGTAACCAACAACCACGTGGTTGCAAAGGCCGAGAAAATTACCATCGTTACTAACGATCACCGTAGCTTTGACGCTAAAGTGATTGGTACCGACCCTAACACAGACCTTGCCCTGATAAAAATTGAAGGCAATAACCTGCCAATAGTAAAATTAGGTAACTCGGATGCGGTGCGTGTTGGCGAATGGGTATTAGCTGTTGGTAACCCTTTCAAACTTAACTCGACCGTTACAGCAGGTATCGTAAGCGCGAAAGGCAGGAGCATCAACATTATTGGCCGCGAAGATGACGAAGACAGCCCATACCCGGTTAGGCAACAGGATAACCCTACGCTTAGAAAAGGTATCGAATCGTTCATCCAAACAGATGCTGCCATCAACCCCGGTAACAGCGGGGGCGCATTGGTAAACACTGCCGGTGAGCTTATCGGTATTAACGCGGCTATCGCATCGCACACGGGTTCGTACGAGGGTTATGGTTTTGCTATTCCTATCAACCTGGCTAAAAAGGTGTTGAACGATATTAAAAAATACGGCACCGTTAAACGTGGTTATGTAGGCATCGGCTTTGCCGACCTTAGCGATCCGGAAGCTGCGAAACAAGTTAACAGCGATAAAACAAACGGCCTTTATGTAAACAGCCTGGTAACAGGTGGCGGTGCCGAGCAAGCAGGTGTTAAAACAGGCGATATCATCACCAAAGTTGAAGGCAACGCAGTTTACGAGTCATCTGACTTACAAGAGCGTGTTGCACGTTTACAGCCGGGCGACAAGATAAATATCACCGTTTTACGTGCAGGTGTAGAAAAGAACTTTAACATTACGCTTAAAGCAGATGCACCTATAAATAAAACCGCAGCAGTTTCTAAATCGGCCGCTGAGTTGTTCAACAAATTGGGCGCAAGTTTCCAGCCGTTAAATGCCGCGCAGAAAACCAAATTCCATGTAAGTACAGGTGTTGTAGTAACCCAGGTACGCGCAGGTGGTATTTTTGATGACACCGAGATCCCTGTAGGGTCGGTAATCACGTCCATCAACAAGCAGCCTATAGGCAGTGTTGCCGATATGGATAAAGTGATTACCAACCTAAAAAATGGCCGCCTTATCATCACCGGATACTACCCGGATGGTGGTAGCTTCAGCAATGTTTTTGAGGTTCAATAATTTATAATTAAGTATTATGTAGAAGGCCGGGGCGATAGCTCCGGCCTTTTTTGTTAGCCTCTCCCCGGGCCTCTCCGAAGGAGAGGGAGTAAAAGACAAAAGTTTTCACCCTCTTTGGTCAGCACAGACGATAGACCAGCGAAGCGTTCCCGATAGATATCGGGACGGGGTGAGTAAAATCATAAGTGTACGCGCCTTACTCCTTCACCTTTGTATCAATTGTAATCGTGACAGGGCCATCGTTCACCAGGCTAACTTTCATATCTGCCCCAAAAACACCGGTAGCTATTTTTTTGCCGGTAATAGTTTCCAGCGTTTTTATCATTTGCTCATACATCGGGGTAGCCTTATCAGGCCTTGCCGCACGCAGAAACGACGGGCGGTTACCCTTTTTGGTTTGTGCGAATAAGGTAAATTGAGAGATAAGCAGGATCTCGCCATTAACGTCGGCAAGGGCTTTATTCATCAGTCCGTTTTCGTCGCCAAACACGCGCAGCCCTGTTATCTTTTGGGCAAGCCAATGCAGATCTTCATCGTTATCGGCATCTTCAATACCGACCAGTACCAAAAATCCTATACCAATTCGCCCCGTAATGTTGCCATTGACCTTGCATGATGCTTCCGAAACCCGTTGTATTACTGCACGCATGTTTTTTATAGATTCAGGAAGCCAAGACATAAGATTCAAGACCCCTTTATAAGTTGTTATTTTCAGTCTTGATTCTTGACTCTAAAAATCTTGCTTCTTCTTAAGCCCTTGTGTCATTACCATTATAAATACTCAAGTAACTATCATATCGGGATAACGAGATATCGCCGTCTTCCAACGCTTGTAGCACCGCGCAGCCGGGCTCGTTGATGTGTCGGCAATTATTGAAACGGCATTGGTTCATCCGTTTGCGCATCTCCGGGAAGAAATGGCTTAGCACTTCTTTTTCTATATCGATAACGCCCAGTTCGCGAATGCCGGGCGTATCAATGATGGATCCGCCTTGCGGCAGTTCAAACATCTCGGCAAAAGTAGTGGTGTGCATCCCCTTGTCGCTCCATTCAGATACCATGTGGGTACGCAAGTCGAGATCAGGCAGCAATCGGTTTATAAGGCTGGATTTACCTACCCCTGAATGGCCCGAGAAAAGCGTTACCTTATCTTTCAACAGTTCCTGCACATGGTCGATGTTCGTACCCTCTAAAGCCGAAACAGAATAACAGGGATAGCCGATATTCTCGTAGATGGCCTGGTAATCGGCAAGGATCTCTAAACCTTCTTCGCTAAACAGATCCAGCTTGTTAAATATCAAACAGGCGGGGATATCGTAAGCTTCGGCAGTAACCAAAAAGCGGTCGATAAAGCCAAGCGATGTACGGGGCGATGCAAGGGTTACCACCAATAAAGCCCTATCAAGGTTTGCGGCTATGATCTGCGCCTGCTTGGAAAGGTTGATGGACTTGCGGATGATATAGTTTTTACGCTGATGTAAATTGGTTATCACGCCTGTGCCTTGCTCGGGCTCCATATCAAAATCAACCACGTCGCCAACCGCTAATGGGTTGGTGGTAGTTATTCCCTTGATCCGGAACTTACCTTTAATCCGGCAGTCGATAGTTTCGTCGCCAGATCGTACCTGGTACCAGCTCCCGGTTGATTTTGTTATCAGTCCCTGCATACGGCCGCAATTTAGGAAGATTTAAAGGGTTTGAAAAAATAAAACAACTTTAGATTTGGTTATTAAAATAAAATCTACTTACTTTACCAACATAATATATATGAGAATTAACAACACCACCATTACAACAATTATTACCACCGGGATATATTTCGGAGGAAGATAATCGTATGGTGTAAAAACATAAACAAAACCAAATGAAAGCCTTCCTCCGCAAAGAGGAAGGCTTTTTTATTTTATCACAAAATGAAAATTCTAAAGTTCGGCGGCACGTCGGTAGGTTCGGTAAACAGCATCAAAACTTTACTGGAAATTTTAAAGGATGAGGATAAGCCAGGCAACCGCCCTGTCGTGGTATTATCTGCCATGGGCGGGGTAACCAATCTGCTGGTATCAATGGCCGAGGATGCTGCCAATGGCAAAGAATTTACCGCGCAATTAGCTGAGTTAGAGAAACGCCATTTTGATGCTGTTAAGGCCTTGCTTGACGTACAAAACCAAAACCCTGCATATACACGCTTAAAAATTCACTTTAACCAGTTAGAGGAATTGCTGCAGGGCGTGCTTACCTTGCGAGAACTCACTCCCAAAACCCGCGACCAGATATTGAGCTTTGGCGAACGTTGTTCATCATTAATGGTGAGCAAAATTGCCGCCCAGCACTTTAAGGATGTGCTGTTTGTTGACACGTCGGACCTAATAAAAACCGACAGCGCCTTTGGCAACGCCAAAGTAAACAGCGAGCTAACCGACTTGCTTATCAAAACGTTTTACCGCGAAAACAGCGATAAGCTGCTCATCGTAACCGGCTTTATCGCAGGAAATGACGCCGGGCAAATAACCACCCTTGGCCGTGGCGGCAGCGATTATACCGCGGCAATATTAGGTTCGGCATTAAATGCAGAAGAGATCCAAATCTGGACGGATGTTAACGGCATGATGACCGCCGACCCGCGCATGGTGCAAAAAGCTTTCCCGTTAGAGGAACTTACTTATACCGAAGCAATGGAGTTAAGTTACTTTGGCGCAAAGGTGATCTATCCGCCAACCATGATCCCGGCGTTTTTAAAAAAGATCCCGATCGTGATCAAAAATACTTTTGAACCGGCTTTTGCAGGTACGGTTATCCGCCACGATTGTAAAGCGTCTACCTTACCTATCAAGGGCATCTCGTCTATTAACAACATCAGCATCCTTAATTTAGAGGGTAGCGGCATGGTGGGTAAATCGGGTTTTAGCGGCAGGTTATTTTCGTTGCTTGCGCGGGAACAGATCAACATCATCCTCATCACCCAGTCATCATCAGAACACAGCATTACCTTTGCCGTGCAGCCAAACGAGGTTGATAAAGCCAAGCTTTTAATAGAACAGGAATTTGAACTGGAATTATTGGCCAATAAACTGGAACCTCTGGTGGTAGAAAAAGACCAGGCCATATTGGCTGTGGTGGGTGAAAATATGAAGCAAACCCCCGGCATGAGCGGGAAGTTGTTCCATGCGCTTGGCCGTAATGGTGTAAACGTAAGGGCAATTGCACAGGGCTCTTCAGAGTATAATATCTCGGTGATCATCTCTGCACATGACTTAGCTAAGGCTTTAAATGCCGTGCACGATGCCTTCTTTATCGAATTAACCAAAACGCTGCATGCGTTCTGCTTAGGCACAGGCAATATCGGTAAAACGTTGTTTAACCAACTAAATGCGCATAAAGATTTTTTACAAAAGAACAACGGCATCCAGGTAAAAATAGTAGGCATCAGCAATACCCGTAAAATGGTTTTTAATGCCGATGGTTTGTCTTTAGATACTTGGCAGGACGATCTGCAGGCTTCAGAAAACGCCGCTGACTTAGCAGGCTTCATAGCCAAAATAAAGGAAATGAACTTGCCGAACTGCGTGTTTATCGATAACACCGCCAGCCCCGCACCTATCGCTTTCTACAAGGATGTTTTTAAAGCCAACGTATCAGTAGTAACCTGTAATAAAATAGGCAACTCCGCATCGTTTGCGCAATACAAAACTTTCAGGGATACCGCACGCAGGCACGGTGTAGATTTCTTTTACGAAACCAATGTGGGTGCAGGCCTGCCCATCATCCGTACCTTAAAAGATTTGATGAGCAGCGGCGATCGTATTCAAAGGATAGAGGCTATCCTGTCAGGAACTATATCTTTCATCTTTAATCATTTTAAGGGGGATGCCAACTTTCACGATGTGGTGAAAGCAGCGCAAGAAAAAGGTTATACCGAACCCGATCCTCGTGACGATTTGAGTGGTAAAGATTTTATGCGCAAGATATTGATCCTTGCCCGCGACGCAGGCCACGAAATGGAAGAAGCCGATGTACAGATAGAAAGCGTATTGCCAAAGGCCTGCCTGGAAGCGCAAACTGTTGAAGCTTTTTACGACGCGCTCAAAGCCGAAGATGCCTTCTTTACCAATTTGAAACAACAAGCCGAAAAAGACAAAAAAGTATTGCGCTACATAGGCAATCTGGAAAACGGCAAGGCGTCCATCACCCTGCAAAGTGTTGACGAAAGCCACCCGTTTTACATGCTGAGTGGAAGTGATAACGTTATATCATTCACCACTGATAGGTATAAAGACCGCCCATTGGTTGTAAAAGGCCCCGGCGCAGGTGCTGAAGTAACCGCAGCAGGCGTGTTTGCCGACCTGATAAATGTAGGGGCGAATTAAAGAGGGGCAAGATTTTTAGAATCAAGAGACAAGATAAAAAAGAACAGAGCATCGGGTTCCCCTCTTGAGAGGGGCAGGGGTGTGTTAATGAATAGCACTAATATGAGTAACGATATACAAGATTTAAAAAAACCAGCTAAGGCGGGTAAAAACGCATTGGATAGCATCCACGTCTTTGCCCCGGCTACGGTTGCCAATGTGGTTTGTGGGTTTGATGTGCTGGGCTTCGCGGTGAATGAACCCGGCGATGAGGTAATTATGAGAATCACCGATAAACCCGGCATCACCATTAGTAAAATTACCGGCGACGATGGCCGGCTGCCGCTTAACCCGGCAAAAAATACGGTGAGCGTAAGCGTAGAACATTACCTACGCAGTATCGATAGGATGGATATTGGCCTGAACATCGAACTTCACAAAAAAATGCCGATAGGCAGCGGCTTGGGGTCAAGCTCGGCCAGTACCGTTGCTGGGCTATTTGCAATTAAAACATTAATGGGCGATGATACCGATCCATCAACCTTGCTGCCTTTTGCCATGAAAGGCGAAGAGATGGCATGCGGGCATGGCCACGCGGATAACGTTGCACCTGCTTTGCTGGGTGGTTTTGTATTGATCCGTAGCTATGAGCCATTGGATGTAGTGCGTTTGCCTCATCCTAAAGATCTATGGTGTGCCATTGTATTCCCCGATGTGGATGTACCTACAAGAGAAGCCAGGCAGATCATCCGCAAAAACATCCAGATGAAAGATGCCGTAACCCAGTGGGGAAATATTGCAGGTTTGGTAAGCGGTTTATTTATGGAAGATATTGACCTTATAGGCCGCAGCATGAAAGACGTTTTGGTAGAGCCTGTGCGCAGCATGCTTATCCCCGATTTTTACGAAATGCGAGAAATGGCCATGGAATTGGGCGCGGTAAGCTTCGGTATCTCGGGCTCGGGCCCTTCGGTATTTGCCTTTACCCGCGATGAGGAAACGGCTAAACGCATCACCGCTAAACTACAAAAGCATTTAACAAGTATCAAAATAGGCTCTAACGGCTACGTGTCAACCATAAATGATGCCGGGCCACAGGTATTGGGATAGTTCCACCCAAACCCTCCCCGAAAGGGAGGGCTTATTAGAAAAGCGGGAATACATCAATACAATATTAACACATAAAATTAAAGTCTCCCCTTTCGGGGGAGATTTAGAGGGGGCTTAAATGAAATTCTACAGCACTAATAATACAAACCTAAGGGTTGGATTCAAAGAGGCGGTTTTTAACAGTATGCCGCAGGATAAAGGCTTATACATGCCGGTTGAGATACCAAGGCTTGATGATAAATTTTTAAATAATCTTGATCAATATACCCTGCCGGAGATTGCGTTCCACGTTGCACAAAACTTTTTGGGTGACGATATTCCTGCGGATGACTTGAAGGCTATTGTCCATGATGCCATTAACTTTTACGCACCTGTGGTAAAGTTAGAGGCGAATGTTTACGTTTTAGAGCTATTCCACGGCCCTTCATTGGCGTTTAAGGATTTTGGCGCGCGCTTTATGAGCCGGGTAATGAGCTTTTTTTTAGAAGAAGGCGAAAAGCAGCTGGATGTACTGGTTGCCACATCCGGCGATACGGGCGGCGCAGTTGCACTTGGCTTTTTAGGTGTGCCCAATACAAGGGTTACCATCCTTTATCCCAAAGGCAAGGTAAGCCAGATCCAGGAATTGCAGTTGACCACGAACGGGCAAAACATCCGTGCGCTGGAAATTGACGGTACATTTGATGATTGCCAGGCCTTGGTTAAACAGGCTTTTGCTGATAAGGAATTGAATGAGAAATTCCGCCTTACCTCGGCAAACTCTATCAACATAGCCCGCCTTATCCCGCAAACATTTTACTACTTCAATGCCTACGCGCAATTGCTTCGCGAGGGTATAAGCAATGTTGTATTCGCGGTACCAAGCGGCAATTTTGGCAACATTGGCGCTGGTTTATTAGCCTGGAAAATGGGTTTACCTGTAGCGCAATTCATAGCGGCTACCAATGCCAATGATACAGTACCTGCATTTTTAAAAACAGGCGTTTATCAACCTAAGCCATCTGTAGCAACATTATCAAACGCAATGGATGTGGGCAACCCAAGCAACTGGGTGCGCATAGCCGACTTATTTAAAGAGGACCCCGAGGCCCTGAAAAAACTGATAATGGGCTATACCTATAGTGATGAAGAAACATTGCAGTCAATAGAGGCAATATACCAGGAATACAATTATGTGGCCTGCCCGCATACTGCTATTGCCTGGAAAGCTTTAAAAGCCTACCAGCAAGATCACAGTGTTAAAGATACTGCCGGCGTATTTTTAGCGACGGCGCATCCGTGTAAATTCCCGGATGTATTTACGCCTGAAATTGCAAATAAAATTGAAATCCCTGAACAGGTAAGCGCCTTGGCGAAAAAAGCGCATCACGCAACAAGTTTAGGTACAAGCTTTGAAGAATTTAAAGGATATTTGCTAAATAATGTTTAGCAATATTGCCATGTTCAAAAGTGTGTTTTTAAAGGCCCTAACGGTAGTTACATTTATGGCGGCGTTATCAGGTTGCGATATAAAAAAAGAGAAGTTTACCACAGAAGGCTGGAACGATGGAGATGGTATTACCTTCCCTAAGCGTAACGGCATGGTTGATGATCTACTGGCTACGCATAAACTAAAAGGGCTTACCTTTAAACAAGCTTTAGGGTTGCTTAAATACCCACAACGTACCGGTATTGCCGAAAAGAAATTTGAATACGAGATCGTCCGTAAGATGGATGGTATTGATACGGTTTACGCTAAAACGCTTGTACTTTACTTGAGTAAGGATTCGGTGGTGAGCGATTATAAGTTAACTGAGAAAGACAATAAGGAAAAGCTCAAACTGAAATTTGAAAAACAGAATGCTGCTAAGAAATGATTAATACCATCATATTCGACCTTGGGGCGGTGCTTATCGACTGGAGCCCGCATTATCTTTATCGTAACTTATTTGCCAACGAGCAGGAGATGAAAGATTTCCTGGCGAACATTACCACGCCTGACTGGAATGAAGAGCAAGATGCGGGCCGCTCCTTGCATGAAGGAACCGAATTGCTGGTTGCCCAACACCCTCATCATGAGGAATATATTCGCGCGTTTTATGGCCGGTGGAACGAGATGCTTGGCGATGCCATTGAAGGCTCGGTCGAGATTTTTAAACAACTTAAAGATAGCGGCAATTATAAAATTTATGCCCTTACTAATTGGTCGGCCGAGACTTTCCCCATTGCTTTAGAACGGTTTGACTTCCTGAATTGGTTTGACGGCATCGTTGTATCGGGCACCGAAAAAATGCGCAAGCCCACACCTGCTTTTTATAAGATATTATTAGACAGGTATCACGTAAAAGCTAAAAACGCTCTGTTTATTGACGATAACCTCCGCAATGTTTTAGCGGCAGAAAAACTGGGTATCAAATCCCTGCTCTTCACCTCCCCAGAAAAGCTAAAGCGCGACCTGGAAATTTTAGGGATCAACCCGATCATATAAAAAGCGAAAGCCCCGGTAACTACTCCGGGGCTCTCTTTCTAACTAACTAAACTAACTATACTATTTATTGGTTCCAAAAGGTATATAAACCCCAAAGGTTATGTTACGGCCCATGTTGTAAACCCCGTAAGTTGGGTCCTCCTGGCTGTAGCGGCCCGGCCTTAAGCGGCTAAGGGCATCGTAATATGCTTTATTGGTAAGGTTGGTGCCCGATACAAAAAGTTTCAAAGGCTGCTTACCAATATTAAACGTAGCGCCTACACCTGCGTTAAGTAAGGTGTAGCCATCTGTTGGCGTTTCGAAGGTGGCGTCAACACGGTTCTGTTTAAAAAAGTTGTCTATACCCGCGTAAAAGTAAAAATCCTTAATGCCTTTAACTTTGGGTTCAAAACGAAGGGTATTATGCAATGTGCCGGCAGGTATCAACGGCAAAGGCCTGTCGAACGTGGTGTTTTTTGCTTCGGTGTAGCTAAAAGTATTTTCGAAGTGGATGAATGATACCGGGTGCAACGTTAAGTTACCTTCAAAACCATATAGGTTAGCATTCACCTGCCCGTAGCGATAAGTATCAAATTGCCTCGGTAAGCCTGTAGCCGGGTCAACTACCGTAGTTTGTTCTTTGTTGGTATTTGATGCATAAATAAAATTGTGGATGTAATTTTCGTAGACCCCAAAGCTACCGGTAACGAAGCCCGATCCATATTCTAAGGTAGCATCTGCCTGGTAACTCTTCTCCGGATTCAGGTTAGCATCACCAATTTCGTATCGGCTTGTACCTTCGTGTACCCCGTTGCTACCCAACTCAGCAGGGTTTGGCGCACGGAAAGCAGAACCGGCATTAGCCTTAAAGCTTAGCACATCGTTAAAAATATGGGTGTAACCCAGGGCTGCACTCACGTTAGAGAATTTATTATCAAATCCAACAAATATAGGGTTGCCGGCGTCGTCATTTTGGGCTTTGCCTTTGTTTTTAATATAATCGAAACGGGCACCTGCGCTAAACGTGTTTTGTCCCCATACTTTTTTAGCATAAACGAACGCGCCCGTGCTGTACTCATCGTAAGCCGGGATCAATAGTTCCTCGCCAAGGTTAACACTATGGCTTAGGCTACTGCTTAAACCAACAACCGGGTGCCATCCGTTAAGCTCGGGCAGGTAATACTTAGCATCTAACGAATAAGTATTCATATCGAAGAACAGGTTTGGCGTTGGATTGTCCTCCAATTCGCGGCGCTGGTTTTTCTGGTACCCAAGGTCTAACTTTAACGAGCTGCCACCGAACTGGAAGTTATTATTAAGCGCTAATTTATAGTGGCGGATGTCCTGGCGGGGGTAATCTAATGTGCGGCTTTTATTGTCGTTATACAAAGGGTCGCCAGGTTCTGCATCGTAAAAGCCGATGTTATCTTTAAAGTATGAGAAGTTTAAGTGCGAGTAGCCCCAAGATTTATTAAGCCCTAACATACCGCTAACATTGGTTTGGTTAAAACCACTGTTGATGTACCGGCCCGCAGGTGTATTAAATGAATAAGCATTTTGGTAAGTGCCGCGGCCCCTCCACACAAAGCCATTCTCGTTACCGCTTAACATTACAGATGTATTGCTAAGACCGTTATTAGTGGAATAGTTGGTTAAAACCTCGCCTGCAATGTTGCCTTCTGAGGGCGTCGGCGGGTCAATCACGTTGATAACACCCCCCAATGCATCAGAGCCATATTGTAATGATGCAGCACCACGCAGCACCTCTACACGGCCGGCAGCAAACTGGTCCATTTCTATACCGTGCTCATCGCCCCATTGCTGGCCTTGCTGTTTAACACCGTCATTTAAGGTAACTACTCGGTTGTAGCTCAAACCACGAATAACGGGTTTTGAGATGGCCTGGCTGGTTGTTATCTGGCTTACACCCGGCACCTGCCTGGCTAACGCATCAATTAAGTTTGTTGATGAACCCTGCAACTGCTCTTTGGTAACTACCGATGCCGATGTGCTGTTACTGCGGCTACCTGATGTAATGGGGGTGCCGGTGATCACCACCTCGTGAGATTCTATTACACTTGGTTGCAGAGCAAAGACCATTGGTGCAGCAGATGAAAAATCTACGGTTTGGGTCAGCGTTTTGTAGCTAAGATATTGTACCTGCACTACAAAACGGCCTTTGGCCGGGATCGATTTGAATGAGAATTCGCCATTGTTGTTGGTGGCCACAGAAAGGCGAAGATCGGGAATATTCACAGTGGCGCCAATCAACGGCTCGTTGGTTTTGGAATCAACAACTTTACCCTTGAAGTCTATAACATCTGCAAATGCAGACAACTGAACGAATAAAAATATAAAGCAATATATAAGCTTAAGTTTCATAATAATAAATTAAAGAAATACGATAAAATGCCACATGACGCGGCGTTGAAAAGATAGGTAGTATTATGAAACTACAGGGGGCGCACGGCCTTGCGATAATACAAGGGCAATGCTTTTAAAATCATACTCAAAAGTAATGAAGGTATGATTTGAAGGGGTAAATGACGCGTATTGGTTATTGCCGGGCAGCTCCATGTAAGTATGGTGCATACTATCGCAAAGCTGGCATTTTTCTTTAATGTCCTGCTTTGAGGTGTTATGGCAATCAGTGCAGTTTTTTGCGTGTAATGTTTTTATGATGTTGTGCTGGTGGGCAAATACCATATACTGCCCTGTTATGAAACAGAGCATCAGCGCCCATGCGCAAAAAATATGGTAAGTGCTTTTTTTCAAAACAAGCTATGCATTTAGCAATACAACGCAAAAGTAGTTAATAAAATTCTAATCATATTTTAAGTACGTAACAATGTTGTTAATTGAGCACAAGGATAAATGCTGATAACCGTGCTACATCAGTATATTTGCCCTTATGAAACCTGCTGAGATAAATTTAAAATGGGCCGCATTGCAAGACAAAATTGCAACAGAATTCGACAATGAAAAACCCGACATTAAAGTAGTGATGTTTTTGATAGGTGTTCAGGAACTGGGGCAGGGCGCTAAAAAATTCAGTAAAAGGCAAAAGGAAGAACTAATGCATATTGCCAACTGCAAGCTGTTTAGCAAAATGGGTTTTTATGAATTGGAGGGGCTTGATCAAGATGGCTGGCCGCACTGGAAACTGGTGAAAGTTGTTCCCAACTACACGATATTAGAGCAAGAGATGCTGATAAAATCGCTTATAATCGACTATTTTGAATCGGAAATGGAATGGATTTTTTAATAGGATAACTGAACGATATGAAAAAAATATTTACCATTTGTTTATTACTGCTTACTATAAGTATAGCTTTTGCCAAACCGCCCAAAAACCAGTACGTTCGTATTAAAACAACGTATGGCAACGTTATAATCCGCCTATATAACCAAACGCCGCTCCACCGCGATAATTTTATAAAGCTTACCAAGCAGGGCTTTTATAATGGGACATTTTTCCACAGGGTGATACAAAACTTTATGATCCAGGGCGGCGACCCGGACTCGCGCGATACCGCGAAAAACAAAGCCGGCGCCGAACTGGGCAACGGGGATTTAAAGTACACGGTGCCCGCAGAGTTTCGCGATAGCTTATTTCATAAACGAGGCGTATTGGCCGCTGCGCGTGATGACAACCCTAAAAAAGCGTCAAGCGCCTGCCAGTTTTATATTGTAGAGGGCAAACGCTGGACGAACGGTAAGCTTGATACATTAGAAATGACCCGTTTAAAAGGGCGTAAGATCCCAACCTGGCAGCGCGATATTTATACCACCGTAGGTGGCGTGCCACATCTCGATCAAAATTATACCGTTTATGGCGAAGTGGTTACAAGTATTGATATGGTTGACCAGATAGCCGCTGTTAAAAAAGATGGCAACGACAGGCCGGACACTAATATACCCATGACCGTGGAACTACTTAGCAAAAAAGAGTGTAAACAGATGGACAAACTGCTATGGCCCAAAGTAAAATGAAGATAATTACCTATAATGTTAACGGCATTCGTTCGGCTATAAGTAAAGATTGGTTGGCATGGTTACAAGCCACCGACGCTGATGTGATATGCTTACAGGAAATTAAGGCCACGCCAGATGTAATTAAAGAGCTTGGCCTTGTTGATGCATTAGGCTACAACCACTACTGGTTCCCTGCCGAAAAGAAAGGCTACAGTGGCACTGCGATATTCAGCAAAACAACCCCAAACCACATAGAGTACGGATGTGGCATCCACGATTTTGACCGCGAAGGCCGTTGCATCAGGGTTGATTTCGATGAAGTATCAGTAATGAGCGCCTATTTCCCTTCCGGATCAAGCGGCGATGAGCGCCAGATCTTCAAATACCGTTTCCTGGAGGAGTTTGGTAAATATCTTATCCTTTTAAAGGTAGAGCATCCAAATTTAGTTATCTGCGGCGATTACAACATTTGCCATAAACCTATTGATATTCATAACCCAAAATCAAACGCCAACTCATCAGGCTTTTTACCCGAAGAGCGCGAATGGATGGAGAATTTTGTAGAGTCGGGCTTTGTAGATACTTTCCGGCATTGTAACAAAGAGCCGCATAATTATACCTGGTGGAGTTTCCGCTCGGGTGCACGTAGCAAAAACCTTGGCTGGCGTATTGACTATGCCATGGCAAGTAAGGAACTTGAAGATAATATTAAACGCTGCGCTATACTGCCAGAGGCAAAACATTCAGACCATTGTCCCGTATTGCTGGAACTTGAGTTTTAAGAATTGGGAACGTGTTTGATGTGCGTGATGCATTATATATCTAATTAAAAAACTTGCTTTTTTTAAAACTTATTTATAGCTTCACCCCTCTACTTACCAATGAGCGACAAAGCAAAAAAAATCATCATTTTTGATGATGATGAAGACATTCTATCGATCTGTAGTTATATCTTAGAAGAACAAGGCTGGGAGGTTCATACCTTTACGGACTGCAATGATATTACCGAAAAAGTTAGCGGTATATCGCCCGATGTTATTCTGATGGACAATTGGATCCCTGACGCCGGCGGCATCATTGCTACCCAAACCCTTAAAAAAGACGAAGTGCTAAAAAACATACCTGTGGTGTATTTTTCGGCCAATAGCGACATTCAGTTGCTTGCAGATCATGCCGGCGCGGAAACATATCTTGCCAAGCCTTTCGACTTGGAGGAGTTGGAAAAAGTGATCAACTCGGTGCTAATAAAAAACTAAAAACAATAAGGAATAAAAAGCGTCCCGAAATTTTCGGTACGCTTTTTATATTATATGGCAATTATTAATGGCCTTTACCGTGCCCGTTTCCTTTATTGCCATGGTTGCCATTATCCCCGTGGTTGCCATTGTTTCCTTTGTATTTTACAACCTTTTTATGCTCTACAACACGAACGGGGCGGTTATAATTGTTGCCAGCCCAATGGTTGCTATATTTAACATCACGGCTATCGCGTATAATGGTTTGACCTTTATGGCCTTTATAATTGGCATACTTAGTACGGTAAACGGTGGCGCGGGTCCATGGCCTTGGCTCGTTTACAACTACTTTATAACCATTGTATAAGTTGTAATTACTGTATCTTGCCGGTAAACCTGCACGGCGCACCCAACTATTGTTCTCCAGGTAAATGTATTGATGAGCCGGTACATCGTAGTAGCTATCAATATCCGGCATGTAGTAATAATCTGCATGGTCGTAACCTGTCGGGCCCCACTCAGGCTGGCTGCCGATGTTAAGGCTTAAACTAATTTGCGCATCGGCAGATTTGTATGCTATACAGCTAAAAAATATTGCTGCAGTGATGATGATCTTTTTCATAACGTTGTTTTTATGTTTTAATGCAGGTATGACAGATATAGCTTGTTATAGTTTAAACTTAAAATAGTTATAACATCGATGTTACATCAAAATACAAGAGGAAAGGCAGAGGATGCAAAATAACCTCCAAATAGTCGAAAAGCTTTGTATGGTTAAATCGTCTCGATTCTTGGCTCTTATTTCTCGCTTCTAATCCCTATCTTCTTTTTTACCGGCCATGGCTAATACGGGTTTGCCTATGGTTTTATAATCGCCTATTCCTTTAAGGATAGCTGCCAGCTGAGCTTTATCCTGCATCGTTTTTACAGCTTCGGCCAGTTCCTTATCATACTTAAAGTTAGCTTCGTAGCGGCCTTTCTCGTACGCGTATCGTGATGCTATTTCGTTTTCAAGCACCTGCTTTATTTCTTCCTTATGTAGTTGCAGATCGTTCTTTTTGCTGCTGGCCATTTTGGTTTTAAGCGCATCGTACTCGGCCTGGATCTCGGTAAACTGCTTCTCCCTGGTCGCTTCTGTTTTTAAGCTGCCCAGCATTTTTTCGGATATGGTGCTATAAGTATAATTCTTACCTTCCAGGTATTTGGTAAAATCGGCATACCCATCATCTGTTAAAGTAAAGGATTTTGGGTCTATAGGCTGCGGATGCGCGTTACGGTATTTTGTAGCGTAATCAAAAACAAACAGCTTGCTTACCAGCGTTTGGGTAATGTTAGCGAACCTATCCTGCTTTATATAGATATCCGGGTATATGCCGCTGCCATCATAAACCGAGCGGCCATTACGGGTTTTAAACTCGTGGATAGAAGAATCGGCCATTTTAATAACACTACCATCATCTTTACGATGGGTGTAATCCAACTCTTGAACACAGCGGCCCGATGGTACGAAGTATTTAGCCACCGTTACTTTTACCAAACTATTGTAAGGCAGGTTAAAGGTTTGTTGTACCAAGCCTTTACCGTAGCTGCGCTGGCCTATTATAATAGCCCTATCCAGATCCTGCAACGCACCGGCTACAATTTCTGATGCTGATGCCGAGCGGCTGTTAACCAATACCACCAACGGTAAATTTGGTTCTAAAGGAGTTGATACTGTATTATAAGTAAAATTCTTTTCTTTAACTTTTCCGCGTTGCGATACCACCTGTACATCTTTTTGTACAAACAAGTTCACTATTTTAACGGCTTCCTGCAAGATGCCGCCACCGTTAGATCGTAAGTCGAGGATGATCCCGTTGGGGTTGTTCTTTTTAAGCGCAACAAGCGCGGTAGTAACTTCTTCGGCCGAATTTTCTAAAAACTTATTCAGTTTTATATAACCCATGTTGTTGGCTACCATGCCGGTGTAAACTACATTTGGCTGTTTTATCTCGTCGCGGGTTATGGTTTTTACAAGCGGGGCTTCGGCATCGCGCTTCATTAGTAATTTAATTACCGCGCCTTTAGATCCTTTAAGCAGTTGGCTCACCTGGTCGTTAGTTTTACCGGCAAGCTCAATATCGTTTATCTTCAGCATCTGGTCACCCTGGCGTATATCTGCCTTTTGGGCCGGGAAGCCGGCAAATACATCAGACACGTAAACTTTGCTATCACGCAAAAAAATGCTTGCACCTATGCCACCATATTGGGTGCTTACATAATGCAGTTTGTAATCTTCAATTTCAGATTCGGGCACAAACTCGGTATAAGGGTCCAGCCCCTCCAGCATAGCATCAACACCTGTTTTAATCAGTTTTGCCGAGTTTATATCATCAACATAATTAATGTTAACCTCTTTATATACCGATGCAAATACATCCAGGTTTTTCGAGATTTGGAAAAGATCGTCCTGAAAACTCCATAAACTAACAGCAATTGCCAGCCCGCCAATATATATCGCCTGTTTTTTGTATTTGCTTATCACACTTTTTTCCATGCTCCCAACCTCTTGAACTATAAATATATAAAAGCCAAACGGCTTTTATATAATAAACTAAATTTAAAGGCGGTTAGTATCCATGTTCACCAACGCTTTGGTAAGAGTAAATACCACGTATTTACGGTCGCGGTTAACCAGGTCCATCAGGCGGGTTATCAGGCTGTCTTCCTGGCCTTCGGTATATTGTAATTGCTCGTCGGTAAGGTTGTTATATTTGCGCTGAACCTTAATTTTTATACGTTCCCAATCCTTGTTACTGATCGTTATCTCTGCCATACAATAAAATATTTAAGCAAAAATATAAAAAATACCCCGCTACAGGCGTTTAATATGCTGCAGAGTGTTAAACTTTTAACAACATGCACATCTAACTTTTTTTATCAACTAAACAATTACTACTATGAAGAAATGTTTGTTAAGCGTTGCCATACTATTTATGGCGGCAATAAGTGCCCAAGCACAGTTCTCGCTGGGTGCCAAAGCGGGCGTCAACTTTTCCAAGATCAGTGCCAATAATGTAAGCGAGTCTACCGTTGCCGGGTATCAGGCAGGTTTATTTGCGCGTTTTGGAAGTAGCCTTTATTTACAGCCCGAGCTATATGTAGCCAGCAGCGGCGGTAAGTTCGATTTTAATAACAACGGCGGCACTGTAACTACAAATGGTAAGGTAACCTTTACCAGCATCAATATACCATTATTAATAGGTAAAGGTTTTGGTGGCGATAACCTAAACTTTAGGATTATGGGCGGCCCGGTTTACAGCTACCTGATGGATAAGAACCAAAACTTTAGCGATAACGTAAGTGGCGCTTACAATGATTTTGGCAATTACAAAAAAAGCACGCTGGGTTACCAGGTAGGTGGGGGTATTGATATTGGCCATATAACTGCCGATTTGCGTTACGAGGGTGGCCTTACTAAAATAAACGAAAGTTATGGCCAGCGCCAAAATATATGGGCTTTAAGCGTAGGCTTTAAATTCTTTTAATGAGAGATCTGATTAATTAAATATTATGCGAAGATCCCGGTAAACAGCCGGGATTTTTTGTTTATTAGTATATCAACACGGGATAATGAAGTAAAATCCAATACCCGAAGTTCAAAATTCAATATGAAATGGCCGTGTGATAGGTTAGAAAAAAAGTCTCTTATACAAGTAAAGCCCCTGATGGGCAGGGGCCTTTACTAACCAATTATAAACCTAAATTATGAGAAGAGCTGTAGGAGAAGGGGTCGAACCTTCAAAGAGTGGTTATTCTTATTGCTAAGAGTTTCCCATTATCTCCGCCACCGCGACAAGGAGGTGTGTCTGCCAAAATTTCACCATCCTACAGGATGTTAATTAGATCTTCCGATCTAATAGCTGTTGGGGAAGGGTTCGAACCTTCACAGAGTGGTTAGCCCGCTTCGGGTTTTCCATATTCTCCGCCACCGGGACAAGGAGGTGTGTCTGCCAAAAATTTCACCACCCAACAATGTTTGTTTTTAAAGAACAATAAAGCAATTGTCATTTGCTCTATACAAATCTAACAGAGTTGATACTTTCTTGCAAATATTTCAACAAAATATTTTTATTTTTACTTTAATTATAATTATACTTGTATTTGAATATAGATATTTAAAATTATGCCTCACAGGAAACCTCAAAATTTAGAAATTGATAATCTGGATATACAGATTTTATCGATATTGATGAAAAATGCGACCACCCCTTACACCGAAATCGCAAAAGAATTGATCGTTTCAGGCGGAACCATACACGTGCGGATGAAAAAGTTAGAGGAGATGGGTGTAATTAAAGGTGCCAGCCTGGAAGTAAACCCTCAAAAACTGGGGTATGATGTAACCGCTTTCCTGGGAATATTCCTGGAGAAAGGGTCGCAGTATAACGATGCCGTAAAACAATTAAAGGCCGTGCCCGAAATTGTAGAGCTGCATTATACAACCGGCAGCTACAGTATCTTCGCTAAAATTGTATGCCACGATACCAACCACCTGCGCGAGGTATTGAACGAAAACATCCAAAGCGTAAAGGGCATACAACGCACCGAGACCTTTATATCTCTTGAAGAAAGCATCAAAAGGCAAATAACTTTAGATTAATTTTTACTTAGGTTTCCTGCCGATAGTATAACCGCGCATAATTGCGTGGTATAAAGCAATCTCCAAACTGTGTATTACGCATAGTTTGGAGGTTGCTTTGTTATGAATGGGTTGCCGTGACCAAGCCTATATATTAATGACATATTTAGTTAGCAGGAAATTATTCTACCAAACCCTGCACAATAACCCCTTCAAATACTCCCCTTCCGGGAATGATGCCCTAACGGGATGGTCTTCGGGTTGGTGAAACTGGTAGATGAACTGCACCTGCTTGCCGGCATCAAGGGCAGCCCAGGCCAATACTTGTTTAAAAGTTTCCATATCCATAGCGCCAGAGCAGGAGAAGGTAGCCAGCAAGCCGCCGCTGTTTAGCAGTTGCATGCCTAACCGGTTAAGATCTTTATAAGCCCGCGATGCCCTATCCAACGCCGACCGCGATGGCGCATACTTTGGCGGGTCTAGCACAATAATATCAAACTTGGCGTCTTCATCCCTAAACTTACGTAGCTGTACGTTCACGTCAGATTTTATGGCATTATGCACCGTACCCTCAAATTTATTTAGGCGGATGTTTTCCTCAAGCGTTTCCAGCGCCAGTGCAGAGCTATCAACACTGGTTACCGATGCCGCGCCATGTTTAAACGCGTTTAAGGTAAAGCCGCCGGTATAGCTAAAACAATCCAGCATTCTCTTGCCTTTTGCATAGCTTGCCAATAGCTGGCGGTTATAACGCTGATCGCAATAAAAGCCTGATTTTTGGCCTTCGGCGATGTTGATGCCATAGCTGATGCCATTCTCTTTTACCATCACCAATTCGGGTGGTTGGTTGCCGGCCAATAAAACGTTGGTGGTTTCCAGCCCCTCGTGCGAGCGGGATGTTGCATCACTTTTATCAAAGATGCTGGTTGGCTTTAAAAGTGCGTTAAGCTCATCTATAATAACCGGCATGGCGTTTTGCATACCCAATGTTAACACCTGCACAGCTAAGTGGTCGGCGTATTTATCTACAATAAGGCCGGGCAGGTAATCAGATTCGCTGAAGATCAAACGGCAGGTATCCGTTGTTCCATCAGCAAGGATATGGGCACGGCCGGCAACAGCAACCTGTACCTTTTCACGAAACCAATTGTCATCAACGGTTACACTTTCATCCCACTCCAATAACCTGACGGCAACGCGCGATTGATCATTGTAAAAACCGTAAGCCAGGAAACCATTCTTGCTATCCAACAGGCGGATAATTTCGCCATTGGCAGGTTCTCCCTTCACATTTTCTATCGCGCCAGAAAATACCCAGGGGTGCTTATGCAATACGGCTTTCTCTTTACCTTTCTTTAATACAACGTCGATCATACCGCAAAGGTAATAATATCAACGCCAATGTTATTCCCTGCCGGGAATGGGTGTGGTTTTTAAGGCTGTAGCAACCGCCACCACATTTGCGGCAGCAGCCCTACCCGTTTGTATCGACCATTCTTTTCGATAATCGCTCTCCAGGTAGTTATCCCCGGGACCGGGACCATTGTTCCAATAGGTGTAAGATTGCGGCGCGATGGTAAAGCCAACGTCCATCAGCACGCCTGCTATTTCTGATACTACGTGGCGGGCGCCATCCTCTGCACCTGTTACTACAAAGCCCGCAACCTTGTTAAAAGTAACCGGCCGGTTCTGTGCGTCACGTTTTGGGTAAAGCCCGTTTATACGCTCTAAAACTTTCTGAGCTTCGCTGCTCATGGTTCCCATCCAGGTGGGGGTGGCTATGATTAATATCTCGGATGCTAAAAGCTCTTCTAAAATAGCGGGCCAGGCATCGCCTTCGCCCATGTTAGATTTTATACCCGTGATAATATTGAGATCTGCCACGCGAATCATGTTCGTTTCAACCCCAAGGCTTTCCAGCTCGCCAACAAACTCTTTAGCCAATGCTTCAGTATTTGATGCTGCCGGCGACGGCTTAAGGGTGCAATTTAATATTAGGGCTTTCATAATTAATAGTCCTGTAAATAGGTTTATGGCACACGTTTGAGCGAGCCTGACAAACATCGGCACATTTCGGTAATGCCTATGATGCACATGTCTCATAACTTAACAAATAATGCACGGGGGATAAAAATTGTTTGGATAAATCCCAGCCCCGGGTTTATCTGTAAATATAGGGCACAAAAAACGGCAGGTGCTGCAAAGCACCTGCCGTTAAATACATTTTAAATAATTTAGTTATTGTCTTCGGGCTCGTCTGTTGCAAGGCCTACAACTTTATAAACTTTGTTATTATCGTTATCGCGTGTTTCCTGGAAATAAGTCCCATCAGGAGCAACGTATAATTTTTCGCCATTTACTTTGATCTTACGGCTATCCTGCGGCAAGGTGGTTAAAACGTCACCTATCTGATAAGGCTGGTCGTATTCGGCACCGGCACCTGCGCCACCATCGGCTGTATTTAGTTCACCATCTTTACCGGCAACTTCGTAAACAACGATACCATTATCTTTGGTAACCGCGCGGTAATACACACCATTACTTTCGTAGTATTGCTCGCCATTAATAGTAATAGCATCTGCTTTAGAAGGCAATGAGTTTACTTCGGCACCAACCGGTGGTTCAACCACGGTGTATTGGTTATTGTATTGCTGGTAGTATAAACCATCGCTGTAGTAGTATTGGTAATCGCCGTAATAGAAAGGGTAATAACCAAATGGTAACACACCTATACTAAAACCTATCCGTGGCAAATAATACGAATTGTAAAACCCACGGTTGTTATAAAATCCACGGTTAAAATAACGCGAACCACCGTAGTAGCCACGATTATAACCATACCCGTAACGGCCATAGTTGCCACCACGGTAACCGCCTCTTACACCACTACCGTAAGTGCCGCGGCTATAGCCATAATTACCACGGCTGCCGGCAACTGCTGTACCACGGCCGCTAAAGCCTGTTGTACCTCTTGTTCCGGCTATGCCGCTATTATTCGGGCGATTAAAACCACCAGACGGACGGCTGAACCCACTATTATTCGGGCGACTGAAACCACCTGACGGACGGCTAACACCTGCATCACCTGACGGGCGACTAAAACCACCTGATGGACGGCTTACGCCAACACCGGCAGACCCTCCTGAAGATGGGCGGCTAAAACCACCGCTACTGCCACTGCTTGACGGACGGCTAAAACCGCCGCCGCCACCGCCGCCACTAAAGCCACCTGATGAACGGCTTCCGCCGCCACCGCCACCACCTCTGCTACCACGTTGGGCATTGGCAGATAGGCCGAAAGACAGGAGTAACACTCCGCTTAAGGCAATACTTAATAATTTTTTATATCCTGTTTTCATCTTGAAATTTATAATTGATCGGCACCTTCAAAGCCGACGTATGTATACGACTAAGAAACACATCAACGGTTTAATTGATGTTTAATTATTTTTGTACAAAAAACAGGCCGCTAATCAGCCTGTTTGTCAGGCTTGTATCCTAATCAGATCTCTTCTGATATAAAAAGGAAACCTCCATCGAAATCAAGGCTGATAAAACCATCGTTGGTTGTTACAAAACCACCATCGCCATTATCAGTTAACCCCCCGGTTTTCACGTTTGATGATACCAATAAAATACAAATATTTTCGCCTGCAGGTTTCCATTTACTAAAGCCAGGGGTAACAGCGTAAATTTTTTGGTTGCCGCTATATATTACGATGTTTATTTTAGGGGTGAAGGCTGTAAAATCATCAAGGCTAACCACATCGGCCACTACATTAACGGCTTTGTATTCGTTTTGGATGAGGAAGTTTAAAGCGGCCTCTACCTGCGATGTCCCCGCTTGCGGGATCTGTTTGATATCTGATTGCAGGGTTTCGTCAATTTCATCGGCTACAATAATATCTATCTTTATTTCGTAGCTGTTCATCTGCTCGGCAATTAGCGGCGTAGTTATTACCGTTGGGCTCCACTCCAGCAATTGGCCCAATAACTCTTCCTCGAAATTATCGACACTTAATAACAGCAGGGCAGGTTCCTGTTTTTCGCGTACAATGTGATGGGATGACATTATATTTATATGCAGTTGAGTAATTTTGCCAAAGGTAAATTAAATAAACAGTTTTAATATCCGTAGCATACAGTGGCCGACAACGAAATATCGATAAAACGTAAAATAATCCATATTGATATGGACGCATTTTACGCGTCGGTAGAGCAGCGCGATTTCCCCGAGTACCAGGGCAAGCCTCTCGTTGTTGGCGGCCTGCCCGAAGGACGGGGTGGTGTGGTTGCTACTGCCAGTTACGAAGCCCGCAAGTTTGGCATCCGCTCGGCCATGTCGTCTAAACAAGCTTTACAGCTTTGCCCGCATGCCATATTTGTAAAGCCACGGTTTGCGGCTTATAAGGAAGTATCGCAAAAGATCCGCGAGATTTTTGGGCGATATACCGATCTGATAGAACCGCTCTCGTTGGATGAGGCGTACTTGGACGTTACTAACGATAAACTATCGATAGGCTCTGCTATCGAGATCGCGCAACAAATAAAACAAGCCATAAAAGATGAATTGAACCTTACTGCATCTGCCGGGGTATCTATCAATAAGTTTGTAGCGAAGATCGCGTCGGATATTAAGAAGCCCGATGGTTTGATGTTCATAGGCCCGTCATCCATAGAAAATTTCATGGAGCAGCTGCCGGTAGAAAAGTTTTACGGCGTAGGCAAGGTAACAGCCCAAAAAATGAAAAAACAGGGCCTGTTTACGGGTGCCGACCTAAAGAAATTAACCCTGAAAGATATGACCGGCTGCTTTGGTAAAGCAGGCACCTTTTATTATAATATAGTGCGGGGTATTGATGACCGCGACGTGCAACCTCATCGCGAAACAAAATCAATGGGCGCTGAAGATACTTTTGCTTACGACCTGACCGATATTGAGGAAATGCACGCCGAGTTGGAAAAGATAGCCAAAACAGTGCATGACCGGCTATTAAAATATCATTTAAAAGGGCGCACCGTCACCCTCAAGATAAAATACAGCGACTTTAAGCAAATAACACGCAGCCTTTCACTCCCGGAGAATATAGATGATGCCAATACTATATTGAGCACATCTAAAACATTACTTGCCGCTACCGATACCGAAAATAGCCGGGTAAGGTTGTTGGGAATCACAATTTCTAACTTTTTGCCTATAGAAACTAAGGTAAAACCGCAAACAGACCAGCTTTTTCTCTTTGACATTTGAAATAATCCAATAATCCCTGCCGATTTCCTGAATTTTCTGAAAAGATATAATTATCTGGCCTGAATTTAAAAATATGCCCATAAAATGATAAAATAAAGGTTTTTCAGACACCAGATATTAAATAAATAAGATTAATTTTTCATTATAAGACCGGTTTTTTGAATGAATTTACAAAAAAATACAATTTTTATTGATAGTATTGTTTTAATATTGTTATTTTAGCATGTGCAACTGACAGTATTGAAAGATATTTTAATGATTAGCAATGGATTTAAGCCATTAAGGGATTTAATTTCCGCGCCATTTAGATATATTATTAATTTAATAGTTGTTTTTCGTTTAAATAACATTGCTGAAACCTTAATCATCGTAAAAAATAAGTCTGTTTACATGATTAATGATATTAAAAACACCAAAACCCTTGATAGGGCTTTCTTTTTTATCCAAAACAAGCCAAAATTTGCATTAAACACCGCGACAGTTTATATAAATGTTTCTAATTGTGATTTAATTAAACCGGCATCAGCTTACAGGTTGCACCTTGGGCTGGTGCTGTTTTCTTAGTACTATTTAAGCTAACAACACCGGGGCTATTATTCATTGTCGCGCACTAAAATACTGACCTGACTAATAATAACTATTAACTAAACTTTATCCTTTAAAACTATGAAATTAAAATTTCTACCAAAAAAAATCCCATCCTACCTGCTTGTTGGCCTGGTAGTATTAGTGTTGCTAACGGTTTTCCAGCCACTGCGCTCTCTGGCACAAGATGCTACAGGCGCTAAAACCGGAACCGCAGCCGATGTTACAGCTGCAAAATCCGGTCAGCCAACCGCTACCGAAATTGTTGACGCTATTGGGCACAACAAAATTGCCATCAACATCATGTGGACCCTTATAGCAGGGTTCCTGGTAATGTTTATGCAAGCTGGTTTCGCTTTGGTTGAAACCGGGTTTACACAAAAGAAAAATGTTGCACATACCATGGGTATGAACTTTATGGTTTATGCGATCGGCATGTTCGGATTTTGGGTTTGCGGCTTTGCATTTATGTTTGGCGGCGCGCTTAACGCAGCTACTTTAGGCGGCGCACCGGGCGTAGTAAGCCACGAAGTTGTGATACACTTGTTTGGGCACGACTTTGGCATTGCCGGCTCTGTTGGATTTTTCTTAAACAGCAAGGTTTATGATGTGGGTGTATTTACCCTTTTCTTATTCCAAATGGTATTTATGGATACGACCGCCACTATCCCTACGGGTTCAATGGCTGAAAGATGGTCATTTAAGTCTTTCCTGATATTTGGCTTATTCATCTCCATGTTCGTGTATCCAATATACGGCAACTGGGTTTGGGGTGGCGGCTGGCTGTCTCAACTGGGCGCTAATTTTGGATTAGGGCATGGCATGGTTGATTTTGCGGGCTCATCTGTTGTGCACCTTGTTGGTGGTATTGCAGCCCTTGCAGGCGCTATAATTATTGGCCCGCGTATCGGCAAGTTTAATGCCGATGGTTCAGCTAACACTATCCCCGGGCACAATATCCCAATGGCATTATTAGGTACTTTTATTTTGGCTTTAGGCTGGTTTGGCTTTAACCCTGGCTCTACATTGGCCGGTGGCGATTTTCGTATCAGTATAGTTGCCGTAAATACCATGATGGCCGGTACCGCTGGCACACTGGCTGTGTTAGCTATATTGTACATGCAAGGTAAAAAACCAGACCCGGGTATGCTTGCAAATGGCATGCTTGCAGGTTTGGTAGCTATAACAGCACCTTGCGCGTTTGTTAACTCATTATCATCGGTTATAATTGGCGCAATAGCGGGTTGCCTGGTTGTATTAGTTATTCATCTGATGGATAATAAATTTAGAATTGACGACCCTGTAGGCGCGTTTGCAGTGCATGGCGCCAATGGCGCATGGGGCGTTTTATCATTAGGCCTTTTTGCTGATGGTTCATACGGCGATGGCTGGAATGGTGTTAAAGGCACTGTAAAAGGTGGCTTTTATGGCGATTGGGGCCAGCTTGGCGCACAGTGCATTGGCACAGTAACCTGTGTAGTATTTGTATTTATCGTGATGTACATCTTCTTTAAAATATCAAATAAAATTACCCCTATCAGGGTTAAAGCAGAAGATGAGATTGCAGGGCTTGACATACCTGAAATGGGCGTTTTAGGCTACGTAGATTAATTTGAATCATAATAAATACCTGGCTACATCAAATACAGCCGGGTATTTATAACTATAACATTGCCATGGAAAAATTACTGATCAAAGCAATTAATCCGTTAAGGATATTAATAAATGACAGCCGCTTTACCGGCATCATGCTTATTGTGTGTACCATGGTATCTATGTTACTGGCTAATATGAGCGGAGTTACGCACCTGTACCGGGATTTTTGGAACCGCGACTGGTTACATAACCCCACATCTTTTCATGCACCTGAAAACTTTACGAGCTTTATAAATAATTTCCTGATGGCATTCTTTTTTTTAATGGCCGGGATGGAAATTAAAAGGGAGTTGATCAATGGTGAACTTTCGAGCTTAAAAAAAGCCATTTTGCCATTTGGCGCTGCTCTTGGTGGCATGGCTGTTCCTGCTATGATATTTGTGGCGTTTAATTTACACACCAGCTATGTACATGGCTGGGGCATACCTACCGCCACTGATATTGCTTTTTCTGTAGGGGTTGCGTCGTTATTGGGCAGCCGGGTACCTGTAGGGTTAAAAATATTACTTATGGCCCTTGCTATAATTGACGACCTTGGCGCCATTGTGGTAATAGCCTTATTTTACGGCGGCCATCTTAACTGGGTGTTGTTAGGTATTGCAGCTATACTTTACGCGGCATTATTTGCCTGCAACTATTTTAAGGTAAAGTTTGGTGTGATACAAATAACATTGTCGTTATTGATATGGTATGCGATATTTAACTCTGGTGTTGAGGCAAGTATAACAGGCGTATTGGTGGCATTTGCTACCCCTGTAAAAACATTGCCTAAAATTGAAAAAGCCATTCACGGCTGGGTTAACTTTTTGATTTTGCCCCTTTTTGCACTTGCTAATACAGCCATATTAATGCCCGAGCACATCGTAAGTTCATTAGGGACAAGCTTGGGTATGGGTATCATATTTGGCTTGGTTATAGGTAAACCGGCAGGCATTTTCTTGTTCAGCCGTGTGCTTGTAGCATTAAAATTGGCCAGCCTGCCAAATAATGTTAAATGGAAACAGGTTTTTGGTATGGGCACGTTGGCCGGCATCGGTTTTACCATGTCCATCTTTACAACAATGCTTGCTTTTAAGGTAGAAGCATTGCAGGATATTGCAAAAGTGGCCATTTTGGTAAGCGTACTATTATCCCTGGTATTCAGTCTCGCTTATTTCATAATCTTTAACATTAAATCCAATATCCAGTATTTAACCGACGAGTTGAAAAACTCTTCTATGAATGAACCGGCTATGAGGTTAAACTGATCATTACATTAATTATAAAAATTAATTATCGGCCCAACCACCCGATTAATTAACTATGTACTAAACAATCAATTATTAACTTAAATCTTAACATGAAAAAAATTGTACCCTTTGGAATTCTCGTTATTGTAGTTATCCTGGCGTTTATGTACCCGGGAGCAACAGTAGCTGCCAAACCGGCAACTTACAATGGTGCCGATGTTGCATGGTTACTAATTTCAACCGCGCTGGTATTATTAATGACACCGGGTCTTGCCTTCTTTTACGGCGGTATGGTGCGTAAAAAGAACGTCATCTCTACCATGTTACAAAGCTTTGTATGTATGGGCCTTATCACTATCATCTGGGTGGTGTTTGGTTTCAGCATGGCTTTTGGTGAAGATGTTGGCGGCCTTGGCTTAATTGGTAACCCTAAATCATTCTTCATGATGCAAAACACTCTGGGTGTAGCATGGGGAACTATCCCGGTTATCCTTTTCGCAATGTTCCAGTTAAAGTTCGCGGTTATTACCCCGGCGCTTATTACAGGTGCATTTGCTGAGCGTATCCGTTTCAACTCATACTTAATTTTCATCACACTTTTCATTATTGTAATTTACATCCCTCTGGCTCATGCTACATGGCACCCTGAAGGTATCTTCTTTAAATATGGTGTGTTAGACTTTGCAGGTGGTACCGTGGTACACATGTCTGCCGGTTGGGCTGCACTTGCATCGGCACTTTACCTTAAAAAACGTACCGGTGCAGAAGAGGTTCACACACCGGCACGTATCAGCTACGTAATATTAGGTACAGGTTTACTTTGGTTCGGCTGGTTCGGTTTCAACGCGGGTTCTGCATTAGGTTCTGGTGAACTTGCTGCTACTGCATTAGCAACTACAACTACAGCTTCTGCTGCCGCTGCCATGTCATGGATCTTCTTTGATATCCTTAGAGGTAAAAAACCATCGGCAATGGGCGCTTGTATAGGTGCTGTTGTGGGTTTGGTTGCTGTAACACCAGCCGCAGGTTTTGTAACCGTATCAAGCTCGTTAATAATTGGTATAGTTGCCGCGGTTGTAAGTAACCTGGTAGTTATCTGGAGAAGCAAAACCAACATCGATGATACCCTTGACGTATTCCCTTGCCACGGTGTGGGTGGTATGGTAGGTATGTTAATGACAGGTATTTTTGCTACCAAAGCTGTTAACAGCGCTGGCGCTAATGGCTTGGCTTACGGCGAAACTTCATTATTCATCAAACACGTTGTTGCATTGGTGGCAGTATCGGTATTTGCTTTTGTAGGTGCATTTGTACTACTTAAAATAACCGACCTGATCAGCCCGCTACGCGTTACTCCTGAAGAAGAGCTTGCAGGTTTGGACGTAAGCCAGCACGACGAAGAACTATAATAACAACACTATACTGACTAAACTAACTAACGAAGAAAAGGGGGTGCGAAAGCATCCCTTTTTTGATTTTAAGACTTTTTCCAATGTCATTGCGGCTATTTACTCACCCGGTCATTGCTTTGCTCGACTATCCTCTCTTCACTGCGCGCAAAGAGGATAAAATATTTTATTTTTTTCTACCCTCTCTGCTTCGCAAAGAGGGTCGCCAGCGAAGCGTAGCGAGTAAATTACCCGATAACATTCAACCCCAACCCTACTTTATCACTTAACACCCACTTACCATCAACCATCGCGGGTATTTGATACGGATTGTTTGTGGTGAGTAACGGCCCGTCAATGTCGGCCCAATCGCATTGTGGGGCAAGGGCGGCGGCGGCAAGGGTGGCGCAGCTGGTTTCGCTCATACAGCCTATGAGTATTTTAAGATCAAGTTCGCGGGCTTTGTTTATCATTTGTTTAGCCTCGTACATTCCGGCAGATTTCATGAGTTTGATATTGATGCCGTGGTAAACACCTTTGGCATCATCAACATCTGACAAACGCTGCACAGCTTCGTCTCCAATGATGGGGATGGGGCTGTGTTCTGTTATCCAGGCATTGCCGTCGATGTCCGTTTTTAGCATCGGCTGCTCTATTAGTTTTACACCTTGTTCGTGCAGCCAAAAGATCAGATCGAGGCTTTGTTTACGGTCAGTCCACCCTTGGTTGGCATCTACATACAGCGGCACATCGGTAACCGATCGAATGGTTCGGATCAGTTCTTTATCGCTATCGCGGCCAAGCTTTACTTTTATCACTTTTAGGCCTTTGGCTTCTTTAACTTTTTGCAGGATGATGTCTTCTGTATCGATGCCAATGGTATAACTGGTCACCGGCATTTTGGCGGGGACGCTGCCTAATAACTCCCAACATGGCTTACCTTGTAGTTTTCCATCCAGATCATGCAGGGCAATATCAATAGCCGCTTTTATGGCCGGCTGGCCGGGGGTTATGCTATCCAGATAATTAATAATCAAAGCAAAATCAAACGGAAACCTAAATTGGCTTAAATCTACCGTGCTTAAAAACGCCGCGGCGCTTTGGTGGCTTTCGCCCATGTAAGGCACCATGGACGCTTCGCCATAGCCGGTTTGGCCTTCGTGAGTAAGCTGTACCAGCATCAAAGGCGTGCTTGTACGCGAAAATTTGGCGATGGTGAATGTGTGCTTTAGAAGTAGCTCGAAGGGTTGATAAGTAAGCCGCATGTCAATAATACCAAAGCTAAAACATTAAGTTAATTTCCTGCTTATCTTTGCAGCCATGCCGGCACAAATTTACGCACCGTTCGAACGTTTTAACTTTAGTAACCGCAACTGCTTTTTAACAGGCGCGGCCCTGCAAAGCGAAGAAGAAAAGATCCAGGTGTTCCCCCAATGGCTAATGAGCCTTTACAACCTGGAAGACCAGCCTTTTAAACTGCTCGACGAAAGCATAGCTACATACAAAGACCTGAAGATCCCGTGCTCAGCTGCCGTTAACGAGGAATATTTAGACCCGCTTGAACTGGAAGTTGCTGCCGCGTTTGCCAATGGCTACGAAGGCGTAAAGGCGCTTGATGAGCTAAAGCTTTTTCAATGGACCAGCAAACTTTTATACGGGATTATCTTTAACGAGATCCAATCAGGCATTAAAATGATGCATGCGCAGGGCGAGGAGTTTAGCGTATCGCAAGCCATTATCCATAAATTTAGCCACCTGCATTTGATGCTGCAGAGCCTTAACCTGCCTATTATATTTGAAGAGTTTAAACCTTACAGCCTATTTTTATTTAAGGTAGATAACAAGCCCGAAGAGTTTGGCTACCGCGATGAGATCAACACCCAAACATTTGCTTTGCGGATAAAAGATTTTGGCCTCGTAATTTGTCTACAGGACAATGCCGCCAACTTTGGTTATCATCATAAAATTTACAGCCAGATAAAAGACGACTTGCTGCACCCTATCCAGTTCGATGAATTTAGCGGCCGGGTATTTTACAGCAACTACCTGTTTAACCGCCTGCCGGAGTATAATATTTTACCCGTTGGCGAAGATATTTATATTGAAGATATGCCCCTGCGCGGCATAAGCAGCAAGCCATTATTTGATGAATGGACCAACAAAACCTACGGGCAAGTATTAGAAAACTTCTGGAAAAACTGGGGTTTCCTGCTCTTAGAGATTATCAAAAACCCGAATGAACCCATGAGCTTTTTGTTTGATGCCGATGGTAACAAAATAAGCAAAGAAGCTATCGATCTGCCTAATTAAAACTGCCTTACAAATTCATTAATAACATCGTGGTGCAACGCGAATGTAATCACTACGCCGCTAACCGCGCCATATAAGTGGGCATCGTGGTTAACATTATCCCGCGCGTGTTTGGATGCAAAGTGGCAGTACACCAGGTATAGTATCCCGAAGATCCAGGCGGGGATAGGTATCGGTATAAACATTAAACCCATTTGTGCCTTTGGGTTAAACATGATAAAGCTGAATATCACTGCGCTGATGGCACCTGAGGCGCCAAGGCTATTATACCAAATGTTATCTTTATGTTTTTGGATGGATGGGAGGTCGCTTAATATCAAACTGAGCACATATAGCAAACCAAACTGCCAGTGCCCCAGCATACTCTCTAACTGAAAAGCAAAGAAATAATACGACAGCATGTTAAAAAACAGGTGGTTCCAGTCTTTATGGATCAGCCCGCTGGTGATAACTGTGTACACCTTGTGCCCACGCGATACGTTATAGGGATTCAATATAAATTCGCCATAGATATTCTCGTTAGAGAAAGCCCAAAGCGAGGTAGCCATTGTAATTACAAATATGATTGACGCCACGGGCGACGCCAGGAAAATTTCCATCATTGCAGGTTGAGTTTAGAATTGGTAAGCAACCTGCCTATCGGATAGCGCAGGTAAGTTTTTTCGAAATAAGGCGAGTTTCGGTACACCCAGTTGAGTTGCGCGCCCGCGCTTGCCGCCAATTTAGGGTCGGCCGCTTTGGCATCATCCAGTTTCTTGCGGAGCCCCGGGTTATCCTTTAGCATTTTGGCGGCAACATCTTCAAAAACATAATCAGAAAAGTATTCTTTTTGGCCGAGCACGCTATCAAAAAAGTTCCAGGCGAAGAAGGAGTCTACGCCTTGCGGTTCCAGCGTTTCTACAATATAGCGGTTAATGGGCTGGTTTACATACACCACGTAATCGCCCTCGTAAAACTTCACTTTATCATCCACCGGATTTAGCTTTACATTGGTATGGATGTAGTGCCCTTCGTACGGCCTTGTGCCCGTCTTGTAATCGGCAATGTTATACATCTGCAAACTCAGCGTAGTATCATGCGCCAGGCGGCTCATGGCAACGTTGTTTAACTTAAATAAATCGATAACCTTGCCCCACGCTTGCGGGATAATGTACGCTACAGGCTTATCTGCAGTAGCACTTGCTTTGTAGGTGTTATAAAACTTTATAGGTTTGCTATAAGGCTTTTCACGGTCATAAAAAAGCCGTTTAAGGCCGCTTACGTCGCTGGTTTTATATTCGGCGGCGTAGCCTTTAAAGGTGATGGTATCTACTTTGTTTTCATCCAATATCCAGTTAAGGGCGAAGGTTTTTTGTTTGCTCACTTCGGCATCAACCCGCTTTTTCATAATGCCTAAAACTGTCGCATCACGCTGACAAATGTTTATTAGGTTTTGCATAAAAGCATAGGTTGCCCACACGCGTTTATCAAAAGGTTTAAGCATATGCGTTTCCGTCATATAACTAATGATGTTATGCTGTGCAGCAAAACCGGTAGAAAAGCGCGGCGTTTCCATAAAGCTAACAATTCCGCTATCTGGCAGGCCTTGTTCACCGGCCCCGTAAGGGATCATTTCATAACCACTTTTTTTCATCCCTTTATACAGGTCGGGCGTAAGGGTTTTATCTGTATAGGCTGCCAATATTGGATTTTGTTTATCCTTTTGGGTTTCTATCAGCGTCATCACGTACTGGTAGTCGGCACCATCGCTGGTGTGGTTATCCAGTAAAACTTCCGGCTGCCAGGTGTTCAGGATCTGCGTAAAGGCAAGGGCATTTTTACTATCGGCCTTTATAAAATCGCGGTTAAGGTCCAGGTTGCGGTAGTTGCCCCGAAAGCCATAAGCGCGGGGGCCGTTTTGGTTTACGCGCGATACGCCGCGGTTCATATTACCATCAATATTGTACAGGGCAATAAAGCAAAGCACTACGTCTTTTGGCAATTGATTCTTTTTTAGCAGATCCCGCACCAGCATCATACTGGCATCAATGCCCTCGGGCTCGCCGGGGTGGATGCCGTTGTTGATGAGCAATACACGCTTGTTTTGCTTTTTGATTTGCGCCGGGTCAAACACCTTATCTTTAGATAAAACTACTAACATTAGCGGCTTGCCAATATCCGTGCTACCATAATTAAAAAGGTGCATTTGCGGCTGTGCTTTGGCGAGGCTTTTATAATAGGTCATCACCTCAGCATACGTGGCCGTGTAATTTTTATCCTTGCTTTGCTCAAAGGGGGTAAGCTGGGCGTAACCCCGCAGCCAGCAACAAAGGGCAATCAGCAGAAAGAAATTTCTTTTCATAACATTATTTACTGTCGGCAATTTCGGCCTGCAGCTTTTTGGGTAAACTCGCAAAAACCAGGTCGTATGAGTGGTCTATCATCTCACGCAATTGTTTATTGGTAAGCGAACCATCGGTATGTACGGTGTTCCAATGTTTTTTATTCATGTGAAAGCCGGGCTGCACTTCGCTGTACTGCTCCCGTAGTTCAATGGCACGCTCCGGGTCGCATTTTACGTTAAAACTTGGCGAATCTAATCCGGTAAGCATAAAAACCTTATCGGCCACTTTAAAAACAAGTGTATCCTCACCAAACGGGAAGCTTTCGGTAACACCTGGTTTATCCAGGCAGTAATCGCGTAGTTCTTCTATGTTCAACTTAGTACCCCCTAATCTCTTTATCGTATGAATTTTGGCCGCCAAAGTTCACCTTAATACCTACGGTAATTTGCCTGTATTGGTCAAGCGCGTTGTTCTTAAACTTAGTGGTAGGGTCGGCGTAACCATCAATACCCTCGCCAAAGGTTATATTATGCTGATAACCAATGTCCAGGCGGATGTTTGGCTGGTCATATTCGTTATAAAACTTAAACTCGTAACCAAAACGCAAAGGGATTATCAGGTTAACGCCGCTATCTGTGCCCGGAAACATATAAGGAGGGTTAATAACACTTACCCTTTGTGTTTTAACGCTATTCATGATACCACCTATACCTGACCCCAGGTAAAAGTTTTTCAGCACATTCAATACCGTGCTGCCCTGGTAATTCATTATTTCGCCGGCCTGCACATCCATATGCACTATTACCGCCTTATAATTGTTTTCGTATTGGCGGCCGTCTTTATCTATCTTAAGGTCTGTGCCACCGCCGGATAGTTTACCTATCTGGAACTCTAAACCAATAGGCACATAAGGTGTATAAAAATAATTGAGGGTTAACGCAAACGATTTATTATTATACTCTTTTTTAAGATCGGCATACGGGCGGTTTAAACTTGCGCTTAAACCAATACCAAAGGTGGCATAGTTTAAACTACCCTGCGCCTTACCTTTATAAAAGGCTAATGCCAGTACAATAAATAAAAGATACTTTTTCAATTGAATTTATGTTTGATATTTACAAATTAGCTGCGGTTAAACACAACCGGGCAAATAAAATTTCCACTAATATAGGCTTTCTATGGATTTTAACACACCCTTAAGTTACACTGCTACCGATAGATTTTTACGGTATGTACAGATAGATACACAATCTGACCCCGCATCCACAACAATACCCTCTACCCAAAAGCAAAAAGACCTTGGCCGTTTACTGGTAACCGAACTATTAGAAATAGGCATTAATGATGCCCATCTCGACGAATATGGCTATGTGTATGCCACCATTCCGTCTAATTCTGATAAGGCCGACATACCGGTGATCTGCTTTTGTTCACACATGGATACCTCGCCGGATTGCAGCGGCAAGGGCGTTAAACCCCTCATCCACAAAAATTACCAGGGGGGTGATATTTCCCTGCCGGATGATGCTGCACAAATTATCAAATTGAAAGACCATCCCGACCTGAAAAACCAACTGGGAAATGACATTATAACGGCATCGGGCACTACACTTTTGGGGGCGGATAACAAAGCCGGACTTGCCGAAATAATGGACGCCTGCCACCAGTTGATGCATCACTCCAAAATAAAACATGGAACCATAAAGATATTATTTACACCCGATGAAGAGATTGGCCGAGGGGTAGATAAGACCGATATTGCCAAGATTGGTGCATTTGCCGCCTATACTATGGATGGCGAAAGCGCCGGCAACATGGAAAATGAAACCTTTAGCGCCGATGGTGCAAAACTTACCATAAACGGCATAAGCGCGCACCCCGGGTTTGCGCAGGGCAAAATGGAAAGCGCAATAAAAATTGCAGGTAAAATAGTTTCGGCTTTGCCGGATAATTTGTCGCCGGAACACACTGCAGATATGCACGGCTTTGTGCACCCGGTTGATCTAAGCGGGCATGTAGAAACCGCCGTTGTCGATTTTATTATTCGCGATTTTGAAGAAGAGAATTTAAAAAAGCATGCAGATGTTATACGGAAGGTGGCCGACGAAATATTAAAAGGTTATCCAAACGCTACATATACATTAGAAACGCACCAGCAATACCGCAACATGAAAAATGTGCTGGCCCAACACCCGCAAATTGTAGATTACGGGATGGAAGCCATGCGCCGTGCAGGCCTGCAGCCAAAACTTTGCAGCATCCGTGGCGGCACCGACGGTTCGCGGTTATCTTTCATGGGTTTGCCTACACCTAATATTTTTGCAGGCGAACATGCTTTTCACAGCAAGCAGGAGTGGGTATCTGTACAGGATATGCAAAAAGCGGTTGATACTATTTTGCACTTATGTATGGTTTGGGAAGAAAAGGGATAATACAGGCGATTATTGTTCAATGCTAACTTATATTTATATTCGGGTCAAATTTTAAACGCATGAACGCTTATCAGTTTTTCCTGTCATTCCACTCCGGTTTCAGGTACATCGTATTTTTATTGGTTGCAATTGCTATTGTTAGGGCCTTTGCCGATTGGTTTGGCAAAAAAGCGTACAGCAACGGTAACCGCAAACTCAACCTGTTTACCATGATATCCGTGCATACTCAAATTTTAATTGGGCTTGTGTTGTATTTCATAAGCCCTAACGTTAAGTTTGGCGGGGGTGTAATGAAAGACCCTACTGCACGCTACTGGACGGTGGAACACATTACCATGATGATCATCGCCATGATCCTGATCACCATTGGCCACAGCAAATCAAAAAAGGCGACTTTGCCCGAAAACAAGCATAAAGCCATCGCTATTTTTTACTCATTAGCCTTGGTTATCATCGTGGTAGCCATCGCTTTAATGACAAAAGATGCACCCGGACACACCTTTTTTGGAATTACCCACTAAAAAAGTCGACAAAAAATTTGTTAATTCAATTTTTTGTATAAATTTGTCGCCACGATATGAAAAAAACTACTCTTAATACCAATTGGTGGCACTATGTGAAAACATGGCAGGCCGGATAGTTTTTGATATGCAGTACTAATCAAATGTAAACCTAATTTGAAACCCGGCGAACGCTCAATTCGCCGGGTTTTTTTGTTTAATGCGCTCTGAGATAATCACTAATGAAAAAATATAAAATTACCACTACCCATAAAAAGCTACTTGCAGATACCACTACACCGGTGAGTATTTACCTGCGCTTAAGGGATGTTTTCCCTAACTCGCTGCTGCTGGAAAGTTCGGACTACCACAGCCGCGAAAACAGCTTAAGCTTTGTATGCTGCGCCCCTTTTAGCGGCTTGGTTTTAGACAACAAAACCCTTAAAAAGAAATTCCCCGATGGAACTGAAGAAGTAAGCGCCCCCGGCGAATTTGATATTACCGACGAGATAAACAATTTTACTGCCCGGTTTGAGGTAGAGGCAAATACCTCCAAGATCCTGTCTAACGGCTTGTTCGGGTACTTTACGCATGAGGCGGTTGAGCATTTCGAAACCATCCGTTTAAAGGAAAGTGCTGACACCACCCGCAAGATCCCGGTGATGCAGTACCATATCTACAGTTACATCATTGCTATAGATCACTTTAAAAACGAGCTGTACATTTTCCACAACCAGGTAGAAGGGCAACCGAAAACCAACGGGTTAGAGAAGATAGAAGACCTTATCAAAAACAAAAACTTCCCCGAGTATAGCTTTAAAAGCAACGAGGCCGAAAAGTCTAACCTGACCAATGAGGATTTTATCGCTATCGTCGAGAAAATGAAACAGCACATTTATCGTGGTGATGTTTTCCAGATAGTACCTTCAAGGGCGTTCTCGCGCAAATTTTTGGGTGATGAATTTAACGTGTACCGTGCGCTGCGCTCCATCAACCCATCGCCGTATTTATTTTATTTTGACTACGGCGACTTCCGCATCTTCGGCTCGTCGCCCGAGGCACAGATCACCATTAAAAACAATACTGCAAGCATATTCCCTATTGCCGGCACATTTAAACGCAGCGGCGATGACGAGAAAGACGCAGAGCTTGCCCGCCAGCTGGAGGCCGACCCCAAAGAATCTGCTGAGCACGTAATGCTGGTCGACCTTGCCCGCAACGACCTAAGCCGCCATTGCGAAAACGTAAGTGTTAAAGCATTTAAAGAGGTGCAATATTACTCGCACCTTATCCACCTGGTATCGCATGTAAGCGGTACGCTTAAACCGGGCACCACATCATTTAAAATTGTGGCCGATACCTTCCCGGCGGGTACGCTAAGCGGTGCTCCAAAGTACCGCGCCATGGAGATCATAGACGAGAACGAAAAAAGCAAACGCAGCTTTTACAGCGGTGCCATCGGTTTCTTTGGCTTTAACGGCGATTTTAACCACGCCATTATGATTCGTTCGTTCCTCAGCAAAAACAATACGCTGCATTACCAGGCAGGCGCGGGCATTGTGGCCGGCTCTATCGCCGAAAGCGAATTGAAGGAAGTTGATAATAAAATAGCCGCGCTGAGGAAAGCGATAGAATTAGCGGAGGAGCTGTAGTTAGAGGTTAGAGACTGGTGATTAGAAATTAGTTAAAGAACAAATCCCCTCTTGAGAGGGGTTAGGGGTGTGTAAAAAATGAAAATATTAATCATAGACAATTACGATTCTTTCACCTATAACCTGGTGCATCTGGTAAACGAGTTAGGTTTGCAATGTGAGGTTTGGAGGAACGATAAATTTAAACTGGAGGATGTAGACGCGTTTAGCCACATCATCCTTTCGCCGGGGCCGGGCATACCGTCAGAAGCGGGTTTGCTTTTGCAGGTGATAGAAAAATACGCGCCGACAAAAAGTATGTTTGGTGTGTGCCTTGGCCAGCAGGCTATTGCGGAGGTATTTGGCGGCAAGCTTTATAACCTGCCACAACCTATGCATGGTATAGCTACGGCAATAAAAGTTACGGATAGCGGCGAGCCACTTTTTGCAGGCCTGCCCGATACCTTTAAAGTAGGCCGTTACCACTCGTGGGTGGTAGAGAAAGACCTGCCCGCTGCATTAGAAATTACCGCTATTGATGAACAAGATGGCTCGGTTATGGCTTTAAGGCACAAGGAATACAACGTGCGCGGCGTACAATTCCACCCCGAATCGGTACTAACCGAGTACGGGAAAGAAATGATGCAGAACTGGTTGAAGACTTAGTAAAACATTAAATAAGTAAATTTGTCATCCTGAGCGATAGCGAAGGATCTATTCATGAACTGTGCAATCGGCAAACAGATGCTTCGCTATCGCTCAGCATGACAATAAAGAAAACAATGAACATACTTGATAAAATAGTTGCTTATAAAAAGATAGAGGTTGAGCGTGATAAGGTGCGCACCACCTACAGCCAACTGGAAGAATCTGAATACTTCCACCGGGAAACTTATTCTTTTAAAGATTTTTTGCTGGCGCCGGATCGTACAGGTATTATAGCCGAGTTTAAACGGAAGTCGCCATCGAAGGGGATTATAAACGACGATGCGCTGGTAAAAGATGTAACTAAAGATTACGCTGCTGCGGGGGCTTCGGCATGCTCGGTATTGACGGATTACGGCTTTTTTATGGGCCGCAAAATGGATGTTAGCCGTGCCCGCCGCGCTACCAGTATTCCCATCCTTCGTAAAGATTTTATGATAGATGAGTACCAGGTTATCGAAGCAAAATCATTGGGTGCTGATATTATCTTACTGATAGCAGCCATCCTAACCCCTGCCGAAATTAAGAGCCTTGCAAGCCTTGCCAAAAGCCTCGACCTGAATGTGCTTTTAGAAGTGCATAACTTAGAAGAGCTGGAACGAAGCATTGATACAAACCTGGATGCTATTGGCGTAAACAACCGTAACCTGGCCGATTTTACCGTAACGGTAGAAAACTCTTTTAAACTTGCTGAGCATATCCCTAACGAGTTCATGAAGATCTCGGAAAGCGCCATTAGCGACACCGAAACCATTAAGCAATTAAAGGCAGCCGGTTTCAACGGGTTTTTAATAGGCGAGAATTTCATGAAAAAACAGGACCCGGGCGCAGCCATGCGCGAGTTTGTGAAGGGTTTGTAATTAGCCCGTAATTGAATATCTTTGCGTATCATGTTGATCCTAATATAATACCCTCACGCAGCAACTTTCTATTTGGCAATCCTTGTCGACATGCCTTGGTGAAGTTGTCATGAACAGATCAGTTCCTGACGCCCATGTCAAACGCTTCCTGGTGTATTCCACAGGAGCGAAATCGTCAATCTATAATTATTAAATGCCATGTGAACATAACAAGCGTATAGTGAGTTATATTGGAGGTAACTTAATGTTTACCTTTATACTTTAATTGTTAATCATTTTTAAAATGAAACCAAAGTTTTTTGATACTGCCGAAAAGCAGGAAAAAGTGGTTTTGGTTGGTGTAATTACACCACACGAAACCGAAGAACGCGAAAAAGAATATTTAGAGGAATTAGAATTTTTGGTGGAGACCGCAGGCGGCCTCACCGTGAAAACCTTTACCCAAAAATTACAGCGTCCCGAGCGATCTACGTTTGTAGGTACCGGTAAACTGGATGAGATAAAAGAATATGTAATTGCCGAAGAAATAGACATCGTTGTTTTTGACGACGAACTTACCCCGTCTCAGTTACGTAATATTGAGCGCGAACTGAATGTAAAGGTACTTGACCGTAGCAACCTCATCCTTGATATTTTTGCCGGCCGTGCCCAAACAGCGCAGGCTAAAACACAGGTGGAGCTTGCCCAGCTACAATACCTGCTACCCCGCCTAACCCGCCTTTGGACTCACTTAGAGCGCCAAAAGGGTGGTATTGGTATGCGCGGACCAGGCGAGTCGCAGATAGAAACAGATAGGCGTTTAATATTAAACAAGATCTCGTTACTGAAAGATCGCTTGAAGCTGATCGACCGTCAGAACGAAACACAGCGCAAAAACCGCCAGCAACTCATTCGTGTAGCATTGGTGGGTTATACCAACGTTGGTAAATCTACCATCATGAACATGCTGTCGAAATCGGAGGTGTTTGCCGAAAACAAGTTGTTTGCTACGCTGGATACTACTGTTCGAAAAATGGTTATCGAGAATGTACCGTTCCTGCTGTCGGATACCGTTGGGTTTATCCGCAAGCTGCCACACCATTTGGTAGAATGTTTTAAATCTACATTAGACGAAGTACGCGAGGCTGATATTTTGATCCACGTGGTAGATATCTCCCACCCAAGCTTTGAAGACCAGATCCGTACGGTTAACGAAACGCTTAAAGAACTTGGCGCTATAGATAAACAGATCATAACTGTTTTCAATAAGATAGATGCCTTTGTGCCCGAGCAACACCATGTTGACGTAACCGAAGAACCACTAACCCTTGATGATTTTAAACATAGCTGGATGGCTAAAAACAACAGCCCTGCCATATTTATCTCGGCTACCGAAAAGGAAAATGTAGACGAGTTTAGGGAACTGCTTTACGAGTACGTGAAAAAGGCGCATGCGGAAAGATATCCGTATGATAATTTGCTTTATTAAAGCCATATTCGCGTATAAAAAACCCTCTTTCTAATTATGGAAAGAGGGTTTTGTGTTTACAAGGGAAAACTAAACTTCCCCATTAGTACGGCGGGGCTATTACCAATAGGAATCGGTTCACCGCAAAGTGCTTCGTTACCTAATAAAGCAAAAAGTATGGCCTCCTTCGCATCAGGGTCAATCCCCAGTTCGGCGGTATTAGCGATGGTTACGTTGGGCATGGTATTTTTTAGATAATTAATAACGTACGGGTTCCAGGCACCGCCCCCGCTAACAAATATTTTAAGATCGGGCTGGTTAAAGTTGGCTTTTATAAAATTACTTATAGACCGTCCTGTTAAAGCACTTAGGGTAGCTACCAGATCGGTTTTATTGATGTTGAATAGCCTAACCGCCTGTTGCGCGTCGGCCACAAATTCTAAATTAAACAATTCGGGGCCGGTAGTTTTTGGTGCGGTTTCCCTAAAAAAAGGATGGTCTAACAGCGCATCCAACAAAACATCATTCACCTCGCCCGATTTAGCAATTTCTGAATCTTCATCATAAGCTTTACCAAAATATTCGCGGCAGGCAGCATCTATTAAGGTGTTGCCGGGGCCGATGTCGCTACATAAAACTTCCGCTCCTATATCCGCAGGTAAATAAGTAAGGTTAGCTATGCCCCCTATGTTCAGCAGGATGCGGTTCTCGCCGGGTTTGCTACCCAGTATCACATCGCCATATAAGGCCAACGGTGCACCCTCTCCACCCGCGGCAATGTGCTTCTGCCTAAAATCGCTGATGGTTAAAATGCCGGTTTTAACGGCTATATGGTCGGCATCGCCAATTTGCAGGGTAGCGTTACCATAGCCGGGCTGCTTGTGCAGGCGTTTTGGCGCATGGTAAATAGTTTGGCCGTGGCTGGCAATAAAGTCAACATCCGTAGGTTTAATACCCCACTTAGTTAATGTCTGCAATATCAATTCGCCATGAAAATTCCCGATGTATGCGTTTAGTAAAGTAACCTTCTGCAGGCTCACCAGTTTTTTGGCGAACACCTCTTGTACCTCGTGCTTAAATCCGTCCGCGTAAGGTATAGTGATGAAATCTATAAGCTTAAACTCCGTGTGGATGCCGCTGCCTTTAAATTTGCAAAGTGCGATATCCAACCCGTCTAACGATGTGCCCGACATGAGCCCTATCCCCAGCTTTTCGTCTTTTTGAGCGATGGTAAATAGTTTTTGCAGGTTTTTGTTGAGTGCGGGCATGCGCTAATTTACCTGTTTTGCCGCCAGCCACAAAAGATAAATTAAAACCGCCTGTATATAAATATCTGATATATTTGTTTAGCATCATTGTAAACCAATTACACCCTAAGCCAATGGCCAGATTAAATTTATTAGAAGAAACCCGGTACGAGAAACTGCCCGTTACCGTCTACTCCGACCAAAACGCAGCATCAGTAGCTGTTGCAAAACGCATTGCCGACCTTATCAATAAAAAAGATGCCGCCGGCGAGCAGGCCGTACTTGGCCTGGCAACAGGTGTTACACCAATAAAGGTGTATGCAGAACTGGTGCGTTTACATAAAGAAGAGGGGCTATCTTTCAAAAACGTGATCACCTTTAACCTTGACGAGTATTACCCCATGAAGCCCGACGCGGTGCAAAGCTACGTTACCTTCATGAACGAAAATTTATTTGACCATGTGGACATTAAAAAAGCCAATATCCATATCCCAGACGGTACGCTGCCGCAAGATGCGGTTGCCGATTTTTGTTTGGAATACGAACGACAGATAGAAGACTTAGGCGGATTAGACCTGCAGTTATTAGGGATAGGCCGTACAGGCCACATCGGTTTTAATGAGCCGGGCTCGGCACCAAACTCGGGTACGCGGTTGGTTACGCTTGATGATTTGACCCGCCGTGATGCTTCGCGCGATTTTGGTGGTAAGCAAAACGTACCAACCAAGGCCATCACCATGGGCGTGGGTACCATATTTAAAGCCCGCGAAATTATCCTGATGGCCTGGAGCGCCAAGAAAGCACCGATTGTACGGAAGGCTGTGGAGGGCGAAATCTCGGGCGAAGTGCCTGCAACCTTCCTGCAACTATCAGATAACGTAGAGTTCGTTTTGGATGTGGATGCAGCATCGGGTCTAACACGCTTTGATACCCCGTGGTTGGTTAAAGATTGTGTTTGGGAAAATCAGTTGATCAAAAAAGCTGTGATCTGGCTTTCTGATACCGTTGGCAAACCCATTCTTAAACTAACGGAAGAAGATTATAACAGTAATGGTATGGCGCAACTCGCGGTAGAGCAAGGGCCGGTGTATCAAATCAATATTAATATTTTTAACCAGTTACAACATACCATAACTGGCTGGCCGGGTGGTAAACCGGGTGCAGACGACAGCCAGCGCCCAGAACGTGCCGAACCTGCACGCAAACGTTCTATCGTGTTCTCTCCGCACCCGGATGATGACGTGATCTCGATGGGTGGCACGTTTATTAGATTGGTTGACCAGGGGCACGATGTGCACGTGGCCTATCAAACATCGGGCAATACCGCCGTTTGGGACGATGACGTGCTACGCTTTGTGGAATTTGCCATCGATTTTAAAGAAAGCGTTGGCGAAGATGCCTCAAAAATGAAAAGCATTTACGACGACATGCGCCGATTTATGGCCATTAAAGAACCCAACCAGATAGATTCGTTAGAGATCCGCGATGTAAAAGGGTTTATCCGCAAAACCGAAGCTATTGCAGGTGCGCGCTACGCGGGCTTGCCCGACAGTAATATCCATTTTCAGGCTTTGCCTTTTTATGAAACAGGCAAAACGCAAAAAAACTCTGTAGGTGAGGAAGATATTAAACTAACTATGGAGCTGCTGCAAAAAGTAAAACCGCAGCAGGTATTTACTGCCGGCGATTTTGCTGACCCGCATGGTACACATATCGTATGTTTTAATATCATCATAGAATCTTTACGCCGCCTGGGCAAAACCGAGGCTTGGGTAAACGATTGCTGGGTTTGGATGTATCGCGGCGCATGGCAGGAGTTCCCTACCCACGAAATTGAAATGGCGGTACCACTTTCGCCGGCCGAAGTGTTGCGTAAGCGCAGCGCGATCTTTAAACACCAGTCGCAAAAGGATAAGCCCGTTTTCCCTGGGGATGATGCACGCGAGTTTTGGGTACGCGCCGAAGATCGGAACCGCGAAACCGCCCAAAATTACGATCGCTTAGGTATGGCAGAATATGCCGCTATGGAAGCTTTTGTGAGGTATAAATTTTAATTAGCAATGGGTTGTATACTTAGGATTATAGGTGAGGAATTTGACGTTGACAACTTTATCCTTCAAAGCGGTATACGTTCTTACAGCGTTTTTTATAAAGGCGAACCAAAATCCAAGCTTAGCCCCGATGGCAAGAAATGTCAATTTTCGGGTTGTGCCGTCGACGTTAGTAAGGCCGACTTTAACGACTTTAATAAACAGATAGATGATGCAAGCAGATATTTGGAATTGTATCAGGAAAAATTAAAACTTATCACTTCGATTCCCGCAATTCAATTTGCGGTTTTAGATTTTGGTATTGAATGTGATATCAACAAGTTTGTTCAGTCTAAATATCTTCCAATTACACTAATAAAACTCTGCGCTGAATTAGGTATCAGTATAGAACTTTCTATTTATCAGCAACAAACAAACTATGAAATATAGATTCTTAATTATCGCATTGTTAATATGCGGCGCGTTAAAAGCGCAAACAACGGCAATCAGTCCGTCACGTTTAAAAGCGGCCGAAGATGTGCTTGTAGCATCTGGTGCTGGCAACCAGTTAAAAGAAAACATGTCGGCAATGGTAACACAAGCCAGCGCAAACGTCCCGGAAGATAAAAAGCCAAAATTTATCGAGATCATGAATACCTTTATGAGCAAGTACATGAACTGGGATTTGATGAAAGACCAAATGGCTGCTATTTATGCGCAGGAGTTCAGCGAAAAAGAGTTAAAAGACCTTGCTACCTTTTATCGCTCGCCATTAGGTGTAAAGCTTAATCAAAAGCAACCTGCGTTGTTTCAAAAGTCGGCATTGATTGGGCAACAGGCCGTACAAAGCCACCAGGCCGAGCTACAGCAAATGATGCAGGAAGCATTTAAAACGCCATAACAATTTGTAACTAAGATATTCGTTTAGCATCTTAGTAAAATATTCCCTTTTTAACTTAAATATGAACATTAACAGAACTTTATCTGTAGCGGCACTGGCTTTGCTTATCGCATCGGGCAGTGTAAATGCACAGGTAAAACGCAAGCCAACACCATCTCCACGCAATAAACCAAATGCAGCGGCAGCAGTTGCCCCGCCAAATGTACTGCCGTTTGATAAAGAGGTTATAACCGGCAAGCTGCCAAATGGCCTAAGCTATTACATACGCCATAACGAGCAGCCTCAAAACCGTGCCGAGCTTTACCTGGTAAATAAAGTGGGTTCTGTTTTAGAAACCGATGCCCAACAAGGCCTTGCCCACTTTACCGAGCACATGGCCTTTAACGGCACGCGCGATTTCCCGAAGAATGCGTTGGTTAATTACCTTCAAAAATCTGGCGTTAAATTTGGTGCCGATCTAAACGCTTACACCTCTTTTGATGAAACCGTTTATCAGCTGCCATTACCTACAGATAGCGCCGCCGTATTCGAAAAAGGTTTTAACATTTTGGCTAACTGGGCAGGCTACTTAACCTTTGACCAGGCCGAAATTGATAAAGAGCGTGGTGTGGTGCTTGAAGAAGCACGCCTGCGTGGTAAAAACGCGCAAGAGCGTTTAAGCCTGCAAACCCTGCCGGTTCTGTTAAATAATTCCAGGTATGCTACCCGCCTGCCTATAGGGCAGGAAGCTGTGCTTAAAAACTTTGATGCAGCTACCATAAAAAGCTTTTACAGCGATTGGTATAGGCCCGACCTGCAAGCTGTAATTGTGGTTGGTGATTTTGATGTAAAACGTGTAGAAGCCCTTATAAAAGCGAACTTCTCGGGTTTAAAAGGCCCTATCGCTAAAAAACCACGCCCCGATTATAATGTTGCACCAACGCCGGGCACTGTTGTAAAAGTGGCTACCGATAAGGAATTCCCGTACACCATGGCGCAGATCATTGTTAAGCACCCGCACAACGTGATACGCACCACTACGGGCTACATGCAAAGCATCCGTATTTCGCTTTTTAATTTTATGCTTAACCAAAGGCTTGGCGAATTGCAACAAAAGCCCGAGCCGCCATTTTTATATGGCCGCACAAGTTACGGCGCTTTAATTGGCAAGCAGGACGCCTTCTCATCTATTGTAGTATCTAAACCCGACGGTTTGGAGGCTGCTGTTAAAGCCGTTGTTGCCGAAACCGAACGTGCCCGCAAGTTTGGCTTTACATTAACCGAGCTGGAGCGTGCTAAACAACAAGCGCTGGTGGGCATCCAAAATGCTTTTTATGAACGTAACAAAACAAATTCTGTTAATTACGTTAGGGAATACACCCAAAACTTTTTAACCGGCGAGGCTGTGCCCGGTATCGATTTTGAATACAACTTTTATGTAAGCAACATCAGCAAAATTTCTCTTGCCGAAATGAATGCCCTTGCAGGCCAGTTCATAAGCGATCAAAACAGGGTGATACTAATACAAGGCCCGGAAAAAGATAAAGATAAATTGCCCGATGAAAAAGCTATTCTAAGCTGGATAGGCGCGGCGGGAAACGGTGTTACTGCTTACGTAGATAACGTTACAAGCAAGCCCTTAATGGAAAAAGCACCCGAGGGTTCAAAAATAGTTTCCGAATTAAAAGACGAGGCTATTGGTACAACTACCTTAACATTCGAGAATGGGCTTAAAGTTATCTTAAAACCCACCGAATTTAAGAACGACCAGATCCTGATAAATGGCGCAGCATTTGGCGGCACATCACTGGCAAGTGATGCTGATTTTACTTCGGCAAGTTTTGCTGCCTCTATAGTAGGCAGCAGCGGTATTTCCGAATTTAACCAGGGGCAATTAGATAAGATGCTGGCCGGTAAGGATGTTAATGTATCTCCATACATCAGCGATATTACACATGGGATACGTGCAAATTCGTCTCCGCGAGATCTGGAAACCGCTCTTCAACTGGTATATCTTTATTTTACACAGCCACGTAAGGATGCCGATATTTGGAAAGGCACTATACTGCAAACCAAATCATTATTGGCAAACCGCGGGGTGGACCCGCAGAGCGTTTACCAGGATACTTTATCAAATGTTTTAAGTAACAACAACTTCCGCTTTGGCGCTACCACGGTTGAGCGTTTAAACACTACTAACCAGGATAAATCTTTCAGCTTTTATAAAGACCGGTTTGCTGATGCAAGTGGTTTTACGTTTGTAGTGGTAGGTAATTTTAATGTGGAATTGATCAAACCGTTCCTTTCTACCTACCTTGGTGGCCTGCCATCAACCCATAAAAAGGAAACCTTCCGTAACCTTAAAATGTATCCGGCACCCGGGCAGATCACTAAAACCGTTTATAAAGGATTGGATGATAAAGCGAATGTACAAATGATATACAGCGGCGCATATCAGTTTAACGAGGCCAACAATATGCAGTTGGATGCGCTGGAAGAAATATTGAACATTAAACTTGTTGAGCGTTTACGCGAACAGGAAAGCGGTATTTACGCGCCCGGCATCAGGGCAAATTATACTAAAAACCCCGAAGGCCGTTACACCGTAACCATAGCGTTCACCTGTGCTGCTGCCAATGTTGATAAACTGGTAGCCGCTACGCTTGATGAGATTGGTAAGATAAAACTAACAGGCGCGCTACCTGCCGACATCCAAAAATTTGCTGCCGAAGAAGCGCGCTCTACCCAGGTACAGCTTAAACAAAATGTATCATGGGCAGGCTTACTTTCCGGCGCGGTACAAAACGACCAAAACCCGGATGACATTCTGAGCCACGTTAAAAACCTGGAGAATGTTACCGTGCAAAGCACTAAAGATGCGGCCATCAAGTATTTGAACAATGCCAACCTGGCAAAAGTTATCCTGATGCCCGAGAAGAAATAGACTTTAGGTAAATTATAAAAAATGCCCCGTTAGTTAACGGGGCATTTTTATTTAAGCTGTTTTAAGTCAGAAAAGAATGGCAGGTAGGTTGATGCCGCCTCGCGACCCGGCTCATGTACCGTAATGCCGGTAATAATATCCTTCTCGTCTACATCAAAAGCGATGCCTCCTTTAACATCATCATAAAGGCTTAGCGCTTTGCCTTTATCATTAAACGTGGCCACCTTTGTTAATTTATAAGCCGGCCATACGTTTTTAAAATGCGTGCCCGCATATACTTTACTGCTAATCTTGAAGAATGGCGACGTCACCCTAATCTGTTTAACACGTTTAACTTCATCATTACCTTGCCCTCGGGAGAAATACATTTGGGTAACGTAACCCGTGGTATCGTGGTTGGCATACCAGATAGAAACGCTTTTGCCCATGGCCGCATCCCCGCCGTCGGGTGTGCCCAATTTTTTATGTACATCTTCGCCGCTTTGGTTTATAGCTGTTTGGCCTACGCTGATGCCGGGCACTATCAATTGCGCCAACGGCACCGGTTTATCGCCGGGCATATCAACGGTAGTGGTATCGGCGGTTTTAGTAGTATCGGTATTAGATATGGTATCTGCCTTGGTAACCGTATCTGCCGATTTTGGTGTCTTGTTTTGCTGGCATGCTGTAACGTTAAGAACAAGTACCGGTAGTATTAAATATTTTGAGATCTTCATAATCGTAACAATTTGTTTAATTTACAGTTGATACATATAACCCGTAAAAGCGGGTTTTGTTAGTTAAAACAATGGCATCTAAAGGGCAAAAGGTAATACAGGAATGGTATAAGCAAAAGCAGTGGAAACAATTCCCGTTTCAAAAAGAAATGGAAGCGGCCTATCTATCCGGCTTTTCGGGCTTGCTGAACGCACCTACGGGAAGTGGTAAAACCTTTGCATTGTTCCTGCCTTTTTTGGCCGATTTTATCAACAAATACCCCGATACCTACACCACGCAAAAAAACAACGGTCTGCTAATGCTTTGGATCACGCCGCTGCGCGCGCTTACCAACGATATTCGTAAAGCCATGCAGGAAGTTTGTGATGATCTGAACCTGCCCTGGCGCATCATGACCCGCACCGGCGATACATCTGCCGCCGAAAAAGCCGCCCTTAAACGCAAACTGCCTGAAGTACTGCTCACCACGCCCGAAAGCCTGCACCTGATGCTGGCCCAAAAGGAATACGACAAGGTGTTTAAAGGCCTGCAGGTGATGGTATGCGATGAATGGCACGAGTTGCTTGGCACCAAACGCGGCGTGCAGGTTGAGCTTGGCTTGAGCAGACTGAAAGGATTAAGTGCGGGGAGTGGTATGGTAAGTGCCGCCAATACCGCACCCTCAACTCCGGAAACTTCACACCTGTCAAATCTCCGCATCTGGGGCATCTCCGCTACTATTGGCAACCTGGAACAGGCAGCCGAGGTTTTGTTGGGTAACGATTTCCCGCCGGAGCGGATAAAAATGGTGAGGGCTAATGTGGATAAGAAACTGGTAATAGAATCTGTTATCCCCGAGAATATTGAGAACTATAGCTGGGCGGGACACATCGGAGTAAAATTATTGCCGCAGGTAATGGAGATAGTAGCCAAGAGCAAAACCACGCTGATATTTACCAACACGCGGTCACAAAGCGAGATCTGGTATCATGCTATTATCGATAACTATCCGGAGTATGCCGGCATTATGGCAATGCACCACGGATCGCTTGATAACGAGTTACGCAACTGGGTGGAACAAGCCCTGCATGCCGAAGCTTTAAAGGTAGTAGTGTGTACTTCCAGTTTAGACCTGGGCGTTGATTTTAGGCCTGTAGATACCGTTGTGCAGGTTGGCAGCCCCAAGGGTGTAGCCAGGTTTATGCAACGCGCAGGGCGAAGCGGGCACCATCCGGGGGCTATATCCAAAGCTTACTTTGTGCCTACCCACTCGCTGGAGCTACTGGAAGGGGCCGCGTTAAAAAGCGCCATCAAAAAGGGCGTGTTCGAAAGCCGGGACCCTATGCTGCTTACCTTTGATGTGCTGATCCAGTTTATGGTGACGCTGGCGGTATCAGACGGGTTTAGGGCTGATGAATTGTTCCGGCAGGTTAAAAGTACCTTTGCCTTTGCCGATCTTAGGCGTGATGAGTTTAACCAACTACTTGATTTTATTACCAACGGTGGAAAAACGTTGGCCCAATACGACGAATTTCTAAAGGTTGAGGTAGAGAACGGCCTATTTAAAGTGAACAGCCGCCGCGTGGCCATGCGCCATCGCCTCAGCATTGGCACCATAACCAGCGAACTAAGCATCCGTGTAAAATGGTTGAGCGGCGGTAGCCTGGGCACACTGGAAGAAAGTTTTATATCAAAATTAAAACCGGGCAACACCTTTTGGTTTGCGGGCCGTAGCCTTGAATTCATTAAAGTGAAAGAAATGACGGCCTACGTTAAAAAGTCAACCAAAACTAAAGGGTTGATACCAAGCTGGGCCGGTGGCAGGATGCCTCTATCATCGCAACTGTCTGCAGTCTTCCGAGATAAATTGAACGAAGTAGCTCAAGGAATTGAAACCGATGTCGAAGTAAAGGCGCTTAAACCGCTATTTGAGTTACAGGCTAAGCTATCGCACCTGCCGCAAAGCCACGAGTTTTTGATCGAGTCGTTTAAATCGCGCGAGGGCCACCACTTGTTATTTTATCCGTTTGAAGGGCGGTTGGTGCATGAAGGCATGGCGAGTTTGCTGGCCTATCGCATCTCTAAAATAAAACCCGCCAGTTTCTCCATTGCCATGAATGATTATGGCTTTGAATTACTTACCGACGAGGATATCCCGATAGAAGAGGCTTTGGAAGATGCCGAGTTCTTTTCCATTAACAACCTGATAGATGATATACAGAAAAGTTTGAACGCCAACGAAATGGCGAGGCGTAAGTTCAGGGATATCGCGCATATCGGCGGCTTAGTATTTACCGGATATCCGGGACAACAGGTGAAGAATAAACATTTGCAGGCTTCCACGTCATTGCTTTTCGAGGTGTTTAATGAGTACGAGCCGGATAATCTTCTGATCAGACAGGCCAATAATGAGGCGCTGGCGTTTCAATTAGAGGAGTTTCGCCTGCGGGCTGCTTTACAGCGCATCCAAACGCAAAGCATCGTTTTAAAATTAATTGAACGCCCAACACCATTTGCCTTCCCGATACTGGTAGACAGCCTTGGCCGCGAACGCCTTAGTACCGAAACGATGGAAGAACGCATCGCAAAAATGGCGCGTCGTTACGGTGCCGATGAGGTTGCCGACAGGCCATCATCTAAAAGTAGAAAACCGGGCGTTACGCGGAAGAAGGGGTTTTGAGAACAGCTCTATTACCCTAAATGTCATTTCGAACGAGGTACGAGGAGAAATCTTCTGCTGCTTGACTCTACGTCTTAATTCGTACTTTAGAATATGTGGAACCACAACTACTATGTTTATATTACTACTAACTACGATCGGACCGTCCTTTATGTTGGAGTAACAAATGACCTATTACGGCGCTTATACGAGCATGGGGAAAATAGGGGCTTGCGTAAAACATTTACAGGAAAATATTTTTGTCACTATTTAATTCACTACGAGCACTTTTCGAATATTGAACACGCCATTGAAAGAGAAAAGGAAATTAAAAAATGGAGAAGAGAAAAGAAAGAAACTCTAATTAACACAACGAATCCAGAACGACGATTTCTTAATAATGAATTAACGGATTAGACTTTTTATTGTAGCAGAAGATTTCTCCTCGTACCTCGTTCGAAATGACATGCTTTTTTATTTATTGGTATAAACAAAAAAGGGCCGCGAAATTCGCAGCCCTTTTAATATTTGGTAACTAGCGCTTAAGCTAATTTACGTTTTACTTCTACGTTTTCGTATGCTTCTACAATGTCACCTACTTCGATGTTGTTGTAGTTAGCGATGTTCAAACCACACTCGTAATTTGTTCCAACTTCTTTTACATCGTCTTTGAAACGTTTTAGTGAAGCCAGTTCACCTGTGTGTATTACCACACCATCACGTACGATACGAATCTTGCTGTTACGGGTAATTTTACCATCTAACACCATACAACCTGCAATTGTACCCACCTTGCTGATCTTGAAGGTTTCGCGGATTTCTACGTTAGCCACAATTTTCTCTTCAAAGGTTGGTGCAAGCATACCTTCCATCGCCAATTTTATCTCATTGATAGCATCGTAGATGATAGAGTATAGCCTGATATCAATTTGCTCGGCCTCGGCAAGTTTACGCGCACTTCCCGAAGGACGTACCTGGAAACCGATGATGATCGCATCTGATGCAGAAGCTAACAGAACGTCCGACTCGGAGATCTGACCAACTGCTTTCGATATGATATTTACCTGGATCTGCTCGGTAGATAGTTTCAGTAACGAATCTGACAGCGCTTCGATAGAACCATCCACGTCACCCTTAACAATAATGTTAAGTTCCTTAAAGTTACCAACTGCCAAACGGCGGCCAATTTCATCAAGTGTAATGTGTTTCTGGGTACGTAAACCTTGTTCGCGTTGTAACTGTAAACGTTTGTTTGCAATTTCACGAGCTTCAGGCTCAGTATCTAATACGTTAAATTTATCACCGGCTGTAGGCGCGCCCTGCATACCCAACACCTGTACCGGTGTAGACGGCCCTGCAGATTCAACCCTTTGGCCGCGTTCGTTAGTTAAAGCTTTAACACGCCCGCTGTAACAACCCGCTAATATCGCGTCGCCCACTTTTAGGCGGCCTGCCTGTACCAATATCGTAGTAACAATACCACGGCCTTTATCTAAGGCTGCTTCTATAACGGTACCAACGGCACGTTTATTAGGGTTAGCTTTAAGCTCAAGCAATTCTGCCTCAAGCAATACTTTCTCTAACAACAGCTCGATATTTAAACCGGTTTTAGCCGATATTTCTTGCGTTTGGTATTTACCGCCCCACTCTTCAACCAAAATATTCATGGCAGATAGTTGCTCACGTACCTTATCGGCGTTAGCACCCGGCCTGTCAATTTTGTTGAACGCGAAAATGATAGGTGCACCTGCAGCCTGCGCGTGGTTTATGGCCTCGCGGGTTTGCGGCATCACGCTGTCATCAGCAGCAATTACTATAATAACAATATCTGTTACCTGTGCACCCCTTGCACGCATGGCGGTAAACGCCTCGTGGCCCGGTGTATCCAGGAATGTAATTTTCTTATCATCTGCCAAAGTAACTTCATAAGCGCCAATGTGCTGGGTAATACCCCCGGCCTCGCCGCCTATTACGTTTGTTTTGCGGATAAAATCCAGTAAGGATGTTTTACCGTGATCTACGTGGCCCATAATAGTCACAATAGGTGCACGTGGGATAAGATCTTCAGGCTCATCAGGCTGATCGAGTATAAACTCCTCGTCCTGTGGTTTCACAAACTCAACCTGGTAACCAAACTCATCAGCAACAATGCTCAGGGTTTCGGCATCTAAACGCTGGTTGATAGACACAAACATACCCAAACTCATACAAGTTGAGATAATTTGTGTTACCGATACGTCCATCATCAAAGCCAACTCGTTTGCCGTAACAAACTCGGTAACCTTAATTACTTTAGACATCGCGTCCTGCTCCATTGCCAGTTCATCGGCATTCGCGGCAACATCATCACGCTTTTGACGGCGGAATTTGGCACGCTGTGCAAACTTACCCGACTTACCTGCACCGCTTAAACGTGCAAGTGTAGCCTTGATCTGGTCTTGTATATCCTTTTCTGTAGGTTCTTCTTTAGGGCCTCCGCCTGGTGCAGGCCTGCCTCCCCTAAAATCGGGGCGGTTGCCACCACCACCAGGAGCACCCGGTGGGCGGTTCCTGAAATCGGGACGGTTAGGGTTAATGGTACCACTTGGCGGGGCTTGCTGGCCTGTGCCATTGCCACCACCAGGGCCACCTTGCTGATCTTTACGCTTACGTTTGCGTTTCTGATCTGCTGCGTTACCTGCCGCGCTTGATGAAGATGCAACAGGGCCACCGCGTTTAGGCTGGTTAACCGGTAGTTGGATCTTACCAATAATTTTGGGGCCGCTTAAACGTTCTGCGCTTGCGCGGATAACGTCGTCGCCTTCGCCTTCTGCTATTGCTGGCGCTACCGCCTCAGGAGTAACATCTGCTACTACTGCCGGGGCTTCCGCAACAACAACCGGTGCAGGTTTCTCTGCAACAGGCTCAGGTGCTTTTGGCGCTTCTATAACAACCGGTGCAGGTTTTTCTACAACAGGCTCCGGCGCTTTTGGCGCCTCAACAAGGGGTGCAGGTTTTTCTGCAACAGGTTCTGCTGCTTTAGGTGCTTCAACTACGGGTGCAGGTTTTTCTGCAACAGGCTCCGGTGCTTTCGGGGTTTCAGCAACTGGTGCTGCTTTTTCCTCAACCGGTGGTTTAGCATTAAGGTTATTAAGGTCTATCTTACCAATCACCTTTACACCGGGTAATCCTTCGTTGCTGCGTTCTTCGGCTTTCTCCTGTACAGGTTCGGCCGGTTTTGGCTTTTCAGCCTGCGGCGAAGAAAAATGGCCGGTGTTTTTGATCAGGATCTCTTCGTTCTCGAAATCTCGGGAACGACGCGGCTGCTCTACAGGTTTTTCAGGCGTTTGCACACCTTCTTCCTTGCGGATGTTACCGATCTTGATCTGCTTGGCCTCCTCCTTAATAATTTTATCTACAGCAAATTCCTTCAACAGGGTTGTGTACATATCGGCATCCAGCTTCGCCATAGGTTGCTTTTCAACCTTATAGCCTTTAGTAGCTAAAAAATCGACAATGGTACCCATACCAATGTTCAGTTCTTTTACTGCTTTTATTAATTTTATGGATTTGTCTTCTGACATTTATTAAATTTTCTCTCTAATTATCGCAAAAATACGATTTTTTATTTGTGTTATCTCGTTTATTCAAATTCTGCCTGCAGAACCGATAAAACTTCTTTTATTGTTTCCTCTTCAAGGTCGGTACGTTTAACCAATTCGCCCACAGATAATGCCAATACAGATTTCGCGGTATCAAGCCCAATGCGTTTAAATTCGTCTAAGATCCAGCTATCGATCTCATCAGAGAACTCTTCGATGTCCACATCCTCGTCATGCTCATCAGCCTCGCGGTAAACATCAATTTCGTAACCTGTCAATTTACCTGCCAGTTTAATGTTATGGCCGCCACGGCCAATAGCTAACGATACCTGGTCTGGCTTTAAGTACACTGCCGCTGTTTTTTTCTCATCATCTAATTTAATAGAAGTGATCTTTGCAGGCGATAATGCACGCTGGATGTATAACTGGATATTGTTGGTAAAGTTTATAACATCTATGTTTTCGTTCTTTAATTCGCGAACGATACCATGGATACGTGAACCCTTCATACCCACACATGCACCAACCGGGTCTATGCGGTCGTCATAAGATTCAACAGCTACTTTAGCCCTTTCGCCCGGCTCGCGGACAATTTTCTTGATAGTGATCAACCCGTCGAAGATCTCAGGAACTTCCATCTCAAACAAACGCTGTAAAAACTCTGGCGCGGTACGTGATATAATAATTTTAGGGTTGCTGTTCAACATATCAACCTTGCTGATTATCGCCCTTACACTGTCACCTTTTTTAAAGTAATCGGCAGGGATCTGCTCGGTTTTTGGCAATAAAAGCTCGTTGCCTTCATCATCCAATACCAAAGTTTCTTTTTTCCAAACCTGGTAAACCTCGCCGGTAACAATTTCGCCAACCCGGTCTTTATATTTTTTAAAGATCTCGTCTTTCTCCAGTTCTAAAATTTTAGAAACCAAAGTTTGGCGGGCAGCAAGGATAGCCCTGCGGCCAAAGCTCTCCAAAGTAACCTGCTCAATTTGTTCGTCACCAATTTCAAGATCGGCATCAATTGTTTTAGCTTCTGCAAGTTCAACCTCAAGGTCGTCATCTTCGCTAAAACCATCTTCAACCACCACACGCGTGCGCCAAATTTCTAAGTCACCATTATCGGTGTTAACGATAACGTCACAATTTTCATCGGTGCCGTACTTTTTCCTGATCATGCTTCTGAAGACGTCTTCCAGAACGCTCATCATGGTTGGGCGGTCAATGTTCTTGAAATCTTTAAATTCCTGAAAAGAATCAATTAAATTAATATTGCTCATGTTCTACTTGAATGATATTAAAACTTTTGTTTCTGTTATTTTATCTGTCGGGATAGTGCTTTCAACAGTTACAGCCTTTTTCCCTTTTTCTTTTATTGTTTCTTCAATTACGATGGTGTCGTCGCCCGCTTCCTTCAATACGCCTTCGCGCTTGGTGCCATCATCCATCTTTATGGCTAACGTGCGGCCTATATTTTTAGCATATTGCCTTTTAAGCGTTAGCGGTGTATCGATACCCGGTGATGAAACTTCCAGGTTGTATGGGGTATCTACCACGTTCTCTTCTTCGAGGTGAAAGCCAACGTGCCTGCTTATGGCAACACAATCCGCAATCCCTATCCCGTTATCCCCATCAACCAGTACTATAAGTTGGCCGTTGCTATGCATTTTAACATCCACCAAAAACAAGTTTGGCATATCGGCTATTTTTTCCTTTACCAGTTCAATTGTTCTTTTTTCAATATTCATTATCGTGTGTTTTTACCGGTTGCCCCCGATAGATAACAGGGCGGTTGATAATTTGATTGATAAAATAAAAGAGGGGACAAATGCCCCCTCTTTTTTAATTCAGATGCAAATATAAATGTTTTTTTGGTTATAACAAGCTTATTGCTTAAAAATCAAATCGATAAAATGCACTTTGCCGGGTTGGGAGTGGCCTTTTATATAATCCATCAGGGTTGCGCCCTCTCCTAAACGATAGTTGCGTGCAAAGTAAATCTGCCCTTTTACAAACGGGGTGTCGGGCGTGAAAACCACTGCGCTGTCTTTTAACCTGTAGCGACCGGGCTGCACGGGCTGGTAATTCTTCAGGTCGGTATCGGCAGGCATACGGTAAACGGGAACCAGGTTTTGCCAAACGTTTTTATCACTGTCGCGGGCAATATCCTGCATCACCACATAATCCAGCCCTTTAAACTGGATGGATTGCCCGTTGTCGATTACCGACAGTTGAACTGCAGCCGGGTGTTTGGTTGAGGTGCAGGCAAGGGTAATTAAAAATGGAAGTATGTACAATAGTTTTTTCATGATTGCATATCTATTAGTTTACTCACCCCGACTACGCTGCGCTGGTCGACCCTCTCTGCTGCGCAAAGAGGGTGAGTATTTCTATTTCTTATAACCCTCTTTTCTTATAACCCTCTTTCCGTTTACGGAGAGAGGGTAGTCGAGCGAAGGAAAGACCGGGTGAGTCAATTTGCCGGGAGGTCATCATGCTATTTCAGCGTCTCCTCAAACAGTTTAAAAATACGTTTATACTCATCAGTCCAGCTGCTGGGTTGTACAAAGCCGTGATCTTCTACCGGGTATGGCGCAAGCGACCAGTTATCTTTGTGCAACTCTATCAACTTTTGGGTAAGCCTTACAATATCCTGGAAGTTTACGTTTTGGTCTACCATGCCATGCAGCATCAGCAGTCGGCCTTTTAAGCCTTCGGCAAAGTAAATGGGCGAGCTTTGGCGGTAAGCCTTTTCGTCATTAAATGGTTCGTTAAGGATATTTGAGGTATAGCCGTGGTTGTAATGCGCCCAATCGGTAACCGAGCGTATGGCAGCGCCCGATGCAAAAACGTCTTGCTGCGTAAACATCGCCATAAGCGTAATAAAGCCACCGTACGAGCCGCCGTATAACCCAACATGTTTAGGATTTACACCATATTTTTCTACCAGTAATTTTACACCGTCCACCTGGTCGGTAAGGTCGGCACCGCCCATGTGGCGGTAAATACCCGTGCGAATGTCGCGGCCGTAACCCGAACTTGCGGTATAATCGATATCCAAAACGGTGTAGCCATTATCTACCAGCATATTGTTGAACATATACTCGCGGAAATAGGTGCTCCACCAATAATGTACGTTTTGCAGGTAGCCCGCGCCATGCACAAACACCACAGCGGGTTTTGCCGGGTCGGGATATTTGGGCTGATAAAAACGCGCGTAAATATCTTTGCCGTAACGGTTTTTAAAGCTGATCACCTCCGGCTCGCGCCACGGGTAGGCATTAAATTCGGCAGTGGTGGAGTGTGTAACCTGCACGGCTTTTGCCCCGGGCTTGTTTGGCTGCACATAAAGCTCCCAGGGTTTGTTGGAGTATGAGTAGCGAATTGCCAGCCATTTCTCATCGGGCGAAAGGTCTATCTCGTTACCGCCTTTCATGCTCGTCAACTTAACAGGCACGCCACCCGTTACCGGGATACGGTAAAAATGGGTGATACCGGGGTGTTCGATATTAGCGGTAAAGTAAAATGTTTTTTTATCGTTAGAAAGGTGAAGGGTTTGCACTTCCCAATGCCCGGATGTAAGTTGCTTTTTCTGGCCGCTTACCACATCGGCGATATACAGGTGCGAGTAACCGCTTGCCTCGCTCTGGAAATAGAAGTGGGTGTTATCGGCCCAGCCCAGGCTACCATCGGCAAAGAACCCGCCGGTACCGGGGCCGCCTATCCAGGCATCGTCGTGCTGGCGGTCCAGCAGGGTAAGTTTCCCTGTCGCGGCATCCAGTTTCATCAACCAACGGTCCTTGTTATCCTGCGATTCTACATTTACTACAGCATACTTGCCATTGGGGCTCCAATATGGGGCGGTAATATCCGTTTTGCGGTCGTTATTTGCCTTTTTAAGAACGTCCAATTCCTTAGGATAATCGCTGTAAAAAGCGGGAATATCTTTTATACCGGTGATGTCTTTAGTGCTAATTGCGTAAACCGAATCGCGCTGCGTGTCAAAAATAAAACTCTCTGATGTGGATTGCGGGGCACCCACTTTGGTACGGTTAGGGATATCTTCGGTATATCCCGATGAGGTTACATAATTAGGGACGATCCCGGCTTTTGCACCATCTGCCGCCTGGATCAACCTGTAGGTTACATACCTGCCATCCGGACTGAGCTGCACGCTGTTCAAACGCTTATCGCCAAAGGCTATCTCTTTTATTTTTGCCGGTTTATCCTGTGCCTGCTCCACAGAGTCCAGCTTGCGGTCTTTCTCGTTCACTTTAATGATATCGAAAAGTTCGGTTTGCTGTCTTTTTAGCCACCGGGCTTGCTCGGTATCTTTGGCAGGTTTCTTTTCGGTGGTAGCGGTTTTTACAAAGTTGGTTAGCTGGGTAAGCTCGGCTTTGTTCAGCTTTAGCTTGTAAATGTTGTTCTCGTAAGTATAAATAATGCTGCCTTCGTCGCCGGTAAAGGTTGGGTTACTTTCGCGGCCTGCGGTGTGGGTTAATTGCACAGTTTTACCGCTGCCCGCCTGCCATAGGTAAATGTCGCCATCCTCTTCATAGGTTTTCAGCGTGCGCACTTTATTCCACTTACCGTTTTCAAGAACCATGTCGCGGCGCTCGGTAGTACTTGCCTTTTGCGGTTTGGTGTTATTTGGGGTGATGAAAAACAGCTCGTCGCGCTCGGCCTTGTCCGGGTTCCAGTTAAAATAGATCTTTTTGCTGTCGTCGCTCCAGCGGATGTTGCTTGGCGATACGCCCATCCATTTAGGGTCGCGCATAATTTTTTCGACAGTTAGTGTGCCGAGGGATTGGGCAGAAGCGGTAAAACCGAAGCAAAGAAACAATAAGGTAAAGCGTGTTTTCATATCACAAAATGCTGTTAGGCGCTGCAATTTAGCAGTTTAGTTAATATTACTATTTTTAACGTTTGGATTGTTACAAAATGGAAATAAAAGGAAGCCAATTTATACTGCGCCCATTCCGCATTGCCGATGCAGCGGCCCTGCAAAAACACGCCAATAACCCCAGGGTGCCCTCTTATTTACTGGACAGGTTCCCGTCGCCATATTCTTTGGACGATGCGGAGGCATTTATAGATATTATGATCAATCAAATTACAGTTACCAACTTTGCTATTGAAATAAACGGAGAGGTTGCCGGAGGCATCGGTTTAGAATTTAGGGCTGATGTTTATCGCAAATCTCCATTAATAGGTTACTGGCTTAGCGAGGAGCATTGGGGCAGGGGCATTTCTACCGAAGCAGTTAAACTATTGACCAAATACGCCTTTGCCAATTTTGATATCATCTGCATACTGGCATTCATTTTCGGTAAAAATAAGGCATCGATGCGGGTGTTGGAAAAGGCCGGGTATGTGAAGCAGGGTGTGTTAAAACAAACCGTAATTAAAGCAGGCGAAGTGATGGATGAGCATGTTTATGTGGTGTATAAATAGCCGCCTGCCACGATGAGCCTGTCGAACCATTAGCATTGCACCTACGTCTTCGAGAAGCTCAGACTGACAGGCTTTTAATCAATAGATCTTCCGATATATCTCTTTAACCATCCCACCCGGATCTGGCGATAGGTTAACTGCCGATGATACCGCGATGCCGTACACGCCGGTTTGCATCAATAGTTCAATATCATTTAGCTGTATGCCACCCACGGCAATCACCGGGATATTTATAAGTTGGCTATCCAGTTGGCGGTAACCATCGTATCCTAACAAAGGTTTATCATTAGCTTTGGTAGTGGTGTGGGCAAAGGGGCCGTAGCCGCAATAATCTACCACGCCGCTGTTTTGAATGCGTAATAACCCTTCAATATCCGTGGCCGATGCGCCTAAAGTTTTTTCATCTGTTACAGCTTCGCGGATGGCGGCGAGATCAGCATTTAAGTCTTCGATGTGTACGCCTTGCGCATCTACTTTATCCAGCAGGTGATAATGGTTTGCAAGGATCAGCGTAGCGCCCCAATCATCGCAGATGGACGCTATCTGGTGCAGTTCGGCCATCATCTCTTCGTCGCTTTTACTCATGCAGCGGTACTGGACCCAGTTGGCACCGGCCTCGCAGGCTATTTGTGCTTGCTCTACATGGCTGCGGTTGGGCAAGTCCTGCGTTAGGTAATGGAGTTTGGAGATGTATTTTTTCATAGTTATAGTCGGAAAAGAGCGAAAGGTTTAAACCGTCGGCTTTGCGCCAATGGCAGTAATTATTATAGAACAAGCAAATCCTGTTTTTCTGACTTTCGTCCACAATTACGGCTTTCACCTTTTAGACCGTCCTAAATGTTGTTGACAACACCAACAACGGCGAAAGAATTGGGGGAAAGTTGCCTATCGCATAGTTACTCACCCGGTCATTGCTTCGCTCGACCACCCTCTCTTCGCTTCGCGAAAAGAGGGTAGTTTTGTAATAGTGAGTTTGTCGAACCATTAAAAGCTGAAAAGGTTTTCTACATGTTCAGACTGACATCACGTACACTTAACAAACGCTTCTACTCACCCCGACATCGCTTCGCTGGTCGACCCTCTCTTCGCTGCGCGGAAAGAGGGTGGGAATTTAAGCTTCTTCTAATCTCTGACATCCATCCACGAATCTCTATTTAAGCACCTCGCCAATAGCAGTACCAATATTGCCGTTCGGCGCCTGGATATGTAATAGCTGGGCAACGGTTGCAGCAATATCTGTCATGTGGGTTTCGCGGGTAAGGCTGCCATGTTTAATGCCCCACCCCATAAATACCAATGGGATGTGTGCATCATACGGGTTCCAGGTCCCATGTGTTGTGCCTGTTTGGCCATGGCCGCTGTACCATCCCGGTTTCAGGATGATTTGGATAGCTCCGCTGCGCTCCGTATTGTAACCATTCTGGATGCGCAGGCGAAGTTCTTCGGGAATAGTCGCTATCTGGATGCGTTGCATATCTACCGCGTAAGCAATTTCGGGTTCCTGCTGTAAAAACTGGATACATTCAAATTTTAGCGCATCGCTGTTCAGGCTTTCCTTTTTGATGGCGGCATTATTAAAGTTGACCTGGTAATTGCCGAAGCTTATAATCAGGTTTTTTACTTTGTATTTCTCTTCCAGCATTTTGTTCAATCGCGTAAGCACACCACCCTCGTTCCAAACGCCTGCAGGGATATTATGGTCAATTAAAAAGTTAGGGTTGTGAGCAGCACCGTGGTCTGCACTCAAGAATACTGTATAATTTCCTTTTCCCAATTTGCTATCTAAATAGGTGAAGAAAGCGGCCACGTCCTTATCTAAACGCAGGTAGGTATCTTCAACCTCAACCGAGTTTGGACCAAACTGGTGGCCAGCATAATCTGTTGATGAAAGACTCACCGCCAGGAAATCGGTAACCGAACCAGCGCCTAATTTTTCATTCTCTATAGCCGCCTTTGCCAGGTCAAGCGTCATGCTGTTACCGTATGGCGTAGAGCGGATCATACCGGCCCTACCTTTATATAACTCCGATGTTTTTATCGGGAATGTTGGGGCATCGGTACCACTAAATTTACCTTCGTATCGCGGGCTATTATCCGGCGCGCTTTGTACGTAAGTATTTATGGGGTAAAGGGTATTCCAATCTTTCTTTAAATATTGCTCGGCCGGTTTTGTGGCGTTGTAGCTTTTAACCCATGCAGGCAGTTCTGTCATGTAATAAGTACTGCTGATCCATGCGCCGTTGGCATCATCAAACCAATATGCGGCGTTTGCAGCGTGGCCGCCGGGAAGAATGCCGCCACGGTCTTTCAATGCGATGCCGATAACCTTCGAGCGGAAATTAGTAGCCAACCGTAACTCATCTGTAACGGTAGTTGTAAGCAAGTTACGTGGCGACATTTTGCCTGCTATTGAGCTACTACCAACCGCTGTAACCGTGCTATCATCGGTACAATACATCGATTTGCCGGTTGCCTGTACTATAAAATCGTTACCCGCAATACCGTTTATTGATGGTACCGACCCTGTATAAATACTGCTATGGCCGGCCGCGGTAACGGTAGGGATATAAGGGATAAGCGTATTCTCGCAAGTGAACCCCTCGTTAAGCATGCGCTTAAAACCACCTGCCTGGTAGCGGTCGTAATAGCGGTATAGGTAATCCCAACGCATTTGGTCAACCACTAAACCAACCATTAATTTAGGGCGGGGCAAGTTAGTTGAAACAGTAGTTATGATTTTTTTATTTTGTGCCGATAAGCTAAATACAGCGGTAGCAAACGTTAATGTAAGCAGTACTTTTATCTTCATGGATTTGGATATTAAAAAGGCAAATATCACCATTGCTATTTATAAACAATGTGATATTTGCGTTACCATATAATTAAAAACATGGCAAACCTAATCTAAAAAAGTAAGCAAACTGTGCTGGCTTGCGGTGTGTATATCGCGCCAAACCCGGTTGATCTCGGTATCCGGTGATGCTGCCTGCAAGCCACAATAAGGAAAAAGCTCGTCTACGCTTTCGCGGGCTATTTTTGCCAGTACCCGGCTGGCGTTGCTTACCGCTTTCAATAACTTTTCATCTTTGGGATCCTTCCATGATGCATCCACCGCATCAAAAAAAGCCGCCCTTGCCTGGTTCAACAATTCTGTGGCCGACTGCAACGCCTCCTCCATCAGCAACACGTTCGCGGCATTTACCCTGCGGATGTTAGTCGCCTTATATTCAAACGCGGGTTTACAAAGGTCTATAAAATGCACTGCCATGCCGGATAGGTTTGCCGCCAGCGTAGCCTCGGCCAATTGCAAAAAGGGATAGGTGTACAGCAGCGAATTTATCAACGCAGAATCGGCGTCAATTTTAAAACATCGGTTTTTATCAACATGTAAATCCTCTACTGAATATGCATCGCTACCGGTGGCTATCATCCCTATATATTTCCATCCGGACAGTAGCTGTACGTCTTTTCTGTCCAACACAAAAGGCAAGATCAATGGGTTGCCATCAGTATCTAACACCGGGTTTTCTCCCTGCATTATGTTACAGTTAACCGTTATATAGGTAGCATGATGCACCCCGCTGGCGTACTTCCAACTACCGTTAATTAGGTAACCGTTATCTGTAATTTTTGCTGTGCCTGTAGCCGCGCCGCTACCTGCAAGGCAGGCTTTTTTATCAGCATAAATTTGCTGCGCGATGCCCTGATCAATAAAACCACCAAACCAACCCGCGCCGCAACATAAGGTTACCACCCAGCCCAGGCTGCCATCGGCCCATGCCAGGGCTTCTTCTGTTTTGATAAGGAGGGGTAAAGGGGTTTCAAGTCCGCCATATGTAGCGGGTGATAATAAATTAAACCACTGTTGTTGGTAAACCAATTCCAATTGTGCCGGGTGCAACTTGCCTAATTTTTCGGCTTTGGTAGCGTATTGACGGATGATTTCAACCCATACGGGTTTTAATAAAGTTGACGGATGCATCATATTGAGCCCCCCAGCCCCCTGAAGGGGGAGTTTAAATCCTGTTCCCCCTTTAGGTGGTTAGGGGGCTGGTTTTTATGTATTATTTTCCTCCATTCAAAATAACCGAAGATGGCTACAATGAACAGTACTAGCGTAAGCACGGCAAACATGGCCAGGTTTTTATGATACAGTAGCGGGATAGCAAACATGTTGCTCACATTAAGCAGTACCCAGTTCTCAATCTTTCGCCTTGCCAACAGCCACATGCCAGCCCAAGCCGTTGATGATACCCATGCATCCCAAATGGGAACGGTAGATGGTGTAAATTTGATGAGGATTAAATATAACACTCCCCACCCTACAAATACAATAAGGAGGGTTATGAGCCATTCCTGCCTGGTAGAATAACTAACTTTTACAGGTGGTTCATTCTTCTTTTTTATCCAATAATACCAGCCATAAAAGCTCATCACTACATAATAGCCGTTAAGCAGGCATTCGGCGTACAGCCCAAAGTTGAGCAACAAGTATATAGAAATTAAAGTAGCGACTATACCCGTTGGGTATAGCCACACTTTATTTGCTTTTGCCAGCAGCACTTCGGCCACGCCTAAAATTACGGCGAGCCATTCCAGCCTGGTGGTAGCCTTAACTTGGTTTATAAACAAGTCTATCCAGCTTTGCATACTTAAAAGCTTAAGCTAACAGATGCTAAAAAGTTGCGCGTTGCCTGCGGGAAATAGTAGTTATAGTTAACCAGCACACCACTGTCAACTTCCGGGTAGGTAGCGCCATTGGCTTCGTACTTTTTGCTAAATACATTGTTTACCAGTAAGCCTAACCCAATATTTTTAATCGCTTTTGTATGGATGTTATAATTCAGTCTTACATCATTTACAAAGTAAGCTTTTAACAACCTGTTAACCGCATATGGGTTATTGGCAACATCCGGCGCGGTGCTTATACCTGTAGGGTTAACATTGCCGGTATTATCTAAAAACTGCCTGCTTACATATTTACTTACAAAGGCAATACTGCCATTCGGCACCGGCGAGTAGGCGATCTCGCTACCCACGATAAGTGACGGCGAGTACGCGATATCTGTTTTTTTGAATGTTTGCGTTACCGGGGTTAGCGGGTTGTAGTCGTCATCATAGCTTGCCAGGGTGCGGGTTAAATTCTTGATTTTATTGGTGCTGATGGTTGCGTTTGCTGCCCAACTTAGCTGTTTAGTAAACCTAACACGGCCATCAACTTCTATACCTGCGCGGTAGCTATCATCCACATTGATACGTGTTGCCGATCCTACATCGTTTAGCGCCCCGGTTAATATCAGCTGGTTTTTATAAAGCATGTAAAACAGGTTTACGCCACCTTTAAATACATCGCCGCTGGTGCGGTAACCGGCTTCAAAGTCTTTCAGGTTCTCGGCCTTGGGCCTGCTTGCCGGGGTAGAGTTGGTGTAATCGTCGCGGTTGGGCTCGTGGTTACCAACGGCAAATGATGCGTACACATTGTTATGCTCATCAATTTCGTAGGTTATACCTGCTTTAGGATTAAAAAAGTTCAGCTTAGCATCCTGTTGCACATTGTTCAAATTCCTGTCGAAACCTAAAAATGAGTAATCTATCCGGCGGTATTGCAGATCTGCAAAAAGGGTTGCATCACCCAATTTGTACTCGCCACGGCCGAAGATATTGAAGTCCGTTTTTTTGGCGTTATCGCGATAGTATTCGTAATTAGGCGTTATACCCGCGCTTTGCGCGGTATAAATAATATTGCCGTAATGCGCGCCAGTGTACTTGTTATAAGCACCGCCGAGGGTAAAGTTAAGGTTGCTTTTTGCCTGGTATTTTAGCGCGTATGTTATTCCGTAGAAATCATTGTTCAACCAAAGGCGGCGGGCAAGATCCGTATTTGTGATAGGTGTACCGCCAACAACCACGGGGGTTAAGCCATACTTGGTTACAGCCTGATCGGCCTTAAACTCTTCGTAATAACCAAAGCCTTTAGTATAATGCAGGGCACCGCTAAAGGCGAGTTTATCTGATAACTTTCTATCGTACAATAACTGGTAGTGGTTCTGCTGGTAATTATCTACCTGGTCTTTATAAAAAGTGCCGTCCGGCATCAGGCCAAGTTCGTTATAGGTGCGGCTATCCTTTCGGGTGTTATCGCCAATAATGTAATCGGCCACACCATTCCAGGCCTGGTAAGTGCGCTCTACGCCCGAGAACACGTTAAGCCTTAAAGTGCTTTTGTCATCGTAATAAGCACCGCTCGCAAAAAAAGAACGCAGGTTTGATGATGCGCGGTCGATATACCCGTCAGAACGGATCCTGGACAACCGGCCATCAAAGCTAAAATGCCCATTTAACAGGCCTGTACCCAGGCTTACGGTATTTTTTACCGTGCCGTACGAGCCTACAGTATTGTTGATATCGGCAAAGCCGGTATCGCGGCGGGTTGCAGTTTGTATGTTGATGCTACCACCAAAAGCACCTGCGCCATTAGTAGAGGTACCCACACCACGCTGCACCTGTATGTTATTTACTGAAGAGGTAAGATCGGGCAGGTCCACAAAATACGAACCCTGGCTTTCGGCATCATTTAGCGGAATGCCGTTAACCGTGACGTTTATACGTGTGCCGTCACTTCCGCGGATGCGGATGCCGGTATAGCCAATGCCCGTTCCCGCATCTGACGATACCACTACCGATGGCGTTTGGGCCAGCATGTAAGGCAGATCCTGCCCGTAGTTGTTTTTTTCGATGTCTTTTTTGCTGAGGTTGGTAAATGCCGTTGGCGAGTTTTTGCCTGCGCGGGTCGCGGTCACCGTAACTTCTTCGGCGCTAAAAATGGAGTTGGTAAGCGAAAGGTTTACAACCCTGTTAGCCGTTAAATTTACAGTTTGGGTAGTAATTTGATAGCCAATGTAACTGGCCTTAATGGTGTAGGTGCCTGCGGGCAGGTCGCCAATTTGGTAGTTGCCTTTAACATCCGTTTGGGTGTTAGTGGCCGGGTTTGTGATGGAAACCGTTGCGCCGGGCAAAGCTTCGCCGGCTTGGTTGGTGATCTTTCCGCTGATGGAAAATTGGGCCGATGCCAGGACAGGCAGCAGCAGGGCGATAAGCGCCGCAAATAAATTTTTCAAATTGTTAAACAATAAAATTAGTTAAACCATCTGCTCACCAGGGTATAATGGCAGTACACTTAACTTGTTACCTCTCCCTACGCCGGCATTACCCGGATCAGGTGCATGTTTTTTGGAGTTGAGAGCTGAAAGTTCAAAGTATAAAGCTGACATGCAGCTTTTAACTTTTTGACTTTTAACTTTTGACTTTGCAAAACAATGGGTTTGATCTCAGCCTGTCTTTCAGTTTGATTGCTCAAAGCAAGGCACCCCTTGAGAATTATGTGGCAAATATAGTTTTTGATTTGAGAAATTAATAATAAAAGTAAACATGACCGTATATAGGGCGGTGTGTTATTTTTTTACATATAAAGCATTAGCGTAGCTAAGCCGCGTTCTGTCGATATAATGGTGTTGTAATTCGTAGATGTTTACAAGCCTAAAGCCATGTTGTTCCATAAAAACATCCATATCTGTAAAATGGGTTTTAGTGGGGCATCGCTCAAAGCCAATTTCGGCATAAACATATTTCACTTGTTGCAAAAAATTGCCGACCCCTCTCAGGGCTTCAAGTTCGTAACCTTCCACATCAATTTTTAAAATATCAATGTGACTAATATTATTCTTGTTTGCGAACTCGTCAAGCCTGATTACCGTTATTTTTTCATTTCCTATTGGCGGTATGCTGTATTCAGCGTTCTTAAGTGTATTAATGGTACTTTCGCTATATATCGGTATCTCTAAAACATCGGCTTCATTCCCGGCAGCTAATTGATAGCCCTTTATTTTATAAATACTAACCGTGTTTGCCTTAAACCGATCAAAAGATGCACTTACTGGCTCAAATGCAATAATATCAGCATTGGGGAAACTATTATTAAGTTCTAAAGATACGCTGCCTGCATGCGCCCCAATGTCAAATATAGTGGTTGCCCCCGGCAAAAGCCTTTTTAGGTCGAACACCCAGTTTTTGCCATATGGGTAGTTATTATCTACAAAATTTAGCCCCGAGTTAATGATCAGGTTATTGCTTTTTTCAAGTATCTGCCCCGCTAACAGTTTCCATCTCATTTGCTAAAAATATCATTTACCGCCGGCTTCTCAATTTTTTTTGATACTAACTTTAGTTTTTACTGAGCACCTTTCGCCTCAAAATATTACTTTTGCAGACTTTTAAAAAAAGGAATTATGCTTAGAACACACACCTGCGGGCAATTAAATATCAGCAATTTAGGTGAACCGGTAACCCTTTGCGGATGGGTCCAAAAATCGCGCGACCTGGGCGGCACAACATTTATTGATGTGCGCGACCGGTATGGTTTAACCCAACTGGTTTTAAATACCGATACCGATGCCGGCCTTCGCGAAGCAGGGAAGCAGCTTGGCCGCGAGTTTGTAATTAAGGTTACAGGCACCGTGGTAGAGCGTTCTAACAAAAACACCAAGATCCCAACCGGCGAGGTAGAGATTACCGTTACCGAACTTGAAATACTTAACTCATCCAAGATCCCTCCGTTTTTAATTGAGGATGAAACTGACGGTGGTGAAGAGCTTCGTGCCAAATATCGCTATTTAGACCTGCGCCGTAACCCTATCCGCAACAACTTGGTGCTGCGCCATAAAATGGCACAAGAGATCCGTAAGTATCTTGATGGATTAGATTTTATTGAGGTGGAAACCCCGGTATTAATCAAATCGACCCCCGAAGGTGCGCGCGATTTTGTGGTACCAAGCCGCATGAACCCGGGCGAGTTTTACGCCCTGCCGCAATCGCCGCAAACATTTAAGCAATTGCTGATGGTAAGCGGCTTTGACCGTTATTTCCAGATCGTGAAATGTTTTAGGGACGAAGACCTGCGTGCCGACCGCCAGCCGGAGTTTACGCAGATAGACTGCGAGATGTCGTTCATTACCCAGGAAGATATCCTGAATATATTTGAAGGCCTTACCCGCCACCTGTTCCGCAACGTAAAAGGGATGGAACTTGGCGATTTTCCGCGTATGCAATACGCCGATGCTATGCGTTTATACGGCTCTGATAAGCCGGATACCCGTTTCGGGATGGAGTTTGTTGAACTGAACGATGTGGTTAAAGGCAAAGGCTTTAGCATTTTTGATAATGCCGAACTTGTTGTGGGTATCAACGCAAAAGGCTGCGCCGGTTACACCCGCAAACAAATTGATGAATTAACCGAGTGGATGAAACGCCCGCAAATTGGCGCGACAGGCTTAATTTATGCCCGCCATAATGACGACGGCACGTTAAAATCATCTGTAGATAAATTTTACAACGAAGAAGAACTGGCTAAATGGAGTGCCGCTTTCGAAACTGAAAAGGGCGACTTAATTTTGATCCTTGCCGGCGAAACCGACAAAGTACGCAAGCAACTGAACGAACTGCGCCTTGAAGTTGGCGGCCGTTTAGGCTTACGCGATAAAAATAAATTCGCGCCGCTTTGGGTGTTAGATTTCCCGCTGTTAGAATGGGACGAAGAAACATCGCGTTTCCACGCCATGCACCACCCGTTTACCTCGCCAAAACCGGAGGATATCACCCTGTTGGATACCGACCCTAAAAACGTACGTGCAAATGCATATGACCTGGTTATAAACGGTACCGAAATTGGTGGCGGCTCTATCCGGATCCACAACCGCGATTTGCAGGCACTGATGTTTAAACACCTTGGGTTTTCAAAAGAAGAAGCACAAAAGCAATTTGGCTTTTTGATGGATGCCTTTGAATACGGCGCACCGCCGCATGGTGGTATCGCGTTTGGGTTTGACAGGTTAACCTCAATTTTCGCAGGCCTGGATTCTATCCGCGATGTTATCGCGTTCCCTAAAAACAACTCGGGCCGCGATGTGATGATCGATTCGCCATCAACCATTGCTGAGGCGCAACTAAACGAATTAAAAATTAAAACAACTGTATCACCTACTTAAGTTTACACGTTATTATAGCATGAAAAAAACGCTACTGATACTAAGTTTATTCCTTGCTGTTTTTACATCTTGCAAAAAAGACAAGACAGATGACACTGCCGGCCAAGCGGCTAAAGATGAAACAGCCATACAAGCCTACCTTACAGCCAACTCCAGCATCCATGCTACAAAAGATGCCAACGGCGTTTATTACCAGGTTATAACAGAGGGTACAGGTAAAAGGGTTATCGCATCAAGCGATATTAGTGTAAATTATGTTGGTAAATTGCTTAATGGCACCCAGTTTGATTCCCGTACGGGGTATTCCGCCAGTATGCTGGGTGGCATTATTAACGGATGGAAATATGGATTACTACACGCAAGTGCAGGTAGCCGTATTTTACTAATAATTCCATCGGCTTTAGCTTACGGCTCAAGCCCTACCGGCGCTATACCGGCAAATTCTGTTTTAGTATTTACTATTGATGTTTTAAGTGTTCAATAATTTTTAATTTTAAGCTATAAAGAAAAATCATGAAGAAATATATTTTTATATTAAGCGTATTTGCTATCGTATTAGCATCTTGCTCCAAAGAGAAAACGCCAACACAACCAACTGTAGATTTTGATGCCCAGGCAAAAATCGATAATGACCTGATCACTGCTTATTTAAGTGCACACCCTGATATTCTAGCCAGCAAAGATGCTTCTGGTTTATATTACCAAGTATTAAAAGAAGGTTCGGGCGCAGCTATTTCCGGTAGTTCTAAACTTATCGTAAGCTACACAGGTAAAGATCTAAAAGATGTTCAATTTGAGACAAATGAAAGCCTTTCTTTTACGCTTACCCAAGTAATAACCGGATGGCAATTAGGATTACCTAAAATTAAAAACGGAGGAAAGATCTTGTTAATTATTCCTTCTCTTTTAGCCTATGGCCCATATGCTAATGGCCAGCTACCTGCTAATTCAAATCTGGTATTTACAATTACGGTTAAATCGGTGAACGGAGTTGGGGCGGTGGTCGACTAATAAATTTACCGTTTTTATATTTCAGGGTTAAAAGTTTATCTTACTGCACTAAACTGTAGCAATGAAAAAACTTTTAACCCTTTTTTTTGTCCTTTACGCTTTAAATATATCGGCACAAAATAACGCATCTAAAAAAATTATCAGCACCAGGGCCGATGCGCTTACAAGCAAAATAATTGCATGGCGACGAGATTTTCATGAACACCCCGAACTGGGTAATCGGGAGGTACGCACGTCGGGCATTATAGCCAAACATTTACAGTCGTTAGGTATCGAGGTTAAATCGGTGTAGCCACCACGGGAGTTGTTGGGATCTTAAAAGGCGGCTTGCCCGGCCCTGTTGTTGCGCTACGTGCAGATATGGATGGCCTGCCGGTGACCGAGCGTGTGGACCTGCCATTTGCATCGAAAGTAAAAACACAATACAACGGGCAGGAAGTTGGTGTGATGCACGCCTGCGGGCATGATTCGCACATGGCGATATTGATGGCGGTGGCGGAGGTATTGTCGTCCATGAAAAAAGACCTGCACGGCACGGTAAAATTCATTTTCCAGCCCGCCGAAGAGGGTGCACCGGTTGGCGAAAAAGGCGGTGCCGAAGAAATGGTGAAGCAGGGCGTAATGGAAAATCCGAAGGTTGATGTGATTTTTGGTCTGCACATTAATTCGCAAACCGAGGTTGGCAAAATAGTTTACCGCCCTGGTGGAACCATGGCAGGTGTAAAAGATCTGCAGATCATCGTTAAAGGCCGCTCGGCACACGGTGCTTACCCGTGGAGCAGTGTAGACCCGATAGTGGTATCGGCACAAATTATCAGCAGCCTGCAAAGCATTGTAAGCCGCAACATCAACGTTACCGAAAATCCCGCCGTAGTTACCATCGGCTTAATAAATGGCGGCTCGCGCTTTAATATCATTCCTGAGAGTGTTAAGATGCAGGGTACAGTAAGATACTTTACCGAAGGCGACGAGAAACTGATCACCGAGAACGTGAAACGTATTGCCACCAAAACGGCAGAAGCCTATGGTGCCACTGCCGAAGTACAGATCCCCTTCAGTAATAAATACCCGGTTACGTTTAATGATGTTGCCCTTACCGCTAAAATGCTGCCCACGCTGGAAGCTACCGCGGGCAAAGAGAATGTATTGTTGCGCCCACCTGTTACCGGCGCCGAAGATTTTAGTTTTTACCAGCAAAAGGTACCCGGCATATTCTTCTTTTTAGGCGGGATGCCAAAAGGGGGCAACAGCCTGAAAGCCCCATCGCACCACACGCCCGATTTTTACCTGGACGAAAGCGGTTTTACCCTCGGCGTAAAAGCCCTGTGTAATTTAACGTTGGATTATATGGCGGCGAAGGGGAAATAAGATGGAGCCTTCGCAGTACGTATTTTAGCAGTTAAGTAATCAACAGTGTCCAACCTCCTTTTCATCTGTAGTAAAAACCAATGGCGCAGCCCAACTGCCGAATTGTTGTTTAAAGGCCATCGCTTGCATCATGCGCGCAGCGCTGGCACAAGCGATAAAGCGCGCATTAAGCTCAACCAAAAATTAATAGATTGGGCCGATGTGGTTTTTGTGATGGAGTATAAGCATCGGGACATCATCAAACAACAGTATGTTGAAATTCCTCAAAAGAAAATCATCGTGCTAAACATCCCGGACGACTATCAATTTAATGATCCTGAGTTAATAGAAATATTTAAAATCGGTTTGGTGGATTGGTTTTAATCTTGATGTGCCAGTCTGAGCTTGTCGAAGACTCGCCTTCAGGCAAACAGCTCGACAAACTCAGACTGGTAAGCTCAATCACTTATCTATTTTCTTAAAGTCGTAGGCATTGTATTCTACAAAATCGGCTACTTTAACCCGCACGCCGGTTACTTTACCATCAACTACAGTAAACGGGAATATTGCTTTGCCCAAAACCGGGTCGGAGAAGGTTACGTAGAAACGGTTACCACCCAGTGGTTGCAGCTTAGCAAACATTTTAGGGTGATGCTCAAAACGGATCTCCAGGTCATTACCTACATCGCCGGGGGTAATTTCAAGGCTGCCGTATAGCTCGTTAACGTATTTGCCGGTGTATTTACCGGTAGATAATAATGGCTTAAGGTTTAGCAATGTGCTATCGCGCATTTTCTTATCAATAGCCTGGAAGGTGGTTGTATTTGCTTTATTATATCCCAGGTAGGTATCGTTGTAATGGTTGTTTTTGTTTTTAAAGAAGGCGTCCAGTATATCCCAGCGCATGGCTTCATAAAGCGAGTTTTGGTCAGTATTGGTCAGGATAACTATGCCCAGGTTCTCTTTAGGCACCAAGGTAACCGATGATACATAGCCGTTAACGCCTCCGTCGTGCATCACCAGCCTGCGGCCGCTGTAATCCTGTAAAAACCAGCCAAGGCCATAAAGCTCAAAGCCTGTTTCGCCGTTTAAATGATTTACGCTGCTTACAAAATCTTGCGGTTGGCGGGTGGCAGCGATCGCAGCAACGGGTATTACCTGTTTATTACCAACCTTACCATTATCAAGCAAAGCCATTACCCACTTACCCATATCTGCCGCCGATGAGCTGATACTGCCCGCAGGGGCCAGGCCATCAATATTGCAATAAGGTATGGCCGATAGCCTGCCATCAATTAAAGTATGCGGTACGGTGCGGTTAAGGGCTTTAGGCATTTCGGCAGTGAGGGCAAGGGTATTTGTCATACCAAGCGGTGAAAAAATGCTTTCTTTTAAATAAGTTTCCCATTGCTTGCCTGTAACACGGGGTATGATCTCACCCGCCGTTAAAAACGCTGAATTTGTGTAGCCCCAGTTGGTACGGAACGGGTAGGTAGCCTTCATTTTACCCAATTTCTCAATTACTTCGTGGCGACTTAAGTTGGTGTTATAAAAAGTAAAATCACCCTGGAAGGTGCGGAAACCTAAGCGGTGGCTCAAAAGGTCTTTTACAATAGCCATTTCGCCGGCTGGCTTATTATCCAATTTAAATTCGGGGATGTATTTGGTTACTTTATCATCGAGCGATAGTTTCTTTTCGGCTTGCAGCATGGCTAAGGCCGTGGCAGTAAATGCCTTGGTATTGCTGCCTATCATAAATAAAGTGTTCTGATCTACCTTACCGGGCAAGCCAAGCTCTTTTATACCGTAGCCCTTCATAAGCACTATTTTACCATCCTTAACAATACAAACCGCTACCCCCGGTATGCGCCAGTTGGTTAGGGCTTTATTGATATAAACGTCAAGGCTATCTTTAATAAATTTACTCCTGTCGGCGTTTTGGGCATTAACGGTTGTAAAGGAGATAAGGGCGGTAATAAGTATAACTAATTTTTTCATGCAGGTAATTTTCACAAGCTTTAAGGTGCTAATTTAACGCAAAATTTAAAGCGGCATTATTTATTTAAAAAAATAGAGCCTGGCAGTCTGCTATTAAACATCGCCGAACTATATTTCATATTCGTCACCAACCGTTCTGAGTAGTCCTGAAATAGGTTGACTGTTTTTGATTACACAAACATTGATAAAAAAGCTCAAACATTCACCAAAGATGTTTGAGCTTTTTTGTTGT
>NZ_JBSRZI010000010.1:0-197088 GCF_054057495.1 Mucilaginibacter sp. UYNi724 | reverse complement strand
TGGTCAGTTTGCCCCGGAATGGGGTGGTCAATTTGACGCGGAATCACTGGTCACATTCCGCCGGAATTGGGTGGTCAATATCAGCGGTATATCCAGATTGAAGTACAAAACTGCCTTAAAGATTTAATTTAAATTGACAAGCTTTTCGGTAGTACCGATGTTTTTAAATTTTTAATACATGGAAATATAGTCGTTTTATAAAACGTGCTTGAAACGTTAAACGTGATGAAGGTAGTACAGTCTTTAACTTTTAAAATACAGAAATTAATTTTGATATTAAGCTTATTTTAGCGATATTTAAATTACAGTTCTTTCAAAACCAGTCAAATGAAATTAAAATATTCGGTTACTTAATCGGTTACCAAGGCATATTTTAAAAACATAAATTATTGATAGTCTTTACGATAGCGTCCTGGTTCGAGTCCCGTCCATTCCGCTTTTTCAATATCAAGAACAGTAAAAACCCCTTAAATGACATCATTTAAGGGGTTTTTCATTTTCAGGGCATACCAAATTATTCATCTTTTCGCATACTAAAAGGGAGTAATTCGGGAGTCATTTACAAGTCTGCTTTTGAACTCCCGAATTTTCTTATAATAATTTGATATACAAGATGTTCAGTGCTTGAACATCTTGATTCCAAGTGATTAATTAATCAATTTTGTTTCACTTTTAATTAATCAAAAGTTATGAGAACTACACTCACTTTGCTTTTTTCCCTGAGAAAGCCCAAAAATTACCAATCAGGTGAAATGCCAATTTATTTACGAATTACCGTGGATGGCCAGCGCACTGAACTTGCCGTCAGCAGAAAATGTGATCCTGAAAGATGGGATGCTTTAGCCGGTAGGGCCAACGGTTCAAAAGCAGATGCCAGGGCTTTGAACGCTTATTTAGACGATGTTCAGTTTAAAATCTACGAGCTCCAGCGCAGAATGTCAGATGCCGATGAATTGATAACAGCAGAAACCGTCAAGAACCGTTTTGTCGGCAAGGCAGAAAAGGATCGTACACTACTGTCGATTTTTAAAGATCATAATGGCAAGATGAGAAGTCTTGTCGGGCAGGAGTTTGAAAAAAGCACACTGCAACGTTATGAAACCTGCCTGATGCACTGCAAAGACTTTATGCAATGGCAGTACAATATTTCAGATATTCCTGTAACGAAGATCAACTTCGCATTTCTTAATGATTTTGAATACTATCTACGGAGTGTGCGCAAATGCGGTAACAACTCCGCTATTAAGTATATCAAGAACTTAGGCAAGATCGTTCGTATCTGCCTGGGCAACGGCTGGCTGGCAGTTGACCCTTACCTGAACTATAAGCCCAAACAAAAGGCCGTCCACAGAGAGGTATTGACCAAAGAAGAACTAGACCGGCTAAGTAAAAAGAAATTCGGTGTGGAGCGTTTAAACACGGTTAGAGACATGTTTGTCTTCTGCTGCTACACAGGTCTCGCCTATGTGGATGTACATAAACTAAAACGCTCAGAGCTGGTTAAAGGTATTGATGGTGATTTGTGGATTTATACCCACAGGCAAAAGACAGATACGCTTTCAAGAATACCGGTATTGCCGACAGCTTTATCAATTATTCATGCTTACGAAAATCATCCGCAATGTGTGGTAAAGGACGCCTTGCTTCCGGTGATGAGTAATCAAAAAATGAATGCCTATCTCAAAGAGATCGCAGACCTGTGCAAAATAAACAAACCGTTAACCTTTCACATCGCCCGGCACACCTTTGCGACAACTGTAACGCTGAACAATGGCGTACCGATAGAAAGTGTCGCGAAGATGATGGGGCATACCAGTATCAAAACTACGCAGATATACGCTAAGGTCTTAGATCATAAGATTAGCTCGGACATGCAGCAGTTAAGAAAAAAGTTAGTAGTGGGTTAGGCTCAGAATCACCCACCGACTTAGATCGGTGGGTGATTTTATTATATTGGACGAATATAAATTCTAAAATTGCACATCTTCATCATTATTCACATTAATAGTAGCCTCTGTGAGATGATCTGGAGACTCCGGGCCTTCCCACTGATGCCCATTGATCAAATACAAATCATAATAAACCAACCACTCCGCAACCCATGGAACGGTATAGGCATAAACATCGGTGCGCTCGTTCCACTTAATATCTTTGGCATAACAAAGGCAAAGGCTTTTATCGCAGTACATATGAATATGTTTACTCGGCTGAATATCCGGGTGTAGAATGGTCGTTTTAGGTTCACGGCCGACCACATATTCAATCAGTATCTTATAAGCTTCTTTACATCCTTCTGGCTGAATCCAACCAGTACATTTGAGTACGTTCTTTTCGATCCGGCACTTCAGGAAATCATAATATTTTTCGATTTGCTTTTGCTGGCTGGTGAGGTAGGCATAGCGGTAGTCCCGCTTTCGGGGTATACGTATCACCTTTTTAAAATGGAAACCGTGTGGCTGATTGGCTACACCCACTGGCTGCGCTATGATCTGGCCGGTGCGCCCTGTATAGGCGCTGCCCGCTGCCAATAAAGTGGCGGTCTCCTGCAATTTAATCCTTCGTTTTTCCTCACTCACTTCACCATAGGTATTGAGCGCCTGGTTAACGGTGCGGGTGCCGAAGGACAGCCGCAGATAATCGGTTTTCTCCGCATAATTTTTCACCAGTTTATCGTGCAGCAGCGTATCGAGAAAGGCTTTGTGCCATTTATAAAAATGTTCTTCCAGCTTCTTGTCGGCGTGCCACTTGTCCGCGAAATTCTCGTTGGGGTTTACTGGGTTAACGATCCATTTCACCCCATTCCTTAACATGATATAATCCGGCATTTTGCGGACGATCTCCAAGACAATATCATAAAACAAGCCGCCGGGATGTTGGCGCATGACATCTACATAAGCCCGCGCCGCGAGCGTAGTAATAATGACCGAAATAGGTTTCAGATCACTGTCGCTATACATGATGTCCCTGTGGCGCTTCATCAGTTGTATCGCGCGTTGGAGCGGAGTGCGAACGCGGTATTCCGGTATACTTTCTACGGATGCTTTCAGTTCAACCGCCAATTTCATACGGATGGCGTCCGCCTGTATTTTCATCACGTCCAAAAACCAAAGCGCATAGCCTTCGGGGTTGCTCTTCGGCAGGTCCGATGAAAGCACTTGGTAATGCGGATGATGTTTGTCTGTGATGCGTACCGCGTGGCAGGCATAACGATAAGGCACACCCAAATCCAGCAACCACTGGAAGTCATCGGGTATAGCAGGCACCGCATCCAAGTGAAAACGGGAAGTTTGGTGGTATTTCAGCCGCCAGCAGCGGTTTTTTTCGATGAGCATACGCTCATAGGTCGCGTTACTTTTGAAACAATCCCCGACCAGCTTTTTCAACTGGTATTGGGTCACAGGCAGTTTTATCTGCAAACGCAAGGTGCCGTCCACATCAAACTCGCAGTTTTCGTCGGCGGGACGGGCTACAGTACCGATCCGCATGGAACCTTGCGATACGAGCTTGGGGTCATAAGGCGCGAGGCTGCAATTTGGATGGGAGATAAAATTCCCCACCGCGGTATATTTTTCATTGGCTTCCCGGTATTGCGCCTCGGTCAGATCGATAGTTGCGGCCAGCCTTTCTAAAATGCTGCCTAGTTCCTGTTTTTCAAAATAAGATAATTCGCTCATCACTAATTCAATTGTATCGTACGTATAAATGCTTTGTGTTTATTTTGCTGGTCATAAACGACCAAGGGCAGATCGGCTTTGGGCATGTAAACCCGGCCCAATTCTATGGCTGCAGATACCGGCATCGCTGGAAACAGGTGCACTACGGTTTGTGGGCCGTGACTGGCTTTTATGCGGTCAAATGTTTTGCGCATGATTACCCGGAACTTTTTAAGGTGCTGGGCCGACCTCAAAAAATCATTATGCGGCAGCGGGTGAGTCAGTTCCCAGATACTGCACCCGTCCGTAAACAGCGGCGCTACGCGCTCGTCACTTATCGCAGCACTCAGCGAAAGCTTTAAAACCGGGGTATTGGTTTTATTTTCAGGTTCAATCAATTCAAATTCAAATTCTTCATCTTCTTCCTGCCATTGCCAGGTAGCGGGCTCTCGGTGGCGCTGGTAAACATCCGCCTCAGAAATATCCGAGATCAATGTCCCGAGTTTTATCAGCATCGGCATAGGTGCTAGTCCAAATATGGAGAAGTGCTGCGTTTTATCCGTTCCGATCAATGGTCGCACATAGCGGTCAAATAACTGAACCAGGTGATCCTGCTGCGCTGCCCAATATTCCGGCGTATGGTCTTCCAGCAAAGAGTTACCCAAACCCAATTCAACTGGGCGGCTGGATGACGGGTAACGTAAAGGGGACATCGCTTGCGCAGCCGACTTAAAGCAAAGCGGCGCGCCATGAGCGCCGATATTAGCGCCATATAAGAGCACGTGGCTCTGCATTTCGGGGATTAACGATGTTAGCAATTCTATTCTTAGCTCATGCTTTTGTTTCATGGCCAGCAGGCGTTCCACCGGGTGGTCCGCTACCTCTTCCCGGTCCACCTTACGGTGGTGGCGGTCACAAAGCAGCATCAAGTTAGAAAGATCCTTTGCCAGTTTTACCGAATATTCGCCATGATACCTAGGGCCAAGCGGCTGGTCACCATAAATATGGGCGATATAAGAAGCGTTCATTGCAGACTTGGTAACCAGGTCCAGGTCGAGCAGATCATTACAACCCTCATACTGACAGCGTCCCGCGGCCTTGCCCCAGAGCATCATTTTTGTTTTTGGCGAAATCGTGGCTACTGACATCCTTACTTTTCTTTTCTCACACCTTTAAAAGGAGTACCGTCCGCTTTGCCATCCATAAACCTGCCGGTATTTGCATCCCGCTTTGTCCATGTTTCTGTTTTCGGGTTATAAGCTTGACTGCGCTCCCTTACCATTCCCTGTCTGTGTCCGTCGCCGGATTTTCCATTTGTTGCCATAATAAACTATATTAGATTTGTTACAACACAAAGCTATAGAAAACACTTGGACAAAACAGAATTATTTTATAAATTTGTCCGGAATGTTGAAAACTTGCAAATAACCCTATCTTTATGGCCTATATTTACTTATGAAGCAATTTCCTGAAAGGTTAAAGAATGCCCGTAAAATGAATGGGCTTTCATTGCAGGAGCTATCAGACCGGCTGGAAGGCGCTCTGTCTAAACAGGCCCTTAACCGTTTAGAAACTGGTGAGCAATCTCCTGGCAGTGAAATTTTATCGAAGCTGTGCACCGCTTTGGGTGTCACCCTTGACTATTTTTTCAAGGATGCCTCGGTCGAGCTTGATCAGGTGGAATTCCGTAAATTGAAAAAGCTGCCCGTTAAGGAACAGGACCGCGTGGTGAGCACCACTAAGGAATACCTGGAGCGCTATCTTGAACTGGAAAACCTGCTGGGTATTACCGACCGCGCCTCTTTTGCGCTCCGCTCATATGTTATTACCGACATGGCGGATATCAAAGGCGCTGTCACTGCTATGCGCGAAATCCTAAAAGCTGGCAACGATCCGATTTATAATTGCGTGGAGTTACTGGAAGAGCATAATATCAAAGTATATAGTGTTCAGGCGGACCCGTCTTTTTCCGGGATGTCCACCATTATCAAAAATGAAGTCGCCGTCATCGTCTTTAACAACCATGAGGATATCCCGATGGTGCGTAAACGCTTTACCATCCTCCATGAACTGGCCCACCTGTACCTGAAACTGGATGGGTTTGAGGAAAAGCAATGCGAGCGTTTTTGCGATGCCTTTGCGGGCGGTATGTTGCTGCCTGACGAGAAGCTGCTAGAATATTTTGGTGGCAAACGTGTGACCGTGTTTACCAAGGAGCTGCAGTTTATTAAAAAGAATTACGGCATCGCGCTTTCGGCGATCATGTACCGGGCAAAGGTGCTGGGTCTGATCTCGGAATCTTATATGAAGTATTTCATGATCCGGTATAACCAAAACCTGAAAAAAATTGAAAGAGACGGCTATGCGGGCCGGGAGGAGTCCGACCGATTTATCCAATTGCTGATACGCGGTATCGCGCAGGAGGTCATCTCCACCACCAAGGCGGCGGCACTCAACAATATGACACTCGGTGATTTTCGCGAGCAATTCCTGGATTATAATTCCTGACACCTACCGCGAAAATGAACCGATTAGCCGTTACCGATGCCAACATATTTATCGACCTTATTATTTTGGAGCTCATCGGGTACCTGTTCGGGTTGGATATTGAAATTCATACGACCCGCGAAGTATTTGACCAGCTAACCACGCGCCAAAAAGAAACTCTGGTCGCTTATCATAGCGCTGGACAACTAACCATCTATGATTTTTCCTGGGACGAAATAGCGGAGATCGCTTCGCTGGAATTTCCCGCCGGGCTGGAGCCGGCTGACCGTACCGTGTTTTTCTACGCCAGGCAACTGGCCTGCCTTGTCATTTCGGGCGACAATAAATTAAGAAAGCATTGTGAGAAAAAAGGGTTGGAGGTACATGGGCTAATTTGGGTTTTCGACCAGATTGTTACTCTGGAACTAATCCCTAAAACTATGGCTGTAGAAAAGCTGGAAAAGCTGATGTCCTATAATGACCGCCTTCCAGCGGAGGAAATTTTTAAAAGGCTTAAAAAATGGAAATAGCGATGAGCAGTCAAATATATTTATACCATTAAATCACAAATAGCGACCGACTTAACAGCCATGTAAGTTACTCCATTAATTATTTCGGTGGCTATAAAGTCTGCAACTCAATCCTTAAAAATTTGATCGCGGTGCCATTCGAGATTTTCCAATGCCGGTCGATATTGCGGAACCGATGGCAAAATGAGCTTTTTCCCTTTTAATTGATTGAGACTATAAGTGTGTATGACGTCCTCGCTGATATGCCTGGAGGTAATTACAAAATAGTTCGAATCAACCGTTATTAATCCACGATCAAAAGCACGGTGCAGATTAGGGCACAACGCCAAACCATTGCTAACTTTATCATCATGAGTTACGCTGAACGGTGTAATATGGCAAGCATCAATAAAGTTGTGACCAAACGTACTTTCCAATCTCATCCCGGTAATGCAGCAAGTATTGTTATAAACTTTTGGAATCAATTTCTTAAACAAACCTCCACGAACGAACACATCCTCTTCCGTTTCAATTCTAACCGTTTTATACTGGGCCTCCGGTTCATTCAATACATAATCCTGTAAATCGTGATAATATCCCCTACCTGATCGCTTGTTGTTAAAATAAGCCTGCTGTGTTTCTGGAAAATAGGTAGAAAGCAAAGCCAACAATATAGACTGCCGGGCTGTTGGTTCAGCCAGCAATTGAAACAATTCAGGATCGAAATGTCCGTATTCCAAAACCTGGATCAGCGTATTGACACTTTTAATATGGGCGTTGATCTGACAACCAGGTTTGGCCATTAACTGCCAAATGGGTTTATTTCCTACATTCTCACTTTGCAGGTAGAAGAATGGCTGTGTGAAATCCGGTTGATGAAGGGTGCTAATTAATAACCGCCAATTTTCCTGGAATATACCGACGAGATCCGTATCGACAAAAACCCGGTTATCCGTAATATGGCCCTTATCGATCAATTCAAGCAGGGTTATCAGCAAAATTGGTTTATGTGGTGCCAAGCCATACTTTGTAATCCCACGCTTCAGGTGAGTAAGTTTAGGCAGGTAATCGTTTAAGTTCGGCATTCGGTTCCTTACAGCGTATTCAAATATAAAATTTAAAATTAGTTCGCCACTTTGAGTTACATGAGAAACATACTGTCCTGTTCGCAATGTAAGGACTTACGGTTTGAGCGCTTGTGAACAACCGAGCCTTATTCAACGCTTAAGCAACAAAAGCGCTTAGCCGGATCAAATGTCAAGGGCGGGCCAACCGCTGAAAGCGTACACAACGGCCCGCTTGTATACCCTTGACGTTTGATTCCGGCGTGGGCTATCTTCGCGAGTGCGGGGAATAAGAATTTTTGTTTTTCCTTCACCAGAAGGAAAACCCCACAATGTATACCTGCGGCCTGTTAATTAAACAACTGTTGCTTTTTATTCCAAATTTCAAGGTATAGTTCCTTTTTTTCGGGACTTAGGAAAGATGCCGTGATCATCTCTTTAACTTCCTTATTACCGGAAGAAAATTTGTTATACGTATTCCTAACGGCGGTTTCAGGGATATTCATATTTTTGGCCAGCGCATCAAAATCAGCTAATTTAATTCTTTTCTTTTTGCCGTTTATTGTCAGGGCCAGTTCTTCATCGTCGGCTGGATTAACGAGATTAACGTTGAGCAAATCATATGCGGGACTTAAGCTTACGCCTTCGTCCCCATACAGCACAGCAAAGTTTTTCAGGTGCATATCATTATTGCCTGTCAAAAAAGAAAATAATACCAGTTCAAAATAAGTCAGTGCATCAAAACCAGTTTGCGTACAGTATTTTAGGATAAGCTTGCCGATCTTTTCATAAGATCCCTTGTACTTATTTTCCGTTAAAAATTCAGAAAGCTGGCAGAAATCTTCCATGTGAACTTTGTGGCCTTTCACCCGGTCAAATCGCTTGGCCAGATAAACCAGGCTGCGATCTGACGCCTCCATTAAAGTATGATCGCAAACAGGCATTTTAAACAGGCCCGCCAAATGCATGGTCAGATCTTCTGATTGCGGCATTTCCGGAAAATCAGGATGCTGTGGTTTAAGTATGTATTCTCCCCAAAGCCCTACTACAGTCAGCCGGTTGTGTCCCTTCGTTTTTTCGAGCGTCACAGAAAGTTTAGGCTGAACTCCGGTCACAGCGATCCTTTCGTTGATGGTTTGTTCGGCCAACGTTTTCAAAAGTTTATTATTCAATTCCAGCTCGGGTACTTTAGCCGTACCGAAAAAACGCTTCGAGCACTTTTCATGATAAGACGACTCACCTGCATCCTGATAACAAAACCAACAATTTGCCATAGCTAATCTATTTCGGGAACAACCGTCACCGCTCCGATTGCATCCCTGCATGTTAATAGTAATAATTCAAACCGGTCATTGCTTTTGACCTTCCAGTGTGTTGTTGCCAGATCCAATAGCCAGCCCTCAGGTATCAAGCCATCAAAAAAGGCAAACAATACTTTACTTTCATATTTCTGGGTTGACAATGGCAGCGTTAAGCTTACCGGTTTTGCCTCCTTATGCTCCAAGTACTCCGCCTGGTAAGTAAATTCGTAACCATCATCAGTTTCCGCAAGCACACCAGCCAGCGCGTCCTGAAAATAAACTAAACCTTTTCTACTCATCGTTTTTTGCTTTTAATACCACCCCGAGTTCTGCGCCAAATAAGCTCAAGACCTGATTCACTTTATCCATGCGTAATGTTGGTTTCCCCTGTTCCATCTCACGAACAACCCTAAGCCCAACACCTGCCTTTGCCGCCAGGTCTTCTTGTGTAAGATTTAACGATTTCCTTTTTTTCTTTAAATATTCCGATAACATATTTATACCCTTTCGGGTACAAATATAAATTAAATTTAGTAATTATACCCAATCGGGATTATATTTACTATTGACGTCAGTATTATACCTTATCGGGGTTAGTAGTCGGTTTAAAAATCAATTACGTTTTGACGCCTTCGGCATCATTCTTAAAATACATCTACTTATCCGACTTCACTTTTTCAAGTTTATTCCTTGCCGCTTTCAGTTCTTTATCCGCTTTCTCAGCTTGCGCCTGAGCTGCCATAACCGCCTCCTGCTTTTCCATCGCTTTTTCTGCCTGTTGGTTTAAACTCTTCGGGTCTTCCGTTAACTTTTTTTCGATGGTTTTGGATACGTCCGGGTAAAGCGCCCTAACCAGCCAGAAATTATAAGCTTCATCGTTAAGCCTGTCATTTTGATGATTCAGGAATAAGGCCGTGCCAACGGATAAGGATGTAGCCAAAAAACAAATAACAATACCAATGATCAGGCCTTTTGACCAGGCCCCGAAGTGGTGACTGGTTTTTACCCCTATCACTTTAGGCACAGTAGCTACCAATTTTTTTACCTCGTCGATCTGCTGCTGGATCTTCGCATCATCGTAGCGTTTATTAGCCGTTTCAATGCGGGCGGCAATCCTATCTAATGCTTCCTTGTACTGCTGTAAAAAGGTTTTTAGAAATTCCGGCATTTCGGTTTCTACAACATTTATTCTTGCAACAAAGCCCTGTATCAACTCTTCCAGCATCGTTACCTTTTCCTCTAATTCTTCATTTTGCATAACACTTAATTTTAAAGTTCATCCAATAGTTTAATTGATTCCTACCTGCTTACTCCCTGAGATTGGGACTGCTCTGCTTCATGTTTTTTTCTTTTTCGCCGGGCTATATCTGCATCGCCCATTGGGTCTGGGGCCGCTGCAACAAATTGCGGTTCCAATAAAATTTGCAGCAAGCCTTTACCACCATCAGGACTATGGTGGTACTCCGCTTGTACGCTTTGCCGGATGGCTTCACGTAACTGGCTGGCCAATGATGGTTCGTTGGCTTGCCTTGCTGCGTGGTATTGCTCTACCTGCTGGTTGCGGGTTAAAGTCTTGTCTATCTGAGCATAGCTCAAACTACGGTCAATGGCAGAACCTTTCATTTTGATGTCGCCTTTTTCAAAAGAAACACCTTGTACTTCGCTGGTACCGCTGCGGAATTTATAGGCGATCTTAATACCCTCTTTTGCCAGTGCCGCTTCCAGCTCTTTCCAAGTGGTTGCCGTTTTCATACCAGCTTTAATGGCATCATAGAGTTCATACCTGATCTTCTCTTTGCCTTTCAATGCCTGGCGGTTAACCTGCTCTTTGCCTTCGCCTAAATGATAGCCGTACTTTAGGGTGATCTCCTTACAGGCTTTGACATTTTTAGCGAAGTTGTTTTTATCACTAATCGTCTTTCCGTTATTGTCTACCCGGTTATAGATCAAATGAAGGTGCGGATGAGCGCGGTCGCTATGGCGAACGATTACATACTGTGTATCACGAATACCTACTTTTCCCATATATTCCTTTGCCCGTTCTACCATAATGTCATCACTCAGCTTGGCCAGATCTTCCTTACTCCAACTAAGCACCAGGTGTCCGACTGCTTTGCCCAATTCCGGCCGCATCTTCCGTTGCAGGTTAAAGTCGTGCGACAGGGTACTGGCGTTCTGCATCCGCACGCCTTCAGCTGCCAGTATCTTAGCTTGTTGCTTATCTACCACATAGCGGATACAGCCACCAAAGCTTCTTCCCGTAATTGGCTTACCCATCATGGCTACTGATTTTAGTTAATAATTCTTCGATCTGCCTCAGCATAGCCTGGCATTTTAAAGCCAGGGAAACCAGTCCTGCCACATGTGCCAGATGGGTAAGTTGATTCAGGTTGTTCGCCAGTCCTGCCAACATCCTGAACCAGCCGCTTTCTTCGGCGGTAAAGCGTGGAAAAACCTTGACGCTTTTAGCAGCCCGGCGAAACCACTCACTCGGTTTCAGCCCGGCGTTCTTTGCTCGGCCTTCAATCAGGGCCCTTTCCGTAGGCGTTAACCGCACCATTAAAAGATCGCTTCGCCGAATCGTTTTCTTCGGCCTTCCCGGTGTCCGCCTCTTTGGTAAATTGTTATTTTCAGCAGTTGCTTTCATGTGTTTATTTCCTTCCTGATTCTTAAAAAAACCGACCAACGGGAGCGAGTTCCGGATCACCCGCAAGGGTGTATCCGGGTTTTTGTATAGCAAAAACATTAACTCGCTCCACTTCGTCGCTTATGCTCCTCGTGCTGTCCAGCTACAAAGTAGCTGGACGTACCTGATGTTCCGCTGTCTGGCTGTGTTGCTGTGAGCCAGGCGCTGATCGCCGCTTCTTTACTTCGATGATTCAAGGTTATCCGGCCAATACACCAGGCTTCCTTTAGCCGGGTGAAAAGAAGGCTGATAGCGGATGTAGCCGTACTCGTCGAGTTCCCTGACGCACTTGTGGTAAGTGGCAGTGGACGCGATCTTGCTGTGAGTCATAAGTTCTTTGCGGGTAACTGCAAAAGGACTGTAAAAACCATTGCGCTGCCATTGGATAAAGAGCGCCGTAAACAAGCTGACATGAGTTGCCAGTATACTGTGATCTTTGCCCATCCGTTTGATCAAACCACCATAGGCGGCCAGTTCTACTGTTAAGAGATTGCTTTTCATTTGACACCTCCTTCCAGTAGCTTGTTGATGTCTTCCAGTTTATAATACATAATGCTGCCGATACGGGTAAAGCGGAGGGTGCCATTAATGCGCAGATTCTGTAAGGTGCCAGGTGATATATTCAGCATCTTCCTGACCTCGCTGCTTTTCAGCCACTTTTTGGATTGTCCTTGCCCCGGCTGCATGAGCTGTTTAAGTTCGTTGAGCAATTCGTTTTTGAACACTGCCAGGTCTTCTTTCGTGATAATTTCCAAATTCATCTGTTCCTCCTTTTAATCTTTAATTGTTTGTTGCATGGCACTCAGTACCTCACTTTTTTTGAAGTACACCCGTTTATGCAGGCGTAAATAGGGCAAGCCTTTTTTCATCCAGTCGGTTAGAGTAACCAGTGACACGCCAAGTTCGGCGGCAAGTTCCTGCTTGGATAAAAGTTTTTCTGAATCCGGCGGCGAGTTGCCGCCTGTTTTAAAGTGTTGTTGTAGTTCTGCCCTGACTGCATCCCTAATGCATTGGCTAAGGGCCTCGTGGTTAATGATCTGCATAGCATTTGTTTTGGTACAAATGTGTGCTATATCCTGTGGGTTTCTTGACCACGCAAATCTGCGTGGTTAAAATGGAGTGGTTTAAGGAAAGTTAAAAGCGTTTATAAAGTATTGGTTACCAGTTTAAGACTATGCTGGCAAAACAACCTGCTACATGACTGGCAAAACAAGAAATCAGCTTCTCTTTTTTGCAGGATTGATCGTAAACAGCTTTGATTTTGCTGGAATATCGGCATGTTTATCACCCGGCTCCCGCTTATCACTGGGGAAATAACGGCGTATAGTTTCGTGGTTGATCTCCTTATCTCCCTCACGGAAATACTTAGAGATCATTTTTGTCCAAACACTTTGTGTTTGTGAAAACATCAGTTCTTTGCCTTCGGGTGTTTTAAGTTCCTGCATTTGCAAATGCAGGTGCAAAACGGCATTGCGGTAACCGTCTGGAATATTGATGTAACCCTCGGTTTCCAGTGCGGTTGCTTTCTTAAGGTCGGCTTTTAATTGGATTATCTCTTGTCTAAGGACATATATTTCAGAATCCTGCTGCGCTATTACTGCATCATTGGATTTATGAAAATTCCAACGGTCAAGCGGAATCAGCAGTTCTGTAAATTTTTGTAGTCGTGCTATTTCATGCTCGTTACGTAAATGGTTCTTATCATACACATCCTTATTCAATAATACATTTAGCTGCCTTTCGATGAGTGACCAGAAATATTTAAAGAATATCTCTTCTGTACCATCGTGATGATTAGCTAAATAATAAGTCAGATGACGCTGGTAAAAAATTCCTAAGCGATCAACATCAATGGCAAATACCCTTTTAAAAAAGTGCTTTAAAAACTGTGCTCTATCCCAACTTAAAGGATTGCCTAAGTCCAAAGTGTCCTGCGCAAAATCAAAACGGTCACGGGGTTTAAAATATGTTACGCTCATAGTTAGGTGAATTTACTCAAAAATAAGCTTTTCCAATGTTTGAAAGGTGGCAATATGAGTGCGCTGTCTTAAATTATTATTTGGTAGCTTAGTACACCAAATTTCCTTATGCAATTACTTTTTTTCTGGACAAAGTCCTACCGCAACCTTAAAAACCTGGGCTTTAACCTCAGCAACAAGGATCGATTTCATTACGCGCACGAAACTAAGCAGTTAACAATTAATCCGGCAGCAAACTATATAGACAACTTCTTTGGCGAAAACATTAAGCAAGTGACCGGTATTTTTGGCGAGAACGGCAGTGGAAAAACCAATGCATTACGACAACTAATGGAAAATCTGGTTAGCGGTTATCACAGCAAAATAAAAGACGCGTTGGTCATCTACGGCGATGGAAAAAAATATTACTTGTACAGCGCCGGCCTGGAGGTGGTCTATGACCAAAAGGTGTTCAAAAAAGTAAATGATATAGGGGCGTTGAAGGATCAACTTTCCTTCATTTTCTATGCCAATCACTTTGATGCATTTAACTTAGAATCTGGAGACACGACGGCGACACAATTACAAGGCCAAGAAAATATTTCTACTAGCTATTTATTGCGAAACGACTCCATCGCGCGGATAAATCAGGATCAGCATTTTTCCTTTGACGAAACGATTAGGATACATAATAAAAGCGAATTAAATCGGCAGGTACGATTATATCGCAAGTACCAGCATAAAGAATTGTTGGTGGGTCCTCCAGAATATTTGGTCATTTCTCTCAGTGATGTCGATGAAGAGCACCTACTGGTTTATAACGGTGATATAGTTAAAAATCTGGACCTTCTAAAGCCTAAAAGTAGCGCCAACAAAAAAGATCTGTTCTTGTTCAATATGTTCAAGGCATTGTTACTAAACTTGCTTAACCACGCTAATTTTAGCATCAGTACCAGCCCATCCTTTTTTTCAAGACCTATTCTAGAGAGCTTAGAGTCATTTCTTAAATCCGACACAGCCTTTTCGTTGCAAATGGTTCAAGAGTTTAGCAAAAAAGTAAATACAAAAATTGATGAATTATTAAGAGATGCAGTCGGCGCGAAAGTTGAGCGTATTGCTACCCTGCTTTCATTGGCCGATCGATTGATCATTGGCCCAGAACATATTTCAAATAATCAGCGTGACTTTTACATCAATATCCTTAAAGACCCTTTAGAACGCATTAACCGTTTTTTCGATGTGTATCTAGAAAACGAAATGATCACGCAAGCACTTGATTTTAGATTTGCACGCGACCGTTGGGGACAAAATAGCCTTAGTAGCGGAGAACATGCCTTTTTTAGTCTGTTTGCGCGGTTGAATGGCTTGACAAAAAAAGACCTAAAAAGAAACCTGGTTATTTTACTTGATGAAGCAGAGATTTCATTGCACCCTCATTGGCAGGTGATGTTCTTAAAAACCCTGCTCGACTTTTTGAACAAAGAATTTCGGGAACGTCAAATACAATTGATCCTCACCTCGCATTCCCCATTTATTGTCTCCGACCTGCCAAGTAACTGTATCATTTTATTGGAAAAAATCAACGACCAAACACAGATACGGGATAAGCTAAGCAGTAGCGAACAAACCTTCGGGGCCAATATTCACCAATTATTTTTAGAGCGCTTTTTTATGAAAGATTCTTTAATGGGAGAATTTGCAAGGGTGAAGATCGACCAACTCGCTAATGAAATTTTCAAGGCAGAAAAATTTACCTTAGATGCCTATAACGATTATAAGCTGCGCGTAGAAATGATCGGAGAGCCTTTTCTTCGCGCTAAACTGCTTGAAAAACTGATCGCCGGTGCGCCGATCTCTGAATTGGATAAAATAATTGCGCTAAAACGTTCAGAATTAGAACTCCTCATTTCCCGCAAAAATGATTAAGATAGAACACGACGATTTGCCCTTGCTGATCCAAGCGCACCGCGACGGCTTAAAGCCGGGGGTGGCGGAGAGATTAAAACTACACCGAACCGCTTTACAGGTGATGAACGGGCTTGCAGTTAAAAGCTTAGCGGACCTGCCTATCGACGCTCCAAATTTGGGTATTCGAACTATAACCGCTCAATTAAAACCCTATTTAATTGCCCCTAAGGCCATGACCCAACAAGCGCACTGGGCCCAAATCCAAAATGCCGCGTTGTGCAAACCCTATTTCCGAACACATCATGTACTATTGATCAGCTTGCTTAATAATCTATTGGCTTTTGATGCGATTGAGGATTTATTGACCGCTTTACCCGCAAGGCTATTGCAATTGGAAGCTGGCTATAATTTGGCCGCGTTGGATATGAGTGTCGTAAAACCTTTATTAGCCCAGATCATCAGCTACGATGATTTTACATCGAAGGAAAAATACACTTATGATGCTTACCAGTTGGCCGAAAGTTTACAAGTAAATGTGTGTCCGTATTGTAATAGGTCTTATACCTCTACTGTTATTACCAAGCCTGGCCGAAAAAAGATTATCCGCCCGACCTTTGATCATTTCTTTGATCAGGCCAGGCATCCGCTCCTGGCCCTAAGTTTTTACAATCTCGTACCATCCTGTACATTGTGCAACTCTTCTTTAAAAGGCAAAAAGGAATTTTCGCTACAGACTCATTTACATCCTTATTTATATGGATTTGACGAGCAGGTCACATTTGATTATGATCAAAAGAACCTTCATAAGGACAAAAGCCATCCTGATAATTTCAAGGTCAAACTAACCTGTCACTTACCTACGCGCGATCCGAAATACCTACAGTGTAAAGGCAGGAAAAGAAGTAAGACAGACGGCAATATGACCATATTTAAATTAGAGGAGATTTATCAGTCCCATGCCGATGTAGTGGGTGAACTACAGATGAAAACAGATCAGGCCAGTTCCTGGTATGCTCGCTCATTAAGGGGTTTATTCGATAAAATGCAAACCAACGACCAGGAATTCTATCGTTTTTATTTTGGTAACTATTTCGATGAGAAGGAATTCAATAAGCGCCCGCTGGCCAAACTGACCAAAGATATCGTAACCAAAAAATTGCCCGAATTCAAGACCATTAAAACATAGCTGGAATTTTAACAGAAGTTGTACTTTTATAGCTTATAATGATAGATAAAGTGGAAGCAGAAGAGCCGATAAAAACAATTAGCAAAAAAGAAAAGAAGCAAAAATCAATTGAGGAAACCCTATGGGAAAGTGCGAATAAACTCCGCGGAACTGTAGAACCTTCTGAATATAAGCATGTTGTATTAAGTTTAATCTTCTTAAAGTTTGCTAGCGACAAGTTTGCAGAACGCAGACAGGAATTGATTCAAGAACACAAAGAGCGCTTCATGGAAATGAAAGAATTTTATAACCAGAAGAATGTGTTTTATCTATCTGAGGAATCACGTTGGGGCTTTATAATTGAACATGCAAAGCAAAACGATATAGCGCTAAAAATTGATACCGCCTTGCACACAATCGAAAAAAACAATCCATCATTAAAGGGGGCGCTTCCGGAAAATTATTTTTCCAGGTTAAATATGGATATAAGTAAGTTAGCGGCGTTATTGGACACGATTAACAATATAAATACAATTAAGGACAAAGGTCATGATATAGTTGGCCGGGTCTACGAATATTTTTTAAGAAGATTTGCAATTGCAGAGGGCAAAGGCAAAGGAGAATTTTATACGCCTAAAACAATTGTCAATCTTATTGCAGAGTTAATTGAACCGTATAAGGGTATTATCTATGACCCTGCATGTGGATCAGGAGGCATGTTCGTTCAATCCGTGAAATTTATTGAAAGTCATCATGGTAATAAGAAAGAAGTATCAATATATGGTCAAGAATCCACTCCTACAACTTACAAGTTAGCTAAAATGAATTTGGCTATACGTGGAATAGCTGCTAATCTTGGAGCTGTACCAAATGACACTTTTGGCAAAGATCAACATCCTGATTTGAAGGCTGATTATATAATGGCTAACCCGCCCTTTAATCAAAAAGATTGGCGCGCACCGACTGAATTGGTCGATGACCCGAGATGGCGAGGTTACGATGTGCCACCAGTAAGTAACGCTAATTACGGCTGGATTTTGAACATGGTTTCTAAGTTATCCGAAAACGGAGTTGCGGCTTTTATTTTGGCCAACGGAGCCTTATCTGGTGCTGGCGAAGAATATAAAATCAGGAAACGGCTCATAGAAAACAAGTTGGTTGAAGCAATAATTACTTTACCTCGCGAGATTTTTTATACTACGGACATTAGTGTAACGCTATGGATTATAAACAAAAACAAAAAGGAACGGTATGCAGAAATAAACGAGCAAAAAAAGAATTTCCGGAATCGCGAAAATGAAATTTTATTCATTGACTTAAGAAAATGGGGCGCTGAATATGAGAAATCATATATTGAGCTTACGCCAAATGAAATAATAACGGTTTCAGATAATTTCCATCATTGGCAGCAGCAAACATTTTTCGAAAAATATCAAAATGTCCCTGAATATTGCTATTCCGCAAGCTTTGAGGAGGTAAAGGAAAATGACTTTTCACTGTTGCCAAGTAAGTATATTGAGTTTAAAGACCGAGACAGTAATATTGATTTCGATAAGGAAATGCGAAGAATTCAAAAAGAGTTCAAGGTATTAATGACAGAAGAAGTTAAATCTCAAAGACAATTAATTAAAGCTTTTAATGAATTAGGATATGCCATCGAATTTTAAATCGTTAGGTGATTATATTCAATTAGTTGATATTCGGAACAACGATCGAAAAGTCAAATTACTAAGGGGTGTTTCCACAAGTAAGCAATTGATAAAGTCTGTCGCGAATATGAGTGGTGTGGATATATTTAATTATAAAATCGTCGATAAAGACCAATTTGTTTATGTAGCTGACACTTCTCGTAGAGGAGAAAGAGTCGCATTGGCACTAAATGATGAAAAAACTTGTATCGTTTCAAGTATTTACACAGTATTTGAGGTAAAAGATAAAACAGAATTACTTCCAGAATATCTTTTCATTTGGTTTAAACGTGAAGAATTTGATCGGTATGCTAGATTTCATTCCTGGGGAAGTGCCAGAGAAACATTCGACTGGGAAGAAATGTGTAAAGTTAAATTGCCAATACCTAGTTTCGATGAGCAACAATCAATCGTTTCTTTATATAAAGGGCTATTAAAAAACCAAAAGGTATACGAAACTAGCCTCATAGATTTGCAATTAATTTGCGATACCTATATTGAAAATTTAATTAAAAGTGAAGAAAGTAAAACCCTTGGAGGATATATTGTTCAAAGCGATGAGAGGAACAGCGATTTAAAAATTGACAATTTACTTGGCATTAGCGTAAATAAAAAATTTATTTCGTCGAATTCAAATCAAACAAACCTTAGCCTAGCTTCATATAAAGTAGTGCGAGAAAGAGAATTTGGTTATGTAACAGTAACATCTAGAAACGGAGAAAAAATATCAGTAGCATTATTAGATGGTTCGCCTGGCCTGGTTTCAAGTACTTATATCGTATTCAAAGTAAAGGACAGCAGGGTTTTACTACCGGAATTTCTTTTTTTATGGTTTCAACGTTCAGAATTTGATCGTTATGTTCGATTTAACTCTTGGGGAAGTGCTAGGGAAACTTTTGATTGGGCCGAAATGTGCCGTGTTAAACTTCCTATCCCCAATATTGAGGTTCAAGAGGCAATTGTTACTATTTATCATACCCTGCAAACTCGAAAAAAAATTAATGTTCAACTGAAAGAGGCACTGAAACCACTTTGTACTATTTTAATAAAAGGGATTTGTGACAAGATCAATGATACAAATAACATGATAGCGTGCTAATAGATGAAGTTTACAGAATCACGATTAGAAAAGGTCATCATTGAATTACTCGGTCAAGAGGATATTCCACACCTTTTTGGCCAGGCCATTCTGCGTAAACCGGATGAGGTGCTTATTAAAGAAGATTTTATTGCTTTTCTATCTTACCAATATCGCGATAGCCAAATCACGTTAATAGAAATTGAAAGGATAATTCGTGACCTTGAAAACCATAACACCGGGGATCTCTACGAAGACAACAAGTTCGTAATGAAGATGGTGAGCGACGGTTTCGTGTTCAAGCGTGACGATCATCACCAAAAAGATCTTTATATCCAGCTTATCGATTACTCAGAAACGGATCAAAACACTTATAAATTTGTTAACCAATTAGAGATCACCGGTTATGAAAAACGCATACCCGACGGTATTTTCTACATCAACGGCTTACCCTTGGTGGTCTTTGAATTTAAAACCGCTATTCAGGAAACGACCACGATACATGATGCCTATATCCAACTGACGGTCCGTTATCAACGCGATATCCCCGAACTATTAAAATACAACGCCTTCTGCGTGATCAGCGACGGCGTTAACAATAAAGCCGGCTCGCTTTTCGCGCCCTACGAATTCTTTTACGCTTGGAGAAAAATTGAAGGGCTGATCAAAGAGGTCGATGGTATCGATTCCCTCTTCACGCTCATCCATGGCATGTTCAACCGTAGCCGCTTGCGGGACATCATCCAAAACTTTATTTACTTCCCGGACAGCTCCAAAAAAGATGAAAAACTCGTCTGCCGCTACCCGCAATACTATGCCGCGCGGAAATTATTTGAAAACATAAAAGTTCAGCAAAAACCAAAAGGTGACGGAAAAGGCGGGACTTACTTTGGCGCCACCGGCTGCGGTAAAAGTTATACCATGTTGTTTTTAACGCGCTTGCTGATGAAAAGCGCTTACTTCGCCAGCCCGACCATCGTATTGATCACCGACCGCACCGACCTTGACGACCAATTGTCCGGTCAGTTTACCAATGCGAAAGATTACATCGGTGACAACTCGGTCAAAAGCGTAGAAAGCCGTCAGGAATTAAGACAGCTTTTGCAGGGCCGGAATAGCGGCGGTGTTTTTCTAACCACCATCCACAAATTTACCCAGGACACGCGTTTACTGACCGACCGTTCGAATGTCATTTGTATATCGGATGAAGCGCACCGTAGTCAAACCAATTTAGACCAAAAGTTGCGCGTCAGTGATAAGGGAGTGACCAAAACCTATGGGTTTGCAAAATATCTACACGACTCTTTACCCAATGCGACCTATGTCGGTTTTACTGGCACACCGGTCGACGCTACACTGGATGTTTTCGGTCCTGTTGTGGATGCTTACACCATGACCGAATCGGTAGAAGATCAAATTACCGTACGGATCGTTTACGAAGGCCGCGCAGCCAAGGTATTGCTCAATAACCGTAAACTTCAGGAAATAGAAGACTATTACCAACGCTGCGCCGAGGATGGTACCAACGAGTACCAAATCGAAGAAAGCAAAAAAGCTGTTACCCAGATGAATGCTATCATCGGTGACCCAGAACGTTTGAAAGCCCTGGCAGAAGATTTTATTGGCCACTATGAAAAACGCGTCAGCGAAGGCGCTACGGTAAAAGGCAAAGCGATCTTCGTTTGCAGTACCCGACCGATCGCTTATGAACTCTATCAAAATGTGATCGCGTTAAGGCCCGAATGGGCCGTTGTAAAAGCCAGCGAAGAAGGCGCTGACCTGACGGATAAAGAAAAGAAAGAGATCAAGCCCATGTCCAGGTTGAAAATGGTCATGACCCGGGGAAAGGATGATCCCAAACCGTTATACGACACCTTAGGAACCAAGGAGTACCGCAAAGAATTGGACAGGCAGTTCAAAAATGCGAAATCCAATTTTAAGATCGCCTTTGTGGTAGATATGTGGCTGACGGGATTTGATGTGCCCTTTTTAGATACCATCTACATAGACAAACCAATACAACGCCATAATTTGATCCAAACCATATCCAGGGTTAATCGAAAATTTGAAGGAAAAGACAAAGGTTTGGTGGTGGATTATATCGGCATCAAAAAGCAAATGAACCTGGCTTTAGCCCAGTACAACCAGGTTGACACCCAGAATTTTGAAGACATACAGCAATCTATTGTGGTTGTCCAAGATCATTTAGATCTGCTCGCCAAAATATTCCATAAGTTTGATACACGACCATATTTTGAAGGTTCCCCGTTACAACAACTGCACGTGTTGAATATAGCCGCTGAATTTGTGCAGGTCACGCACGAATTGGAACAGCGTTTCATGTATCTAGTCAAACGATTAAAGACCGCCTACGATATTTGTGCCGGTAGCGATGCCTTTACAACCGATCAGCGCGACCATATCCATTTTTACCTGGCCGTACGATCGATCGTATTTAAGCTGACTAAAGGCGTAGCGCCTGATACCGCACAGATGAATGCCCGGGTCAGAGAAATGATCAAAGATGCCATCGAAAGCACTGGTGTGGAAGAGATCTTTAAACTGGGTGATGAGCAGGCAACGCAAATTGACATTTTCGACGAAGATTACCTGGCCAAAATTGATAAGATCAAACTGCCCCATACTAAGATCAAACTCCTCCAGCAGTTATTGGCCAAAGCCATTGAAGAGTTTAAGAAAGTCAATAAAGTTACTGGCATAGACTTTTCCAAAAAAATGCAGTTCCTGGTTGAAAAATACAACGAACGGGAGGAAGCGGATGTTTTGCGGAGTGAGGTATTGGAAGATTTCACCAACGAGATCATCAGCTTGTATAATGCCTTAAAAACCGAAAAGGACTCTTTTAAAGAGATGGGTATAGACCTGGAAGAAAAAGCATTTTATGACATCTTAAAATCACTGATGGTCAAATATGATTTTAACTATCCGGAAGATAAACTTCGCCATTTGGCCCAGGAAGTTAAAACCGTCGTGGACGATAAAACTAAATATACCGACTGGAGCAAACGGGATGATATTAAATCTGAATTGAAAGCTGATCTGATCATTCTTTTAGCTGAAAATGACTATCCACCGGTCGACCGGGACGAGGTTTACAAAGAGATCTTTGAGCAAGCTGAGAATTTCAAAAAGTACAAAGCGAAATTAAATTAGTTTGCCACAACATCAAAAAGCCGGGCTGCCATCTCCCAGAAAGCTATTTTATTTAATAACGCGTTTCCTTTCAGTAAATTCATGAACATCAGCCCACCCTCCAAGCCAAACGATTCCCGAAACACCCGGTCTTTAGATTGGTAGGGCGTATCATGGTATTGCCCAGCCACGATGAAGCTTGCCTGCTGGGAACAAGGATAGAGTAAATAGGCGCAGTCACTCTGGTAATATAATTTGTAAGCTAGTAACTGGCGCAAATCGTGATCATCTGGTTTGTTTTTTGCCGGGCGCTTCCATTTTGTATCAATAATAATCTTTTGACCTTCAGGACCTTCAATAAGAATATCCGGGATCAGCAACTTACCCTTGGATCCGACTGACCAATACTTAAATCTACGTTGATCGCTTACCTTCCAGTTAAACTCCCTTTCACAGCTTTTCAACCTTCGGAAAACAAACTCTTCCCACAAATCATTCATATTAAACATTAATGCAAGCACTGATTCACGCCCGCCACGAAGATCAGGATGATAATTTAACAAGATCATGCGGGCAATCATCAATGCTTCCCGATAAGGCTCCGTTTTACGGGTCAGCGGAAAACGTGCGAACAAATTTTCGTCAATAGCCAATGGCTTACTTTCGGGCCATTGGGCAAGTAATTGATTCACCCTATCTGATAGCCGATTATAGTCTATCAAGCGGCAAACCGCTTCCAGCGCCTGACGCAACACTTGATGGAGTGCGTGACAGTTGTCATATTGGTCATAGTTCACATAAAACCTTTCCGCGTGGCAAATATTTTCACTGAGATGCTTGCCAAAGACCAGCCGGCCTTTCAATGTGTATTGATTACCTTCTTCACTGCGGTATTTCTTGACCAGTCCTTGATGTAACAACTGTTCAAGTTCTTGGATAAACTTTTCAAAGTAAAGTTCCAGCACCGAATTGGACTTTAATTTAAGATTGGCATAAGCAGAAGAATGAGGGTTCATGAAACGGCATTCTTTCAACATATGGAGCAAAATATCATGCCATTTTCCCTTGTCATCATCCTCTCGGTCGATTTTGGGTAACACTTCTATGGTCAATTCATTAATTTGAATCACGCCTACATGTTCTTTAAAGGTGAAGTTATTGTCTCCTAAATGATAATAAAGCCCATTTGTCAATGTGTGTAGCCGACGGATAGCCATTACCTGGGCTGGACTAAACCTCCTGTAATTGACTTTATCATATTCAAAAAAACGTAAGACCTCGCCCATTTTATAGCTTCATAAGAGTGACCGCTTGCCGGAATTCGCTAGGATCTGTTAGTGCATTTTTCGCAATATGATAGATTTCTTTCTCGTCATACTGATCTTCATCATCAATAGCGAATTCGACGGAAGCGGTTTGTGACTGAATGAAACCCGCACCAACAACTAATTGAATTTTATAATAATCGCCAAAAAAGTATTCCTGTAATAATGGGATGAGGTTATCGCGAAAAACGACCATTAGGCCTTCTATGCTGTAAACATGAATGAAATAAGCATGACCGATCAAGTGGTCTCTATCTTTCAACACTTCCAACCGTTTATTAATGGTGGTCAGCATTTTCTCCAAGTTAATCCCGGTATATGAATAAGGTTTAAATAGATCAATTTGCGATTCATTCGGTCCTTCTTTGGCAAAACTATCCCATTTTGCTTTGCGCTCGTTTTTGAATGTATCATCTGGTTCCAATAAATTGAATAGTTCGTCTTCATAAACCAGGTAGTCTTTATCATGCCATTCCATCTGCTTATACTGCCAGAAAAAACGCCACACGACCTGCGCCGGTGTTAACAACTCTGGACGAGGTTGCATTTCTTGGAAACTGAACCTGCGCCTTAAGGCCGTATCTAGCGCTTCTACGCTTCGGTCAGCTGTGTTCATGGTGCCGATAATATACAGGTTGGCCGGCACCCCAAAATCGTCACGAGTGTAAGGTAGCGTAACGGTTAAGCCTTCGGTATGGCCTAAGCGTTTATCGGGTTCGATCAAAGTAATCAGTTCGCCGAATATCTTGGAAATGTTCCCACGGTTGATCTCATCAATAATGAGGACATAAGGTTTGATCTCCGGTGTATCCGACTTAAATAATTCAATAAAAACTTCCTTTTTTACATCATCATCGAAGAATTCATAAATGCTTTGCTGACTGATCTGCTTACGGAAAAATGTAGCGGGCTGTTGGTTAAGCCCGGTCGCCAGCCACTCCACCTTACGGAACTGAAAGTAGCCAAAATCATTATTATCGTCCCATTCATAGTCTCCTGTTATCTTTCCAATGGCATCAATAATATGATTGCCTTTGGAGATCACCACTATATCGCCAATCCTCATTTGCTGAAAAGCGTACATTGCGGTTATATGGTACCGGCTTTTATCCACCAGGTCTGGAAATTCCGTTACAAACTTGTCGCGATAGTCTTTCCAGAGCTTTATACCCTTAAACCCTTCAAAGTTCTTGTCATCGCCCCAACCCAAGCCAACACAGTTGTTCTTTATACACCAGTCGTGGATGTGCTGATTTTGTAAGCCACCCAAGGACATTTTATAAAATTTGGCCTTGGTGAAAATATCCCCCTTCTGTACCTTGACGTCTTGCAAACCACGCGCAGCATTGCAGATTGTCTTGAATATTCCGGGTTTGATCACGTATTGGATCGGTTGCGCATCATCACCACTAATAACAGGTTTTAAACCCTCGATAAAGTCCTCGTAACCTAAACTCTGATGGAAAGAGGTGAATACGATCCGCTCTTCCGCCACTAATTTATCAAAGGCCACTTTCATAGCAGCTCTCGACATCGCACTAATATCCATCCCCGATAACTGTAGGGCCTTATTAACTGTATGATAGGTTTTACCCGTACCCGGCGGACCATACAAAATCTGGTTTAAGGGTTGCGTTTTTTTAGTTTCCTCGAGCATAATTTCTTTATTGATATGGGAAATAATCTTTCTAACTTGATCGCCAATAGCGCTATCTATTTTTTTGAGTGCAGCGATCACTTCTACCACGGTATGTTCACCGTAAAAATCGATTTCCTTTTTAAGGCGCAGGCTTCTGGCGGCAAACCAGCTAAACCACTGCAAGCCATCGGGTAAGACTTTTCCGATCTCTCGTTCAAATCGGGCATTATTGTCTTCCTCTTCAAAATGAAGACATACGCGAATCTTGTCCCTTTTGCTCGCAACAACCTCCAGTTCATAATGAGCGGTGCTAGTGTTCATCAGTTTGGCTTCATCTGCCATCCACACCCAATCGCGATTTTTCTGGTTGCCTTGAGTATGAGCTATAAGGGAAAACCTGGGCGTTTCCAGATCATCGTTCAATGTGGTGCCGATCTCTTCAATGAGTGTAGTAAATGTCCTTCCGTTGATCTCCAGCATCCGGTATAAGATATCTTGTGCGAGGAGCTTAAAATTGGGATCATCAAATGATTTTGTAGACTTATGCTGGTTAACCAAATCGATCAATTCCTGATCATCCTGAATATAATCCTCGATAAACCGATCTACGATAGCCAAATAGTCTACATATTTTTTTCCCGGGTCGGCTGGTTTTTCACCGATCACTTTACATAAGGTCCGGTAAAAGGAGTCTTTGTAAAAGGCATACCGATAAGGGTCATGATAGGTGAGCAAGGTCGCGATGGTCCGTTCATCATGATGCGGTTGTCTTTTCGGATCTGATTCGATCTCGCGGTACAATTGATAAGCTGTACTGGTAAATCGTTCGGTTCTTATTTGTAATTCGACCGACTCGTCAAAAAGCCGATGCAAACATTGCCGGTAAGGCTCACTGCGTTCCCTGGCCAAATGGTAGATCACGCCGATACCTGGACCATAGATCAAGTTGGAAAAATTGATCTTTTTGAGTTCGGATAGCAGGTCTTCGGCCTCGAAGTCCGGTCGGCCCCTAAAAGTCTCGATTAGTTCCCACTTGTATAGCTCATCGTGCAACCCTTGTTTTCGCACTAATTCCTTGTAGTCTTTAACCAAAGCCGGGAAAGGGTCCGGCCTATCATTCTTGGCTCTTATTTCGAACCCGTGGCTGATTAAAAAATCATTTGTCTGCGATCCGCCGCTACGTTTCCATAAATACTCGCCGGTCGCTAATTCGTGGGCCCTGCGTAGTACCTCTTTTGGAGGATAAGTTTTCGCCTCAAAAAACAAATCATAGCCGGTGGACTTACGTCCGCTATTTGGATTTTGTTCAAGCTCGGCGATCGCCTGCAGAATATTTTTACGACTAATTTGATCAGGTTGAAAAGGCATTGGTTAAAATATAATGCAATATAGGCCAATCTTAACTGGAATCTCATATAGCATTCTAATTATTGTGACGTGTCACATCTACGAACACTTGTTTATTATTCAAGTATAAATTGGAATAATCGGTATTATTATTTATCTTTATGTAAGTCATTAGGAATTAAACTGTTGCAAATTAAATGTGGAGAATTCGGGAATTACCACACTTACAAACTTGTAAAATATTGAATATCAACGGATTATTGAGATGGGTTCGAGTCCCGTCCATTCCGCTGAAAAATTAAACGCTTAGATTTATCTAAGCGTTTTTTGTTTTAAGATTTTTTAAGGTCAACAGGTTATAATATCTACCTATCATCCCTACAGCCTTAGATACCGGCGTCCGTTTCGCAAAGCAAAAGCCCTTTAGATGGATGTCTAAAGGGCTTTTTTATTTATATTAAGTGATACCGTATCTTTTATTGAAAGCGCTTTAAAAGTTAAAACCCATTCTTAAAAAGACACGGCGGCCATTTTGCCCCATTTGCACGGCATCAAACGGGCCGGCAGGTTCATTGTTGTACGCCCAGCCTTTTGCGCCCACAACATAACCCAAGTCCGGGTGTACGTTAAAAATGTTATCGGCACCAATAGATATGCGTGCAGCTTTATTAAGCCTGTAACCAAAGTAAAGGTCGCTTACGGCTTTTCCGCTATAAATGTACTGGTCGGGTACTTGCGCGCTGCCGTTATCAAGCGGTACCGTTGGGCTAAGCGTAGTGCCGTCGCCGTAACCTAAAAGGTCTATTTTGCCAAAGTAGGTTACGCGTACGCCTACTGTAAAACTTTTATGGCCGTACTCGGGGTTAAGGGCGAATTTTTGCGGAGGTGCCGATGCCAGGATAAACTTCTGCTCGCGGTCGCTCAAAAATGTTTGCTTTAACGCGGGAGTTTTACCCAATATGGGCGGGTAATTTATCTTATCGATATCCATACTCTGGAAGTTACCGGTAAACAATAACCTGTAGCGGTTACTGCCCGCGTTTTTGGTGTAATCGATAACCACGTCTAAACCACGGTTGGTTGTATTAACCGCATTGGCAAAAAATTGTGCCGAGCTTACATGCAGGTTATCGAGTGCGGCGGTAAATGCCGGATCGAGCGTTGCATCCGACGCGCTGAACTGGCCCGAAAGCACCACCCTGTCCTTTACCTTAATAATGTAACCATCAACCGTAAAACTTAATTCGGGGATTGGTTTAAAGGTAAAGCCAATGCCTGCGTTTTTTGCGCGCTCCTGTGTAAGGTTAGCGATGCCTGCCGCTTTTGTGATAGGGCTGTAGTTTGGTGCTATCTTCACCTCAGATACAACAGCCCCCTGCACATTAGTGAACGTGTTGCTATAGTTGATCTGTTGTAGTGATGGCGCTCTGAAACCTGTACCTAATGATCCGCGGATGTTGAAGGTGTTGGTAATTTTATAGCGCGTTGCAAACTTTGTGGTAAAGCTCGACCCAAAATCGCTGTAGTGCTCATAGCGGTTGGCAAAATCTATAAGCCATTTTTTAGTTACATCCAGCTCGAGGTCAACAAAGCCGCCAAAAACCGAACGGTTAGCATTTACCGCATCGGCAGGCTGGTAACCGGGGAACCCTTGCGAACCCGCTGCCTTTACGCCGGTAGCATCGTAATTGGTATAAGAAGCCTCTTCGCCGGCAAATATTTTATAACGTTCGTAACGATATTCGGCACCAAAGCCAAGGTTTAGGCCTGCTGCCGCTTTAGGGAAATGCTTACTAAAGTTTAAGTTAGTAGTATTTTGTAAAAACTCCGAGCCGCCATCATCAAAATGTGTTTGCTGGGGGCCTAAAGAGGCATTAAATGTTTTATCGCCAAAAAAGTGAAATTTGTTATTGCCTACGTTATTACTCAGGTCCCAATCCAGGTTTTCGCCAATGGTGCCTTTAAGGCCTGCGGCCAAAGCTAAATCGGTATTATGTGTTTGTATATGCGGGTTATAGTACGAATCGCCGCTTGGGTCCTGGAAAATAATGCCGCTAACCGGTATCAGGTCGCCACCGGCATTGGTTGGGAAACGCTCTGGCTTGCCCGAAAAGTTACGGGTAAACGCATAAGCATCTCCTACTTTATATGAATAGCCGCCAAAACTGTAAAAGGTTGTGCGGGTGCCGGCAAGGGGTATCTCGTTATTGAAAAATACAGACCCGCTTGTTGATGAAGCATCGCCATTTGCACGCCTGTATGGGTTAAAAGGCAACGCCTGCAGGTTAGCGGTGGCGGTATCTTTTGTTTGGCGAAACGTTTTACCACTCTTAGCAAAATCGCCGGTTAAATTTAAGAAACCGCCGTTACTGCCTATGGCAAAGCCATAATTAGCATCTATGGTAATGCCGTTGCCGTCTATAGCGTTGCCATGGGGGTAGTAAGCAGCTAATACGCCTTTACCGGTATTAAAAGCGGGGTCATAATAGCCGGAGTAACCTATGTTGGCGGTAAACTCTCCTGTATTTTTCTTTAGAACCAGGTTGATGACTCCCGCAATAGCATCAGACCCATATTGTGCTGATGCGCCATCGCGCAATATCTCTACCCTGTCTATTGCAGCGGTTGGTATCGAACTAAGGTCAACCCCCGAGTTACCGCGGCCGCGTGTGCCAAATACCGAAACAAAAGCGGTGCTGTGGCGGCGTTTACCGTTAACAAGCACGAGGGTTTGGTCGGGCCCAAGGCCGCGGAGGGTTCCCAGTTGCACATGGTCGGCGCCATCCGAGCCTGATTGTTTGTTATAGTTGAAAGACGGGGCCGCGTAGTTAAGTATGTCGGTTAAGTCAAGCCGCCCGGTATTACTGGATACTTTACTGATGTTCACTACATCAACCGGGACTGCCGTTTCCAGTTTTACACGCCCTGCCGAGCGTGTGCCGATAGCTACCACTTCGTTCAGTTGTGAGATCTCTGACGATAAAGAAACATCGATTTTGCTGCGACCATTAACACTTGTAGTTAGCGTTTTGTACCCGGTGTAGGTAAACACTATGCCGGCTGATGACGGTGCTTTAACAGAATAGGTGCCGTTAGCACCTGTAATGGCAACACTGCCACCGTTTGTTACAGTTACGGTTACACCAGGCATGGGCTGGTTAGTGGCTGCATCTGTTACAACGCCCGTAACATTGCCGGTTTGCGCCATTAATGCCGTGGCATTTATCAACGATAATGTGACGATTAGGAGTAGATTTTTCTTCATATCCAAAAGTTGGGGTTTAAATTTATATACACTACAAGGTAATGAATTTGCAATGATATTTACATTTGCTTAACACATTTTTAACAATTTACTAAATTTATTAAAAAAATGAATGTTAAATTGATGTTATTGGCAAAAATGCGCCGAAAATTACAGGCAAAAAATAATAAGTTTATTAGTTGGCGGGTAAAAAGGCCTTTTGCAGGGTGATATCTTACCTTTTTTTGATAGTTGCTATGCATAGTATATCTTTATGGGAATATATAAGCCACCCGATGCCCGAATTTTACGAATCTTTTGTCCACCTTGTTTTCATTGGTATAATTGCCTTGTTCCCCGTTGTTAACCCAATAGGCTCCGCCTTTATGGTTAGCCCATATTTTGAGAACCTTACAAAAGGCGAGAAGCGGAAAGCCGTTACCCAGATAACCTTTTATGCGTTTTTAATTTGCACCGTATCGTTATTTGCGGGGCAATGGATCTTAAGGCTATTTGGCATCTCGATACCGGTTGTGCAGCTGGCGGGCGGAATCATGATCTGTAAAATGGGGTGGGAGTTTCTGTCGTCCGACGAGAAAAAGACCTCGCCCGAAGACCTTGACGGGCAACCCAATGTATCGGCCTTTAGCCATATCGCTAACAAACTTTTTTATCCTATTACTTTCCCGGCAACCACGGGCGCGGGCACCATATCGGTATTGTTTACTTTAAGCGCCCAGGCCGACGCCATGGGCAGCGCCCGGTATTACATGACCACCGGCGCCATCCTGGTATCTATTGTAGTGATGTGTTCCATGATCTATTTCTTTTACCTCAACACTAAAACTATGATCAATTATTTGGGAGAGAACGGCGAAAACATCGTAAACCGCATCTCCGCCTTTTTGATCTTTTGCGTGGGCTTGCAGATAGGAATAAGTGGGTTGAAGACGATATTTAAGATATAGGGATATACTATGAAACCGGGATAGTCAATGCTGTATTGATACAGGTTATACACACGGTTCCTATTGATAAGATTAGGCGAGGGTGTTATTACGGAAGTAATTAGTTAAAGCTACATTAGTCACCCCTATCACCCCTTCGTTATCTCCCTTTGTATATTAAACAAAAACTCAAATAGGTTCATTTCTGTGGGGATCTGGAGCTTTTTGCGGAGGCGGTAACGGCTGATCTCTACCCCGCGTACAGATATGGCCATCAATTGGGCAACTTCCTTGCTGGATAGGTTCATGATGAGGTAGGCGCAAAGCTTTAGTTCCTGCTGGTTGATGCTTGGGTAGCGGTCTTTTATTACGGTTAAAAAGTTGGAGTGCACTTTGTCAAAGTGGATGGAAAATTGTTCCCACTCTTCGTTCACCTTATTCTCTTCGGCCAGCAGGCGCAATATCTTTTTTATCTCGGTAGTTTCCACCATCTCCCTGCCCGATTTTTGAATATGCTGCAACTCTTCTTTCACCTTTAGTATAAACTCCTTCTTCTGCACCAGATTTAAGGCTGTAGATGCCAGTTCGGACGTTTTAAATTCTATTTCTGACTGTAGCTTGTCGTTTTTCAGTTTCACCACTTCCTTTTCAGACCGCTCCAGCTGCAGCTGGTGCAGGTAGGCAATTTGCTTCTGCTCTTCCTCGTTCTTTTGCTGTTGAAGATGCAGTTGCTTTTGTTGTTTAGCAATGTGTTGCCTTTCCTGTATTTTATACAGATAGTAAAGGACACCCGCAAAAATCACCACATATATAAGGTAGGCCAAAATGGTATGATACCACGGCGGGTTTATAACAAAGGCATAAACCGCCACCGCCGATTCATTATTTTGATGGTTGCGGGCCTTCACCTTAAAGGTGTAATTACCTGCGGGCAGGTTGGTGTAATCCTTATCCGGCCGTTTAGACCATTCCGACCATTCCTTGTCAAAGCCATCCAGTAAATAGCTGTATTCGGCGTTAGATTGTTCCTCAAAAATTGGCGACGAGTATTCAAAATGCAGCGAGTTCCAGTTGTGGGCTAACGACGGGGTATTTTCGGCGGCCTGCTTTTTATCATCGCTAACCCCGGCAAAGTAACCGCCATAAAGCAGGCTATCGGTACCATACGTTGCTTTTACCTTACGGATATAAACATTTAAAGGCCTTATGTTTTGCTTGTACCGGGCGTAGTTGATGTGGTAAAAACCGTTCTCGCTACCTACAAATACGTTATTGGCGTTAACCGGGTAAATATTCTCAAAGCCGCTTAGTATGCGGTTATTCAACTCGGGGATGTTGATAATGGTTGGTGCCGATGTATAATCGGCCACGCCAACGCTTTTTCCCTGCACAAACCATACGTTGCCGTTGGCATCTTCCTTAAGATACCGTAAACCCCTGTCGCCAAATATTTTCTTGAATTGCGGCGATTGGATAAAACGGTCGGTAGCCGGGTTGTATTCATATATACCCTTTTCGGTGGTAATTACTATCCGCCCCTTTATTTTAAAAACAAAATTGTTTAGGGTTGAGGGCAGCCCTTGGTCCTGAGTGTAGGTTTTAACATTGCCGGTATTAGGGTCCAGTTTGTACACCCCGCGGTAGGGGTGCGATGTCCAGATCAAATTATGATCATCAACCTGCATAAAGCGGGCCGACTCATAATATTTGCCCACACTGCCTTTATCAATAAAGTTGGCGCCTTTGTTATCAAAAAGCCGTACACCATAATAATTACCTGCCGCTATCAAAGGTTCGCCTGCTTTGTTTTTGAGGGATTGGAACGTCCAGAAACCTGTCGCGTTGTAAATGGGGGCAAGCCTGTCGCCCGTTATCTCGAAAAGGCCATCATCTTTCCCCGCAAGCAGGCGGCCGTTTACTTCGGCCATGTTCCAGGTTTGCCCTTCGCCGGTCGTTTTAAAGTCGTTTTTCAGATAACTTAGGTCGCTAACTCCATTAACAGGTAACTGATATACCCCGTTTGATAGAGCGAAGTATAAATTATTTTTAAAAAGGGCAGCGCCATAGCCCCCGCCATCTTTAAATATTAATGGGTTTATATGTTTAACCGCGTTGTTGTACGCTATGTAGTCGATCCCGTTATCCAGCCCAAGCCAAACATTGTGGTTTGCATCGGTATACATACAGCGCACGTTGGTGTTTTGCAAGCCTTCTTTTTTTCCGATATTTTCGATGATATTCCCCGTTTTATCAAACTGGTAAATACCGTTGACATAAGTACCCACCAGGTAAGTACCATCATGTAGAGCTGTAGCTGCCGAAAAATGTTGATGGATATCTATGCCGGCCCCGTTCAGATTGAAGTAATTCAGTTTATTGCCACTCAGCAAAAACAAGCCATCCTTTGCGGATGTAACCAGGCTGGTGGTATCGTTAAACTTAGATATGCTGGTAATGTAGAACCCATCAGGCAGGTTAGCTTTGGCAATAAAAGGCTGCCAGCTGCCATTTGCAAAACCCAAAAGGCCTTTTTGCTCGTCGTGGGCCAGTAGCTTATCGCGGTACATTCCCAGGAACAACCATGAACGCGAATGGTAAACCGTTATTTTACCGTTGCTATATCTAAATATCTTATCATGGGTGCGAAAGAATACATCGCCCCCATATGCGGCAATATCCCAAATGTCAGAAAACGCCTGGTCGGCTTTTGGGATAAGGTTTTTTAACGATGTGAATTCAAGCAGCCCATTTTTAGCAGGGGCGAAATATCCTATCTCGTCCTGCCCGCCAACGTAAAGTTTTTTATCGGCACCAAACGCTAATGAGCGTACAATGGTTTTGTTGGGCAGCGGATATAGCTGCCAGTATGACCCATCGAACACCAGCACCCCTTCGTTATTGGCAAAATACATGCGGCCCTGCGCGTCCTGGCGTATTTTCCAGTTTTGGGTGCCCGCGTTGTACTGCCTTTTCTCGTAATTAACCGTTTTGCGCTGCCCAATGTAGGCCTGTGCCATTGCCCATTGCCCAAAAACAACAAGTACTACTAAAAGTAGTAGCTTAAAAAATAAGGGTTTATAGCGTGCAGTCAAAATTATACAGGTTTTACAATTGGTTTACTAATATCCGTGTTTTTAAATGATTTTTCAAGGTTGTGTAGTAGTGATGTAGTGCGAAATTTTGCATTGGTATCCGCTTGCTCTACATTTGATCCCTATAAACCAATTGCTGCGGCCATACAACCAATTACCGCGGTAGTAGTACAAACCAATTTTTAACCGTTTATAAAAAACACTTTAGCCAAATTATGACCGTGCATTTTTATGCCCGAAAAGAAGACCGTATGAATAAACTTTTACAACCAACCAACGTCGTCCTAAACGACCCTATTAATTTAATCTAAAAATAAACCTATGCAATTAAAACTCAAGTTTTTTATGGGGATTGCTTTGCTTTTTTGTTTTGTTAGCCAGGGCTATGCACAAACCCTGCGCCTAACAGGTAAAGTAACCCAAAAGGTAGACGGACAGGCATTGCCCGGCGCCTCAGTAACCGTTAAAGGCACAACGATGGGCGTTGTTACCGATATAAACGGCAATTACGCGTTAAACATGCCGCAAAGTGGCGGCACCATAGTGGTGTCATTTGTCGGGATGGTATCTGTCGAAAGGAAAGTAACACAAGCCGGCACAGAGAACTTCACCTTAGAGGATAACGTGAATAACGCCCTTAATGAGGTGGTAGTTGTTGGTTACGGCACCCAAAAGGTAACTAAGGTATCGGGTGCTATCTCAACCGTAAAAAGTACGGACATCCAAAGGCAAAACCCGGTACGTGCAGAAGAAGCAATACAGGGACGAGCAGCAGGTGTTACCGTGGTGCAAGGCGGTACGCCTGGCTCAACGCCAACAGTAGCTATCAGGGGCATCCCTTCTTACGCTGGGTCGGCACCATTGGTCGTTATCGACGGTGTGCAGCAATCACTTGCCGATCTTAACTCGGTAAACCCTATAGATATCGAATCTATCAGTGTGCTTAAAGATGCGTCTGCCACCGCTATTTACGGTGTTAAAGGTGGTAACGGTATCATTGTGGTAACTACTAAAACGGGTAGAAAAAACATGAAAACCGAGCTTACCGTTAACAGCAGCTATGGTGTTCAGGAAATAGCCCGTTACATTGGCGTTTTAAACGCCACAGAGTATGGCGCTATCCTAAATGAAGGCAGCGTTGCATCGGGCGGTGCTGTTATCTTCCCGGACCTGTCTACTTTAGGTGTAGGTACCAACTGGCAAAAAGAAGTGTTTAAAACCGCGCCTTTGCAACAGCATACATTAGGTGTACGTGGCGGGAGCGAAACGGTAACTTACTTTTTATCGGGTGGTTACACCAGCCAGGGTGGTATAGTTGGCGGTATTGATAAGTCGAGGTTTGATCGTGGAAACTTTACGGCCAACCTTGATTTTCAGCTTACGCCTAAACTTAAGTTTATATTGAACACTACGGGTGTAATATTAAATTCAAAAGGCATCCAGGAAAACTCTTTCAACAGTGTAATTGGCAGCGCGCTAAACTTCGACCCAACCGTATCGGTTTTAAACACAGACCCGGGCAGTGTTGGTAAATATGGCTACAGCAACCTGTTGTTATCTGAAGTTTACAACCCGTTAACCAAGCTTGACAACACTTATAATACCAGCCTTGGAAGTAAATTGTACGGTAAATTTGAAGCCCAATACGATATTTTAAAGAACCTGAAACTAAGCAGCAGGTTTGGCTACACCAAGTACGATGCCAACAGCAAGGGCTTTACCCCATTGGTGTTTTACGGGCCGCTTAATGTTGATAACAGCATGAATGCCGATGGCTCTACCGTGATAGATAAGCATAGTAGTGTAAACCACGATAAGGTAAGCAACTTTAACTACGCCTGGGAAACATTTGCCAACTACAACTTTAAAGTAGCAGAAGATCACACGTTAGAAACCGTTGTGGGCTTTTCATTGTCTAAAGAGTCTGGCAACGCGGCGGGTGTAAACAGGCAGGATGTGCCATTCAACTCATGGGAATTTGCAGATTACTCTGCAGCAACGGGTACAAATACAGCTACCAACCCAAGCGCAACAGGCGGGTACTATTACCAATACTTTAAACGCAACATGTCGTTCTTTGGCAGGTTGAACTATGATTACAAGGAGAAATACCTGGCATCGTTCACCGCGCGCCGCGATGGTTCTACCGCTTTTGGCGCCGATAACAAGTTTGCCAATTTCTTCTCAGGTTCGGTAGGCTGGGTTGCAAGTAAAGAGAGTTTCTTTAATGTACCGGCAATTAATTTCTTAAAAATAAGGGGTAGCTATGGTACTGTGGGTAACGATAATACAAATACGCAGGCAACCACTATTGTAACGGGCGGCCCTGATTACGGCCCTACTGCAAACAGTAATGGCTATAACTTTAGCAATGTGTTTTACCCGGGTTCTACCCTTGGCGCAACAGAAAATAAACAATTAGGATGGGAAAGCCAGAAACAAGCTAACGTTGGTTTCGACCTTACCATGTTTAATGGTAAATTAAACATCACTGCAGATTATTACGAAAAACGTGTAGGCGGTCTGTTGTTCCAACCGGCAACAGTTTACACGGGTGGTACCATACCTGTCCCTGCAGCCAACATCGGGTCAACTAAAAACAGCGGTTTAGATATTTCTATCGGCTACAACGAAACCATTGGCGGCTCTTTTAAACTGGGTAATACCTTTAACATAACAACGATTAAAAGCTTAGTTACTGCAACCAATACCGATGGTACCGCTAAAATATTTGGCGGCAGCTACTTCAACGGTCAGTCGCAACAGGTTACTGTTTTTGAAAAGGGCCAGGCACCGGGTTATTTCTACGGATATAAAACTAATGGCCTGTTCCAAAACGCGGCAGAAATAGCAGCAGCGCCAACACAAACAGGGGCGCAGCCGGGCGATATCCGCTTTGTGGATATAAATAACGATGGTGTTATTAATGCAGATGACCGTACAAACATTGGTAACCCGTTCCCTAATGTTATTTTAGGATGGACGTTATCTATGAGTTACAAAAACTTTGATTTTAACGCGTTCACTTATGCCTCTATAGGTAATGATATTTACCGCGCTTATGAGCGTAACGCCAACTACACCAATAAATTTCGTGGTGTGCTGGCCAGGTGGACCGGGCCGGGTACTACAAACGATGCACGTAACCCAAGGTACTCATTTACCGATGCTAACAGCAACATCCGCGCATCAGACAGGTATGTAGAGGATGGCTCATTCGTAAAGATCAAAAATATCCAGTTAGGTTATACCTTCCCGCGTTTAATGCAGGGTAAAGTGTTTAAAAGTATAAGGATCTACGCGCAGGTACGTAACGCTGCTACATTCACCAAATATTCCGGTTACGATCCTGAGATCTCTGGCGGAGTGCTTGATACCGGTGTTGACCGTGGCGCATACCCGCAGCCAAGAACGTACAGCATGGGCCTTGACATTAAATTATAATTCATTAAAAAACAATACGATGAATAAAAGATATATAAAGCTAATTGCGATGGTCCTGTTACTGACATCGTTTACAGCATGTAAAAAATGGGTGGAGAACAACCCGCACGATAGGTTTTTAGTTACCGATCTGGATTACCTGAAATCTGAAACTGATTACCGCACTATGGCTGTCAGCGTTTACTCGCCGGTGCAGTGGTTAAACCAGGCAGTGGTTGTGGGCGATATCGCATCAGACAACTCGGTAGCAGGTGGCGAAAGTGCATCAGACATTTTGTCTTTACAGCAAATAGATGATTTTACCCTAACATCGGTAAACTCAACCATACTTGATCTGTGGCAGGTGGCCTACGAAGGCGTTAACCGCTCTAATTACCTGATCCAGTATAAAGACAAAAACAAAGCCGGCGAAACCGTCAGTTTTAATGGTAAGGATGCCCTTTTTGGCGAAATTTACTTTTTACGCGCATACTACTATTTTACCTTAACAAAAATGTGGGGCGATGTGCCGTTGTTTATCGATAAACGTTTAGACAACAACGATGCAAAATCGTTAACCCGCGCACCTAAAGCAGAGGTTTACGCGCAAATAGAAAAAGACCTGATCACGGCTATAGCTGCATTACCTACTACCCAAAGCCAAAAAGGCCGTATTACTAAATATGCGGCACAGGCGTTGTTAGGCAAGGTTTATTTGTACGAGAATAAATTTACCGAAGCAGCAGCGGCGTTAGAGCCGGTTATTACCTCGGGCGCATTTAGCCTGGTTAGCGATTACGCTTCTATCTACTTAGCAGCCGGCGAAAACGGCCCCGAGTCGGTTTTCGAGGTCCAATACACCAATGGTTCGCCATACTACAACTGGGGTGGCGCAACACGTGGCCAGGGTAACTATGCAGTTCAGCAGAACGGCATCAGGGGCTTGAACGGCGTTGGTGGCATGCCATTCGCTGCCGGCTGGAGCAGTAACCTGCCAACGCAAAACCTTGCCGCGGCATATGCAGCAGGCGATCAGCGTAAAACAATAACCGCATTTAATATTGAGGACTACAAAGCAGCCCATCCAGAGTTTAACATCAGCTACCAGGTAGCACCTTACAAAAACACGGGCTTGTACAACGGTAAATACTTACCACGTAAAGGTGAAACATCGGGCCAGGTAGAGCTTAACTATCTAAACAACTTTAGGGTGTTAAGATATTCTGAAGTATTGCTAATGGCTGCCGAAGCAAATAACCGTTCAACAGCACCAAATGATACTAAAGCACAGGGTTACCTTAACCAGGTACGTAAACGTGCATTTGGTGATGATTCACACGCTGTAACTGCTACAGGTACTGCTTTAAAGCAAGCCATTTGGGATGAAAGAAGATTAGAGTTAGCTATGGATGGCGACCGCTTTTTTGACCTGGTTAGAACAGGGCAGGCGGCCACCAAGCTTACCGGTTTTGTAACCGGCAAAAACGAAGTGTTCCCTGTGCCACAAGAAGAAATTAATGTTACAGGTTTAACACAAAACCCGGGCTACTAAACCTTAAAAAATTAAGATCATGAATGCAATAAAATATTTTTTGAGCATAACCCTGATACTGGCTGTTATAACAGGCTGTAAAAAGGAAACGTTTGATGATACCTCGTTCGTAAACACGGTATCAGACCCGACGAAAATATCGGTGTTGTTTGATATTACACAAGACAATACCGGTTTGGTAACCATTACCCCTAATGGGGAAGGTGTATCTTCCTTTGATATTTACTACGGCGACGGTGCGGATACCTACGTAAAAGTAGCCGCCGGTAAAAACATCCAGCATAAATATGCCGAGGGTGTGTACAATGTTAAAATAGTTGGCCATGGTGTTTCCGGCAAAAGTGCCGAATCTACCCAACCGCTAACCGTATCGTTCAAAGCACCGGCAAATCTTAAAACAACCATTACCACAAATGGCCTGGCATTAACAGTTGGCGCAACTGCCGATTACGAAACCATGTTTCATGTGTATTATGGCGATGAAGCAACAGCTAACCCCGAGCCCTACGATTCGTTCTTACAGGAGCAAACGGCTACTCATAACTATGCAAAAGCAGGTACTTATACCGTAAGGGTTGTAGCGTTAAGCGGTGGTGTTGCAACAACCAAAGTTGAGCAAACCATTAAAATAGGTAAACAAATAGACCTTCCATTAGCGTTTGACGATGCTAACTTTGATTACACAACCAGCGATTTTGGCAACAACCAATCGGAATTGGCTACAGATCCTAAAAATAATGCCAACAAGGTATTAAAGGTTACCAAACCTGCAGGTGCCGAAGTTTGGGCAGGTACTACCTTAGGTACTGCAACAGGCTTTGCAACCAAGATCCCGGTTAGTACGCTAAATTCAAAAATGACCATGCGCATCTATTCGCCTGCTGCGGGTTTAACTATCAAGTTGAAACTTGAAGAGCACGCTAATGGTAACAACGCGGTAGAAACGGATGCTAAAACTACAGTTGCTAACGCATGGGAAACTTTGACGTTCGACTTTAATAATCAATCGGCTGGTACGCCCGGCTTAAATGCCGCGTTTAATTACGATAAGGCATCTGTGTTTTTTGATTTTGGTACAGCGGGCAGCGGTAAAGTGTTTTATATGGACGACCTGCAAATGGCTATCCAAATTGCACAAATAAACTTGCCGGTTACGTTTGATGCACCAAACACCAACTACACCGTTACCGATTTTGGTAACAATGCAACAGTTGATGCTAATGACCCAACAGATGCATCAAACAAAGTTAAAAAGACCACCAAACCTAATGGTGCCGAATTATGGGCAGGTACTACTATTGGTACCCCGCTTGGCTTCTCTGCAAAAATACCGGTAACAGCATCGTACGCTAAAATGAGCATGCGCATTTACTCGCCCGCTGCCGGCATCCATGTACGGCTAAAAATTGAGGATCATAACAATGGTAACGTTTCGGTAGAAACTGAAGCTAATACTACCGTTGCTAATGCTTGGGAAACCTTAACATTCGATTTTACCGCACCTGTTGCAGGTACACCTGCACTTAACGCGGCAAATACTTACGATAAGGCATCCGTGTTTTTCGATTTTGGTACAGCAGGTAACGGCAAGGTGTTCTATTGGGACGATGTTAAATTTGTCCCGCAACCGTCATCAATATTGGGTATCCCGCTTGATTTCCAGTCAACGACATTAAACTACGGCTTTACTGATTTTGAAGGCGGTGTAGTAACAGTAGTAAATAACCCATCGGCGACAGGCATTAACACCAGCACCAAGGTGGCAAAAATGGTTAAAAATGCTGGCGCTACTTACGGCGGCAGCTACATAACCCTTGCAGGCCCTATAGACTTCACCAAGAAAATACTTAAAATGAAAGTTTACTCGCCAAAGGCAGGCACTAAAGTATTGTTGAAGGTAGAGAACCTTACCGACGGAAATACCAGCTTCGAGAAAGAAGTGACCACCACCAAAGTAAACGAATGGGAAGAACTGACCTTCGATTACAGCACTATCAATACAGCAAAATCGTACCAAAAGATAGTATTGATATTTGATAACGGCACAGCAGGCAACGGCTCGGCCAACTACACCTGGTATTTCGATGATATCACACTTAATTAATTTATATAGCGATGAAAATTAATATAAAAGCATTATTAACCATCTGTTTTGCAGTCGTTATCGTTGTGATAGGCTGTAAAAAAGAGAAGTATTCGTTCGGTAACATAGTTACCCCAACGGAAATAAGCGTAACAACAGCCATTGACGGAGTAAATGCGACCAACCCCGATGGTGGCGGCACTGGTAAAGTAACCGTTACTACCGCCGGCAGAGGTGCCATATCTTACAAAGTTGATTATGGCGATGGCATTACCGAAATTGTGCCTGGCGGAGATAAAGTACACAAATACTCTGCCCCGGGTACTTTCGATTATACCATTACCGTTAGTGCCATTGGCACGGGTGGTGTAACGTCTACAGTAAGCAAAAAAATAAGGGTGTATGTATCGTTTGAGATCCCTGCTGCCATTACGCAAAACCTAACTAATGGTACATCTCGTACATGGGTTATAGATCGTTTAACGCCAGGCCACGTTGGTGTTGGCCCGGCAGATGGTTATACCCCAAGCTACTACGCGGCAGAGCCTAACCAGCGCGCAGAATGTTTATATGACGATGAAATAACCTTTACTAAAGATGGTACAGGGATCAATATGGTTATAAACAACAAAGGCCAGTCGTTCTTTATTGCAGGCGCTACTGTGTTTTACGGTAAAGCTGGCGGCGATAATTGCTATGACTTTGACGCGACAGGTACAAAAAAACTTGCCTTTATGGATGCTACATCAGGTTCAACATCGGCAAACTCTACACGCATACAATTCGTAGTTCCTGATAAGGGCTTAATTGCATTTGGTACAGGTGGTTACACTTATGAAATAATGGAGCTTACCCAAACAAGCATTACCTTGCGTAATATTGGTATTGACGGCCTTGCATGGTATCAGAAATTTAAAGTTAAATAGATAAAGATATGAGAAGATTAAACGCTTTCTTAATGATAGCATTGGTAGCCTTGTTTACCAATTGCTCTAAAAGTAATGATACGGGTGGCTCCGCTACTGCAGGCACGCCAACCAACATCAGTGTAACACCAACGGTTAGCACTGATAAAAGCGGTACAGTGACCTTCGCGGTAACTGCAGATAACGCGGTATCGTACGAGTTTGATTTCGGCAACGGCGTTTTCCAAACAAACACTACAGGCAGCTTAACTTATAAGTACCCGGTTGCGGGCACCTATAATGTAAAAGTTACGGCCAAAAGTTCAACCGGCAAAACAAGTACAAAAACCATTTCGGTTAATGTATCTGCAAGTGAGGCGCTGATCTGGGCGGACGAGTTTAATACCGCTGGCGCGCCTGATCCGGGCAAGTGGGGTTACGATTTGGGTAACAACAATGGCTGGGGCAATAACGAGTTGGAGTACTACACCAACCGTCCGGATAACGCATCGGTATCAAACGGTACTTTAAAGATCAACCTTAAAAAAGAAAATTACAGTGGGTTTGGCTATACATCTGCAAGGTTGCTTACAAAAGGTAAGTTTGCCTTTAAATACGGCCGTGTAGAGGTAAAAGCCAAGTTGCCTGCAGGTGTTGGTACCTGGCCTGCAATATGGGCCTTGGGTGGTAACATTGATAGCACACCATGGCCCGGCTGTGGCGAGATAGATATTATGGAGCACGTGGGTAAACTACAGAACACCATATTTTCTACCATGCACTACCCCGGTCATTCAGGCGCGGGGGGCGTAGGTAGTACTACTCAAAACCCTACTGCATCTACAGCGTTCCACGTTTACAGCATGGATTGGACGCCAACCGCTATGAAGTTTGCTATTGATGGCGTGGTGTATTACACGTTTGATAATAGCGCCGATAAGCCGTTTAACCAGGATTTCTTCCTGATATTGAATGTGGCCTTTGGTGGTAACTTTGGCGGCCCGGCGGTTGACCCTAACTTTACTGCCGATACGATGGAAGTAGATTACGTTCGCGTTTATAAATAATCAATTTAAATACAGAAAGGCCATTTAACGATGGCCTTTCTGTTTAAAACACAATCCCCTAATCAATTTTATGCTTTACAAAAAGTGTATTTATTTCGCGGCCATCACAGCCGTTGTAGCTATTGCTGCTTCATGTTCATCGGTAAAGCAGGCACAGGTTGCAGGTAGCGCTAAAGGCAATGTTATCTTCTTTGATGATTTTTCAGAAAGTAAGATCGACCGCAACAAGTGGAGCCCCATAGTAACCGGTTTCCATACCAATGGCGAATTGCAGGCTTATGTAGACTCTTCTGCAACTGCATACATCGAAAATGGTGTGCTGGTGTTAAAACCGCAATACTCCCCAAACTTTAAAACATTCGATAATCAGCAGTTTGATTTTATATCTGGCAGGTATGTCACCAAGGGTAAGTTCGATTTTACGTATGGTACAGCAGAGGCTCGTATAAAAGTTACCGCCGGCGATGGTTTATGGCCTGCCTGGTGGATGCTGGGCAACGGCATGTGGCCAAATGATGGCGAGATTGATATTATGGAGTTTATTGGCGAAGCCGACTGGGTGAGCGCGGCTGTACATGGCCCCGGCTACAGCGGCGAAACGCCCTTTGTAAACCGACAGTACTTTGATAAAGAAAATGATGCCACCCAATGGCACGTTTACGGCGTAGAATGGACCCCCGATGCCCTTGTTTTTAAGTATGATGGTAAGCCTATGTTTCGTGTTACACGCACCATGGCACAGCATTACGGCAAATGGGTATTTGATAATAAGCAGCACCTTATCCTAAATTTCGCGGTGGGGGGCATTTATCCTTTTAAAATAAACGGAATCAAAAAACCGTATTACGGCCTTTCCGAATCATCTTTAAAAAAGATTAAAAATGGCGAAGCCAAAATGTGGGTCGACTGGGTTAAAGTAACCCAAAACAAATAAGAAGCATACCCCTGCTAAGCAAAGCCCTCCGGATATACAACCTGAGGGCTTTTTGCTTTTCCACCTATTAAAATTAGCTTTGCTGGCAAATACCACTGCCATGAGTATAACCCACTTTATTAAATCCTTTGCCGAACTTAGCGTAAACGAACTATACGAACTGTTGCGCCTGCGCAGCGAAGTATTCGTGGTCGAACAAAATTGTGTGTTCCTTGACCAGGATAATAAAGACCAGAAATGTCAACATGTATTGGTTTATACTAATGATAAGCTTGCTGCCTATAGCAGGCTTCTGCCCGCCGGTTTATCTTATGCCGAGGTATCCATCGGCCGTGTTATTACATCGCCGGAGGCAAGGGGCAGTGGCTTAGGGAGAAAGTTGATGGAATTATCTATCCGGGGTTGCAATGATCTGTTTGGCCCGACAACCATCCGCATTGGGGCGCAAACTTATGCGCTGCCATTCTACAAATCGTTAGGTTTTGTTGCCGAGGGCGAGCGTTACGACGAAGATGGCATAGAACACGTAGAAATGATAAGAAAGCCGTAAGCTAACCGCATAAAAAAGCCCTTTAGATTTTTCTAAAGGGCTTTCTCATTAATGTTTGTTAAAATACTCGTGCACTTCCTGGTCCACGTCCAATATATCTATGTTTGCTTTGATGATCTTCCAATTACCATCCACCAAAAAGTAAGTGGGGACGGTAGTGATCTTCCAATTGGCAACATTTGGGGAGCTGTCGCCTTTAAAATCGCACACCTGCGGCCAAATCAGGTTGCTTTGCTTTATGGCGCGTTTCCAAACGTCGGCTTTAGTATCTGTAGAAACACTTACCACACCAAATTTATTCCGGTCGCGGTCGCCAACAATAAGCCCGTTTATAATTTTAGAATGGTTTGTTACACAAAGCTGGCTACCGGATACCCAAAACTCTACCAATATAGCTTTGAATTTTATGGCGTGCCTGTCAAATGGTTTGCCATCGGGCATAACACCTGTTATTTCCGGGGCATCAGCTCCCGGCAAAAGTTTAACCAATACATTTAGCTTGTTGGTAACCTTAAGGCCGTCATCGCTATTCCTGGCTTCAGCAGTTAATTTTTTAGCCAATGCTCCATACTCGGGGGGATATTCATCCATGTACTGCTGTGCCATAATATGGGCAGCAACAACGTTATCCGGGTATTTGGTCATGTAAGCATCCAAAACTTTCGGCTCCAGTTTTCGGCGCTGGATCTGGTAGCCTCGGGTTTTTACAATAAGTGCAGAATGTTCCTTTGGCGACTGGTTACGTGCCTCGCTCGATTCCAGGAAGCTTAGCCCCGAATTAACAGCCGTGTTTAAACTCCCCGCCATCTCGTTCTCTATCTTGTAATAGTCGCTAAGTTGCTGCTGTGTTTTCGAGGCAGATGTTACAGCCGGGTACAGGCCGTTCAATTTGGTTTCTACAGTGTAGCTGCCGTTTTCCAGGTAAAGTTCAAAGGTTTGTTTGGTGTTTAGCGGTTTATCGCCGTCAATAATTGATATGGTATAATACCCGGGTGCAGCCAGCGGTTTAGCAATAGTTGCGCTGCCCTCTTTTATAGGCTGGCTAAAAAGCGTTTCGTTAAACTGGTTTAAGGTGATAGTGCCGTTTTTTACAGCGCCGGTTTTAAAAGTTAGGGCTAATTTAGGTTGCGTGTTGCAGGCTGATACCAGCAGAATAAGTGCGAAGAAGTATAAATATTTCATAAAATTATTTGTGACAGGATGCCACTAAATTATCGAAATGTTTTTATTTGGCGGTAGAATTTTACGCACAGATATTTAAAATTATTGTGCTGTTGAAGTGTATTGTCATACAAATCTCCTTAGACTGTTTCTAAATAGCCAATATCACTGCTTTAAGTGGAAACCATTTCTATCTTTTGGTACTTTTGCCTAAATAAATCTGATCAATAATGAGCGAATTTAAACAAACCTTTAACTCATCACTGGGAAAGAAGCTGATAATGGCTTTAACTGGCTTGTTTTTGTGTACTTTTTTAATTGTGCACCTTGGCGGTAACCTTTTGTTATTTAAAGACGACCAGGGCTTTGCATTTAACAGCTACGCAAACTTCCTGACGCATTTTCCTCCTATCGAGGTAATAGCTTACCTTTTATACCTTGCCATAATTGTGCATGCTGTATATGCTTTGGTATTAACTATTAAAAACCGCAGGGCACGGCCGGTTGGTTATGCTGTGCATAACCAATCAAATGCATCATGGGCGTCAAAAAACATGGGCTTGCTTGGTTCCATCCTGCTGTTGTTCATCGTGATCCACATGGGCGATTTTTGGTTTACCTACAAGTACAATAACATCCTGGGCTTTAAAGAGTACCGCACCAACCTGGCGACTAATGAAACAACAGTATCAGACTACAAACCGGAGATCGCCGATTTTGAGCGTTCGATATCTACAGAAAACAATGTAGAGATCGTTCGTGTGAAGGACCTGCATGCACGTATCACATCAAGCTTTAGCCATTTATGGTATGTAGCGTTTTACGTGATAGCAATGGGTGCGGTAGCGTTTCACTTGCTGCATGGCTTCCAGAGCGCATTTCATACGTTGGGTTGGGTACATAAAAAGTACAAGCCTATAATTTATTTCTTTGGCACCTGGCTGTTCGCGGTAATTATACCGTTAGGTTTTGCCCTGATGCCAATAGTGTACTATTTGAAAAGTTTATAATTAATTTACGAATTGCGATTTTCGATTTATAACCCTAATGTTAAAATCTAAAATCGTAATTCTAAAATCGTAAATAAAAAGAAATGAGTTTAGATGCGAAAATTCCGCAAGGCCCATTAGCCGAAAAATGGAGCAAGCATAAATTTAACTTAAAGCTGGTTAATCCATCCAATAAGCGTAAGTACGATGTTATTGTTGTAGGTACGGGTTTAGCGGGTGCTTCGGCAGCTGCTTCACTTGCCGAGCTTGGTTACAATGTTAAATCGTTCTGCTTCCAGGATAGCCCGCGCCGTGCGCACTCTATCGCTGCACAGGGTGGTATTAACGCTGCAAAAAATTATCAAAACGATGGCGATAGCGTTTATCGCCTCTTCTACGATACCATTAAAGGTGGTGATTACCGCGCCCGCGAAGGCAACGTTTACCGCCTTGCAGAGGTATCGGTAAATATTATTGACCAGTGCGTTGCACAGGGCGTACCATTTGCCCGCGAATACGGCGGCTTGCTGGATAACCGTTCGTTCGGCGGTTCGCAGGTATCACGTACGTTTTACGCGCGTGGTCAAACAGGCCAGCAACTTTTATTAGGTGCGTACTCGGCATTGAACCGCCAGATTCACCTGGGGAAAGTGAAAATGTATACCCGTACCGAAATGCTTGACGTAGTAGTTGTTGACGGCCACGCCAAAGGTATTGTTACCCGTAACTTAAAAACAGGCGAGATAGAAACACACGCAGGCCACGCGGTGCTTTTAGCAACGGGCGGTTACGGTAACGTATTCTACTTATCTACCAACGCTATCGGTAGTAACGTAACGGCGGCATGGCGCGCGCACAAGCGTGGTGCTTACTTTGCCAACCCTTGTTATACCCAGATCCACCCTACCTGTATCCCGGTTACCGGCGATCACCAGAGTAAGCTTACGCTGATGTCTGAATCGTTACGTAACGATGGCCGCGTTTGGGCGCCAAAAACGGTAGAAACCGCGCAAAAACTGCAAAAGAAAGAAATCACCGCTTCTGAGGTTAAAGAAGAAGACAGGGATTACTTCCTGGAGAGAAAATATCCGTCATTCGGTAACCTTGTACCGCGTGATGTGGCTTCACGTAACGCCAAAGAAATGTCTGACGAGGGCAAAGGTGTAGGCACAACCGGCTTAGCCGTTTACCTTGATTTTGCCGAGGCGATACAACGTTTAGGTGAAGACACCGTGCGTGCCAAATATGGTAACTTATTTGACATGTACCTGCAAATAACTGATGAGAACCCGTACAAGCAGCCAATGCGTATTTACCCGGCGGTACACTATACCATGGGCGGCCTTTGGGTTGATTATAACTTAAGCACAAACGTACCGGGCCTTTACGCCATGGGCGAATGTAATTTTAGCGACCACGGTGCAAACCGCCTTGGTGCATCTGCACTAATGCAGGGTTTATCTGACGGTTACTTTGTTATTCCTTATACCCTTGGTGATTACCTGGCAACCATTGGCCCTAAAAAGGTTGATACCAGCCACCCGGCATTCGAGCAAACCAAAAAAGATGTAATTGCTTACAACAACAAGCTGCTTGCCCTAAAAGGTAATAAAACAGTTGTTGAGTACCACCGCGAACTTGGCCACATTATGTGGGAGTACTGTGGTATGGCACGTACCGAAGAAGGCCTTACCAAAGCAAAAGCCCTTATTAAAGCGTTAAAGGCTGATTTTTGGATTAACGCAATCGTAACCGGCGAAAATGAAGAAGTAAATGCTGCCCTTGAAAGAGCCGGCCGTGTTGCCGATTTCATCGAGCTTGGCGAACTGATGGTTACCGACGCCTTGGCGCGCCGCGAATCGTGTGGCGGCCACTTCCGTTTGGAGTCGCAAACTGAAGAAGGTGAAGCCTTACGCGATGACGAAAACTTCACGTTTGTATCAGCCTGGGAATTTAAAGGTGAAAACGAAGAAGAAGAGCTGCACAAAGAAGAGCTGATTTTTGAAAATGTTAAGTTAACACAACGTAGTTATAAATAAGATTTGAGATGTTAGATATGAGATTTGAGACTTTTTGTCCCTCTCACATCTAACATCTCACTTCTCAGATCTAAGAAGATGCATAACTTGAAGGAGTTGAAAATTTGGAATAAGGCTATGGACCTGGCGGTAGACGTCTACAAAGCCACTTCAAGTTTTCCAACTGACGAGCGTTTTGGTTTAACAAGCCAATTAAGGCGCGCAGCAGTTTCAATTGCTTCAAACATTGCCGAGGGTGCAGGCAGAAATTCTAATAAAGAGTTCTGTAATTTTTTAGGTATAGCCAATGGTTCATCGTACGAAGTACAAACCCAACTGGTTATATCAAACAAGTTAAATTTATTAAATACCGATTTGCTGAACGGGTTATTACAACAGATTGAAGAATTGCAAAAGATGAATTATGCATTTCAACAGATGTTAAACAAACCGTCTCGAATCTAAAATCTCATATCTCAAATCTATTATAAGATGAGTGGAAACATGAACCTGACGCTGAAAGTATGGCGCCAAAAAAATACACAAACACCGGGCAAGTTTGTGACTTATAAGGCCGAAAATATTTCGCCGGATATGTCGTTCCTGGAAATGCTTGACGTGGTGAACGAAAGCCTTACCCGCAAGAACGAGGAGCCTATTTATTTTGATCATGACTGCCGCGAAGGTATTTGCGGCTCTTGTTCGTTATATATCAACGGCCACCCGCACGGCCCAAAGAGGGCTATTACAACCTGCCAACTGCACATGCGTACCTTTAGCGATGGCGAAACCATTACTATCGAACCTTGGCGTTCGGCCGCGTTCCCGATAGTAAAAGATCTGGCGACAGATCGGTCTGCTTTCGACCGCATCCAACAGGCTGGTGGTTATGTATCGGTAAATACCGGTGGTGTGCCCGATGCCAACATCATCCCTATCCCTAAGGTAATTGCCGATGAGGCTTTTAACTCGGCTACCTGTATTGGTTGTGGTGCCTGTGTTGCCGCATGTAAAAATGCATCGGCTATGCTATTTACATCAGCAAAAATTACCCAGCTGGGTTTATTGCCACAAGGCCAAACAGAGCGTTACAGCCGTGTACAAGCCATGGTTGCCCAAATGGACCAGGAAGGCTTTGGTAACTGTACCAATACCGGCGCCTGCGAAGCAGAATGCCCTAAAGAGATAACCCTGAACAATATTGCGTTCATGAACAACGATTTCTTCAGCGCCAAACTATTCCGCGAAGAACACGCACATGATCACACAAGTGGCGAATAATTTTAAATTACAAGCTCACCATAATAACAAAGCCCGGCTGCATCTGCAACCGGGCTTTGTTGTTTAATATCTTTTTGCTTTTAGCTTATTATGCTTTCTTTACCGTAGCGATCAACTCCTTCATTTCTGGTGGTTTTTCATACGCCTGTACCAATTTGCCTTTATGGTCATAAATGGCAATATACGGGGTGTGCTGAAGCTTGTAATATTTTTGTACGGTGTAGGTATAACCTTCGGTGCCCAAAGTAAAGTTTGGATACGCGGTCAACCCGTAATCGTTCTGGAAAGTTTTTACCATACGGATATCGCTGAAGGTAACCATCACCACCTGGATGTTTTTAAAATCCTTCATAAAAGGCTTCATATCGTTAACCAGTTTTTGGCAATGCCCGCAATCTGTAGCAAAGTAGATCAGCATCACCGGCTGGTTCTTTTTCAGGTCGGCAGGGGTGCTGTAAACATCTTTGGTAGTTAAAATTTTATAGGGCGCAATTACAGGGGGAGTTGGAGGAGTTTGCGCATTAGTACAAGCCACTGCAATAAGCAGGGTTAACATTAGTAAAATTCTTTTCATTTCTTTTATGGTCATTGGGTGTAATTATGCCTCTAGCAACTCTAATTGCCAGGCAATGTGTTCTTCTGTTATAGGGTATAACGCATTATTACGCATTGTATGATAAATAGCGTCAAATATCTGGCGGTAATCGCCTTTAACTGATGGCACAAGTTCGGTACATTTTTGGTTATCAATACCAACAGTGGTTAATTGGCCCTCATTGCCCGCCGGCTCAATGCCGTATGCCGGGTCGGTTGGCATCATGCCTTTATCAAGCTGTGCTTCCTGCACATCGCTTCTGTTTTTAATGAAACTGCCAAGTGTGCCGTTAACCCAAAAGCCTGGGGTTTCACCTGCTATTTGTAAGCCCGATGTTAGGTAAACATTTAGTTGGTTGGGGTATATTAAATGATAATGGAAATAATCGGGCACTTCAGACCCCTCGCGATACATACCAATAGTTTTGTTGAATGATAATGGTTTGCCAAACAAGGCGATGGTATTATCTACCAAATGCGCGCCAAGGTCATAAACCAGCCCTCCGGCAGGTACGCCTTTAGTTTCTTTAAAAGATTTTACACCGATAGCAGCTTTGTACCTGTCCATACGGAAGGTAACTTCTATCAGGTTACCCAGGCGCCCGCTTTCTATTACTTCTTTGGTAGACAAGAAACCGCTATCGAACCTGCGATTTTGATAAACCATAAGGTGTTTATTGAGTTTGCGTGCGGTATCAAAAAGTTTTTTAACTTCTGCTGATGTAGCGGCAGCGGGCTTTTCAAGTAGTACATGTTTACCGGCATTCAGGGCCAGCATAGCGTGCTCAAAGTGCAGGTTGCTTGGCGTGTTTACGATAACCAGTTCTATCTCGTCATCGCCCAATAGCTCATCTATCGAGCCGTAACTTTTTATTTCAGGATAAATTTCGGCGGCTTTTTTATGGGTACGCTCCACAATGGCCTTTAATTTAAAAGCCGGATTGGTGCTGATGAACGGTGCATGAAAAATGCGGCCGGACATACCGTAGGCCATTAAGCCTGTAACTATTGGTGCTTGCATATATTTGTATGACGCCCTTTTAAGGCGTTTAATTTAATTATCGAAATATTTTTCATCTGCAGTTCCTATGGGCGAACCATCAGGCATTGGCAATGGTGGTTCGGGCTGAAACTTCTCCGGCGCACTTTCAAATAACTTGATCTGCGCTAAGCCAAACATTAAATTTGCCTTTGTGCTACCTATAGTTGTTTTAACAGCATCCTTCATATACCTCTCCAGGTCATTAATTTCCATGAGTGCAATGCCGCGCACGTTATCTGCAGCATTGGTATTGGCTGCTAAAGTTAACAACTTCTTTAGGGTTATATTGTTCACCAAGCGTTGTAATTCACCTTTGTAGCCGGCGGGCTGTGGGGCCTTCCAGGTCTGCGCCATTAGTTTGTTTAAAACAGGGAGCAATCCGGGTTGTGTACTATTACGCGCATGGTATTCTATTAAACGGGCGGCCCGTTCTGGGTTTAACATAAACGTTAAGGTAGTCCCGGCCGCCGATTCAGCCGCTGCTATCGGATCGAAAGTTACGCCCGTGCGTGCCTTAAAGGTTTCACGTGTGCGCGGGAAGCCTACAGGCCTGGGCGGGATCATCTCTATCAGTTTTTCGGGTAGCGCCAAAGCATCGGGAGTTAACGTTGCCATCAATGCATCAAATGCTTTCCACTGCTCGGTTGGCGATATAAATTTAGTGATGGTTTGCCCGTCGTTTTTTAAAGCAAAAGTATAATATAAGCCACCCAGCACTTTTGAAGTAGCCTCTACCTGGTAACGGTGAAGCAGGTAAATAGGCACTAAAACTTCTTCCATAGTGGCCATTGGTGCATCTTGCCTGATAGCTTTTGCCGAAAAATTATCCAGAATATGTTTACGTAGGATCATCAGCCGGTTTAGTTCATCGGGCGCGTTGTTTCCATTATCCCATAAATGAGCATAGGGGTGCGCCCCGCCGGCTGTGCGGGCGTCATCATCTGATATGAATTGGTAACCTTGTTTAATGGTTTCGGTAACGATGCCTTTTAACGCCTTGTCCTCGTCAACTCCTTTTGCGAAATCCTGGTAGCCATAAAGGATAGCACGTTTATCATAAGGGCCAATTTCGGTTGTGTAAGCTTTACTTAAATCAACGGGGCCGCCGGCATTCAGTGTTACCAAAGGTGGCGGGTAATCCATTACACTGGCCCTGTTATTTGCACTCGCAGTAAAATTATGTTGCAGGCCAAGTGTGTGGCCAACTTCGTGTGCCGCAAGCTGTCGCAAACGGGCAACAGCTAACTTCAGCATTTTATCGCTAACGGGTTTGCCGTCCTCATAGGGTTGCACAAAACCTTCGGCAATTAAAAAGTCCTGCCTGTCGCGTAACGATCCTAATGAAACCTGCCCTTTAATGATCTCGCCGGTACGGGGGTCGGTAATTGATGAGCCGTATGACCAACCCCTTGTAGAGCGGTGGATCCACTGTATGATATTATAGCGCACATCCATTGGGTCGGCACCTTCGGGCAACAGCTTCACCTGGAAAGCATCCTGGTACCCGGCCGCTTCAAAAGCCTGGTTCCACCATGATGCTCCTTCAATTAAAGCGCTGCGCACAGGCTCGGGCGCGCCGCGGTCAACATAATAAACAATGGGTTTAATTGGCTCGCTCATGGCTGCGGCAGGGTCTTTTTTCTCTAAACGGTGGCGCGCCAGGTATCTTTTGGTGATGGGCTCGTCTATTGGTGTAGCGTAGTCCATATACCCGATATTAAAGTAGCCCGAGCGTGGGTCAAACTTCCGGGGCTTGTAATTTGCATCGGGTAGTTTAATAAAAGAGTGGTGCATACGCACGGTAACCGCACCGGCATCGGGTGCTACCGAAGCAATTTCGGGCCCGGTATCTTTACCGGCCAACGTAACAATAGCTTCAAATTCGGAGTTGTCCGGGAAACTTTTTGTATTGGGCAAATAAATAGCAGAGCGGTTTTCATCAGGGCTATAGCTGCCCTGGCCTTTTAACCTTTCGGCTATTTTATGGCTATCGCGAAGCAAAAAGGAAGTAATATCTATCAGCGTTTTATCGCCATCGGCAGCAACTGCGGTAAAGCCGTAAATGGCCGACTGTGCAAACGCTTCTTCCACAGATTTACGCTCATCAGCATTGGTGCTGTTTGCCCTGTAACTATAATTAGGCTGTATCAGTAATACCTTGGGGCCTATTTTAATAAACTTAACTATGCGGCTATCACCTATTTGCCCCCGGTCTAACCCCAAATCGTTTGAGCCAATACCCGATGGCAGGGAATTTACATATAAGAACTCTGTATCAAATTTATCAATCTCCAGATAGATCTTGCCGGTTTTATTATCCCAGTAAAAATTATAGTAACCGCTGTATTTGGTTAAGCCCTTTACCATGGCCGGGATATTACCGTCTGTTTTTTGGGCCTTAAGTAGCGGTGAGCAGCATAATAGTAAAAAAACAAGGAGCAGGTTTTTTTTCATAAGGCCAAAGGAAAGTTTGTTAAAACTATTGTTTTTACCGGCCTTATGCAAATTGGCTAAATAAAAAAAGGGATAGGCTTACGCCCATCCCTTTTCTAAAAAAATAGCCTAAGCTTATTTCATGCTGCTTTGAATCGCTTCAATTTTAGCTAAGTGTGCTTTAACTGTAGGCAATGTTTTAGTTGCAAAGGCCATCAGGTCGGCATCTTTGCAATTTTTAGAAGCATCTTCTAACATTGATGCTACTTTCTTATGGCCGTCAACCATGGCGTCAACGTAAGCTTTATCAAAATCTTTACCTGTTTTAGCAGCAAGATCGGCCGCCATTTTCTGGTGGTCGGCATCCGGTGCAGTGGGTAAAGTAATGTTTTTAGTTTTGGCGATAGCCATTAATTCTTCATTGGCTTTAGTATGGTCCATAACCATCATAGCACCAAACTCTTTAACCTGTGGGTTAACCGCTTTTTCTGAAGCTAATTTACCCGCAGCAACTTCTGCCATGCCAGTGTTAGCAGCATCGGTAGCGAATTTAGAGTCGTCTGCATCTACAGCAATACCTGTAGAACCATTGGTGGTTGTGTCTTTAACAGCATTTACACTGTCGGCACTTTCTTTACTGTCTTTTGCGGCATTGTTACACGCCTGGAATGATAAGGCTGCAATAGCCACCATTGCCACTAAACTTAATTTTTTCATTTTGTAGATATTTTTAGTTTTTATAGTTAGTATTTAACAATTATTACGCCAATTAGTTTTAATTGCTGCACTTATAGTTTGTTGAGGTTATTATTGTTATACCTTAAAGTTTTATTATTTTTGGGCAGATAAATTAACAGATATGAATTTTCCGGCAGAGTTAAAATACACAAGCGACCATGAGTGGATAAGGGTTGAAGGCGACGAGGCTTACATCGGTATTACCGAGTTTGCACAGGGTGAATTAGGCGATATAGTTTATATCGACATTAACACTGTTGGCCAGGATGTAACTAAAGAGTCTGTTTTTGGTACGGTAGAAGCTGTAAAGACAGTATCTGATCTGTTTATGCCGCTTGATGGTACTATACTTGAAGTTAATAGTAAACTGGATAGCCAGCCCGAATTGGTGAACAGCGACCCTTACGGAGATGGCTGGATGGTGAAAATTAAAATTACCAACGCTGCCGATGCAGATAACCTTTTAGATGCTGATGCGTACAAAGGCGTTATTGGCCACTAAATTTTAAATGAATAATACACTAAAATATTACGGGCCTGCTATTTTGTGGGCCCTCTTTATTTTAATAATATGCGCGTTGCCTCTTGGCAGCGTAGGCGAATCGCCAATATTTTTTGCCGGGTTTGATAAGCTGGTGCATTGCGGTTTGTTTTTTGTGCTTTCGATATTATACTGCGCGGGCAGCATCCGTAAATGGAACACCCGCAGCATCCGGATAGGGATAGCCTTGAAAAACACTGTTGTGCTGATAAGCTATGGCGCATTAATTGAAGTGCTGCAATCACGTGTTTTTACATGGCGCAGCGGCGATTGGAACGACCTTTTAGCCGATACTATTGGTGGGTGTATGGGAGTTTTTGGAGTATTGATAACCAGTAATGCGCTAAATCATGAAACAAGTTAAATATACCCTAGCAATAGCAACGGTAACTATTGTATTATCATCGTGCGGCATCTTTAAAAAAGATTGTAACTGCCCGCACTTTAGCCACCTGAAACCTTCTGTTAAAAAAGCAGCTAACGCCTAGCGCTTATTCTTTTTAAATTTTACATTCTTCCTGCAAAGTCCTTATTTGGATTTGTTTTAAATAAGCTTACATTTGTGGTCTAATAATTACACACATGACGCTTGAGCAGCTTGGAGTAGGAGAAACCGGAATTGTAAAGGAATTTACCGATCTTGAAATGTCTGTAAAGCTGATGGAAATGGGCTGCCTGCCCGGCGAACCGATAAGGGTATCGCGCATTGCACCACTTGGCGACCCTATCGCTATCCATGTATCGGGCTATCAACTTAGCCTGCGTAAATTTGAAGCATCAACCATTATTTTGCAATAGTATAGCCAGCACTTGAAAGCCGATATCAGAGTAGCGCTTGTAGGAAATCCAAACACCGGTAAATCGACACTCTTTAATGCACTAACCGGGTTAAATCAAAAAATTGGAAATTTTCCGGGGGTTACTGTTGATAAAAAAGTTGGCTACAGCCAACTGCCCGATGGCCGCCATGCCGAAATAATTGACCTTCCCGGTACTTATAGCCTATACCCTAAAAGCAAGGATGAATCTATCGTGTTTTCTGTACTGGCAGAAAAAGATACTGAGCTAACGCCTGACCTGATCGTTGTTATCCTGGATGCTACTAACCTAAAACGCAACCTGCTGCTTTACACCCAGGTTGCCGACTTGAAGATCCCGGTTATTATCGCCCTGAACATGATTGACCTGTCGAAAAAGGCAGGTATAGATATCGATATTAACCTGTTGGCCCAAAAACTGGGGGTATTGATCATACCCGTATCGGCACGCAAGTTAGAAGGCATCAGCGAACTGAAGAATGCGATATCGTACGCCAATAAATTTGCGCTGCAGCAAGATAGCATCGATGTAAATGCTCTTGCACCGGGTATTATCCAAAGCATCAGCAAAGAGCTTGATACCGATAACCCGTACTTTGCCCTGCAACTGGCGCATCAGCACGAAACCTTAAAGTTTTTAACCCCCGCTCAAAGCAACCGCATTGAAGAACTGGAAAACGAACACGGTTTCCATACCCAAAAGGCGCAGGCCAGCGAAACCATTGCCCGTTACAGCTATATAAACGACCTGCTTTACGATACCGTTAAAACGCCCGTTACGGCGCAGGATGAATCGATAAGTAACAAGATAGATAAAGTGCTTACCCACCGGGTATTTGGCTTTGTGATCTTTATCGGCGTATTGCTATTCATGTTCCAGTCGATATTTGCGTGGTCGGAGTACCCAATGTCGCTGATAGAAGATCTTTTTGTTTGGATGGAAGGTGGCTTGCGCCATGTATTGCCCGCCGGGCCACTTACCAGTTTGTTGATAGACGGCGTTGTTGCAGGTTTGAGTGGCGTAATGGTCTTTATCCCGCAGATAGCTATTCTGTTCGCATTTATATCCATATTGGAAGATACCGGGTATATGTCGCGCGTTACGTTTATGATGGACAAGATCATGCGGAAGGTAGGCCTTAACGGTAAATCGGTAGTGCCGCTTATCGGTGGCTTTGCCTGCGCGGTACCATCCATCATGAGTACCCGCACCATCGAGAACTGGAAGGACAGGATGATCACCATAATGGTTACGCCATTGGTGGCCTGCTCGGCCCGTTTACCGGTTTATACCTTATTGATAGCGCTTGTGGTACCTAATAAAAACATTTGGTGGATATTTAACCTACGGGGCCTGGCCCTAACGGGGATGTACGTGCTAAGCCTGGTATCGGCAGTAATAGTTGCTTATGTGATGAAGTTTGTGCTAAAGGCCCGCGAGCGCGGTTACTTTATTATGGAACTGCCCGTGTACCGCATGCCAAGGTGGAACAACGTGCTATTCAGCATGTATGAGCGTGCAAAAACCTTTGTGCTGGAAGCCGGAAAGGTGATCATCGCCGTATCGGTAATACTTTGGGTGCTGTCATCATACGGCCCCGGCGATCGCTTTAAAAATATCGACCAAAAATACCAACAGCCGCAATACACCAAAACCATGACGCCGGATAGCCTGACGCGTGTTATCTCTACCGAAAAACTGGAGAACTCTTACGCGGGTGTTTTAGGCCACGTTATTGAACCCGTTATTAAACCCATCGGTTTCGACTGGAAGATAGGTATAGCGCTGATCACCTCTTTTGCCGCCCGCGAGGTATTTGTAGGCACCATGGCAACCATTTACAGTGTAGATGGCGATGCCGACAGGATAGATTCGGTACAGGATAAGATGCGCAATGCCCGCAACCCCACTACCGGCGGCCCTGTGTTTACCCTTGCCGTAGCCTTTTCGCTAATGATGTTTTACGCCTTTGCCATGCAATGCGCCAGCACCGTAGCCGTTGTGTACCGCGAAACCAAAGACTGGCGCTGGCCCGCCGCCCAGTTCGCTTATATGACGGTGTTAGCCTATGGCGCAGCGTTTTTGGTGTACCATTTGTTGAAGTAGGTTCAAAGTCAAAAGTTCAAAGTAAAAAGTTTACAATAGGCAGAAAAAGCTTTGGACTTTCTACTTTAAACTTTCTACTCTAAACCCTTATCTTTGATACAGAGGTAAAAATTGGATAAAGTAAAAGTATTAGAACAGTATCTTCCGCCGCATGCCGCCCCGCTTATTGGCCGCTGGATAGATTACTTTAAATGTGAATTTAAGATTTCGCGCAATCGGGGCACCAAGTTTGGCGACTATCGCGCGCCCTATGATGGCAAAGGCCACCGCATATCCGTTAACTTCGACCTTAACCCCTACGCTTTTCTGGTAACCACCGTACACGAGTTTGCACACCTGCATACCTGGAACGAGCATAAGCAAAAAGCCAAGCCACACGGCACCGAGTGGAAGAATAACTTTAAAAAAATGATGCAGCCTTTCTTCGAGAAAGATGTGTTCCCGCCGGATGTAAAGCAGGCGATAACCAGTTATCTTAACAACCCCGCGGCGTCCAGCTGTTCAGACCTTACGCTGTACCGCTCCCTGCGCAAATACGACCCGCCAAAAGAATCTATCCACACGGTAGAGAAACTGCCGTTAAAGGCCATATTTAAGCTTAAGGACGGCCGCGTGTTCCGCAAGGAAGAGAAACTGCGCAAACGATATAAATGTGTAGAGATAAGCACGCGCAAGGTTTATTTGTTTAGCCCTGTAGCTGAGGTGGAGGTGATGGAGGAGGGAAATTAAAACAAGTCCTTAGCCAATTTTACATCCCTAATTTCTGAGTTGCCGGAAAATGTAGTTTCGAAAGCAAGGTCTGAACAACTGATGGCATTATAAAGCGTTTAAAGGCCTGATGGTTTCTTCCAATAAACGCAAGTCGTGTGTTAACTCTTTCTTTACGATAAATTTTGCCCCGCTGGTATATTCCTTCACAAACAAATTGCCCTCCATCGTTTCGGGATATTGTTCATCACGATAGAATATTGGGACACCTGCTTTTAACATTTGTTCTGCACCCCATCCTGCACCCTCATCAATAACTTTTTGAGTAGGATCTTGCGCGTATATTTCTTCTAACGTTAGCATAATACTAAGGTACCTAAAATTTCAACAAAGTATCCATCACCTCTTCCAGCCTTGCTTTGGCCATAAACTGGTCTTCGAGGGCTTTGTTCATAGGAATGGCGGTATCCAGACTGGCACAACGCATCACGGGCGCATCCAGGTGCTTAAAGCAATGCTCGCCTATGTAGGCCGCAATTTCGCCGCCAAAGCCACTGGTGAGGGTATCTTCATGCAATACCAGCACTTTGGATGTTTTCTTTACCGTTTTGATAACCGCATCTTTATCCCATGGCTGCAGGCTGCGCAGATCAAGGATCTCGATGGATCGGTCGGGGTGATTATCGGCGTATTCAATGGCCCAGTGCACACCTATACCAAAGGTGATAATGCTGGCTTTTGTGCCTTCGCGTACTATTCGGGCCTTCCCAATTTCTACATAATAATCATCATCGGGCACGTTGCCACTCATGCTGCGGTACAGGTTTTTATGTTCGAAATAAATAACCGGGTTAGGATCGTCTATCGCCGACATCAGTAAACCCTTTGCATCGTCCGGGAAGGCAGGGTAAACCACTTTTAACCCCGGTGTTTTGGTGAACCAGGCCTCGTTAGTTTGCGAGTGGAATGGGCCCGCGCCGCTGCCACCACCTGCCGGCATACGGATCACTACATCAACCGTTTGGCCCCAGCGGTAATACGTTTTGGCAAGGTTGTTTATGATCTGATTAAAGCCGCAGGTAACAAAATCGGCAAACTGCATCTCCACAGTAGATTTATAGCCATTGATGGCCAACCCCATCGCCGTACCCACAATGCCCGATTCGCAAATGGGCGTATTGCGTACGCGTTCTTTACCAAATTCTTCTAAAAACCCCTGCGTAATTTTGAATGCACCGCCATATTCTGCAATATCCTGGCCCATTATCACCATATTTTGATGCATGCGCATACTTTGGCGCAGGCCATCGCTTATGGCATCAATATAGCGCTTGTTGGTGCTAACTTCAGATACCAAATGCTGCTGAGGATTGAACATGCGGTACATCGCCTGCTCTTCGGTTTGTACGTGCGGTATTATATCGGGTTCGCTGAAAACCTTTTCAACTTCGGCATCGATCAGCGTTGTAAACTCTTTTTTCAAATAAGGCACCCACTCCGGGCGCAGCACACCTTCATCAAGCAGGTATTTCTCAAAATTATCCAACGGGTCTTTCTGCTTCCACTCGTCAAATAACTCCTGCGGTACGTATTTGGTGCCCGATGCCTCCTCGTGCCCGCGCATCCTGAAGGTAATACACTCTATGAGTACCGGCCTTGGCTTCTCGCGCATCTCTGCGGCAAGTTCGCTTATGGTGTGGTAAACTCCCAGTACATTATTGCCATCAATTTTGCGGCCTTCCATACCGTAGCCAATAGCTTTGTCTACTATGGATGCACAACGGTATTGCTCGTTTGTAGGGGTGCTTAGGCCGTAGCCATTATTTTCTACCAAAAATATAACTGGCAAGTCCCAAACGGCGGCAATATTTAGCGCCTCGTGGAAATCACCTTCGCTGGTGGCACCTTCGCCGGTATACACCAGGGTAACTTTTTTATTGTTCTTTAATTTATCTGCAAGGGCGATACCATCTGCAAGGGCCAGTTGCGGGCCAAGGTGCGATATCATGCCGATGATCTTAAACTCTTGCGTGCCGAAATGGAAGGAGCGGTCGCGGCCGTTTGTAAAGCCGGATGCTTTACCCTGCCACTGGGCCATTAAGCGCGAAATTGGGATATTGCGGGTAGTAAATACACCCAGGTTGCGGTGCATAGGCAGGATATATTCTTCGGGATTTAACGCCATGGTGCTGCCTACGGATATGGCTTCCTGACCTATGCCCGAGAACCATTTGCCAATACGGCCCTGCCTCAGCAGAATTAACATCTTCTCTTCGACCAGGCGAGGCAATAACAGTTTCTTATAAAACGTTATCAAACCATCGTTATCTATCTTTTTCCGGTCAAATGTCATCCGGTAAAGCTAAGAAGTTTTTAAAACTTTGTATGTTTGAGCAATCCATCTTTTCGCTATGAAGCACTTGTACGTCAAATTCCTTGTAATGTTTGCGTTTTTAGGTTTGGTATCTTTTATACCAGATCATTTTTTGATGCCCGAAAACTTTTACCTGCACAAAGGCGATAAGTTTAATCTGCATTTATTATCAGGCGAAAACCTGGTGAAAGAACGCGAAGTGCCATACACTGCCAAGCAGACAACCAAGTTTATGATCTACGAAGGGTCCAAAAAAACAGACCTGGCGCCCCTTACCAAGAATGACGCGACGCCAATATTGAATTATGGCATCCAAAACAGCGGCCTGGTACTGGTACAGATGAACAGCAACGAGTTGAACGAGATACCCCGCGAAGATTTCCTGCCGTACCTTACAGAACAAGGGTATGATGAAATTGCCGATAAGCTTAAAAACAGCAACGCCTTAAACTTTACTGAAAAATATAACCGCTACCTAAAAACGCTTATTACCGTTGATGATCCGAGTGGTAACGCTTACGAAAAGGTGTTGAATGATGATTTTGAGATCATCCTGAAAAAGAACCCGTACAAGCTAAATTATGGTGATGATATTACCGCGCTGGTAAACTTTAAAGGCAAGCCCTTTACCGGGCAGGTGATGCTTTACATTAAAACAGAATCGGGCAATGTGTACCCGCAAAAACTGGCGAGCGATGCAGCCGGCAAAGTTTACTTTAGCGTTAGCCGCGAAGGGATCTACCTGTTAAGGGCTACCAAGTTTGAGGCATCTAAAGGTAAAGAAGCGGATTATGAATCGTGGGTTGCCAGCTACACCTTCTCGTTCAGCAACCGTAACGATGCGCCTAATACTTATAAAGAGTTTGGGTTTGGGGATAAGCACTAATTAGTTATCCTAAAAACTGAAGCTTCTCCGGGTCAAACCAGGGCATTAGTTCGTAGCGGACCTGCAGCAGGCCGGTATCGTATGCTTTTTGGTTGATGAAGCTAAGGCCTACGCGGCTTTCAATACCTTTAAACAGTGGTTTGCCTCCGCCTAATATTACGGGGTGGATAGATAGGATCACTTCGCTCACCAGCCGTTTATTCATAAAGGCAGACACCAGCTCGGCACCACCAAACAGCCAGATATCGCCGCCATCTTCATTTACAATATCCTCAACAGCCCTACAGTAATTAGCAGACGGGATAACTTTAAATGTTTCGCCGGGCCGGGGCTCAATCGTGTCAGAGAACGCGTAGATCTCTTTTACCGGGAACATCCCTGCATCCGCACGGATAATCTCAAAGCTTTTGCGGCCGATAAACACGGCATCGGTATGGCTAAAAAACTCTTCCATACCATAATCCTGGTCGGTAAGGCACCAGTCGTATTCGCCATTGGGGCCTTCAATAAAACCATCAAGGCTCATGGCCAGGTTTAAAATTACTTTACGCATAAGGGGAAGTTATTCGGGGCGGTGCCCGTCCTGCCATTGCTGGCTAAATGATTTTTGAGCTACCTGGGGCATTTCGCGTTGGTTGCCCCATGGTTTTTTGAAGAACATGCGCATCAAACGGTTCTTGGTTTTGCCGCCAAAAAAATCGGTAAGGCTACGTTTCAGCATGCCTTTTGTCCAGATGTTCCAGCCCCATTTTTCTTTGGTGGCAACAAGCCCTTCTTTCACCGCATCGCGGCGGTTAAGCAGCAGCATTTTATGTATGTCGATCTTTACCGGGCAAACCTCGGTACATTTGCCGCACAGGGTAGATGCATAGCTGAGATGTTTAAACTCCTGCATGCCGCGCATGTGCGGGGTTATGATGGAGCCTATGGGGCCGCCATAAGTAGTGTCGTAAGTATGACCGCCAATATTCTGGAAAACCGGGCATACGTTAAGGCATGCACCACAGCGGATGCAATATAAAGCCTGGCGTTGCTCTTTTTGGGCAAGCAAGTTGGTGCGGCCGTTATCAAGCAATACCACATACATTTCTTCGGGGCCGTCGGTTTCGTTTGGTTGGCGGGGGCCGCTAAGTATGGTATTGTAAACGGTTAGGTTTTGACCCGTGCCGTGGGTAGATAGCATCGGCCAAAACACATCCAGGTCTGTTATGGATGGTATCACTTTTTCAATACCAACAACCGCTATATGAATTTTGGGGAAACTGGTGGTTAACCTTGCATTGCCCTCGTTTTCGGTAATGGCGATGCTGCCTGTATCGGCAATGATAAAATTGGCACCGGTAATACCTACATCGGCTTGCAAATATTTTTCCCGCATTAGTTCGCGGGCTTTTTGGGTAAGTTGCTCGGCGGTAATATCCAGCGGGGTACCAAACTTTTCGTTAAACAGTTTGGCTATGTCTGCTAAAGAGAGGTGCATGGCCGGGGTAACCATATGATAGGGTTTTTGGCCCAAGAGCTGGATAATGTATTCGCCTAGGTCGCTCTCTAACGATTCGATGTTGTTCTTCTCCAAAAACTCGTTGAGGAGGATCTCCTCGGTAGCCATCGATTTTGATTTGATGACGGTTTTAGCCCCTGCTTTTTGAATGATGTTCAGGATCTCGCGGTTGGCCTCTTCGGCATCGTTTGCCCAGATCACTTTGCCGCCACGTTTCAAGAAATTGGATTCAAACTCGGGCAAAAATTTGTCCAGGTTCTCCATCACTTTCCACTTAATGGTATGTGCTTTCTTTTTTGTGTTATCAAGGTTTATCATCCGCGATAAGCCCTTATCAAACGCGGCATCGTACTTATCAATACTTTTATTGATAATGGCACGGTGTCCCGGCTCAAACGCCTTTTCTTGCGAGGCTACCAAAAAATCTTCGGCGGTGTTTCCCATTTATACGAAAGTAAACAAAGCGATCAAGAGTTTTAATATTGTGTTAAAATAGTGTTTTAACCCCCGCAATTATATTATACAAACAATAAAAGCGGCTTTATGGGCCGCTTTTATTGTTTGTAACAGTACGATATTATTTTGCCGGGGTAGCCGGTTTTTTATCAACAACAGGGCGGGCATCGCGGTTAGCTAATTCCCAGCCGGTGTAAAATGCAAGCTGCGCACGTTTAACCAATAGCGGGAAATTGATTTTGCTCACTTCGTCGCCAAGGCCGTGGTAGTCGGCATGTACACCGTTAAAGTAAAATATGATTGGGACACCGTATTTAGCAAAGTTATAATGATCTGAACGATAGTAGAAACGGTTAGGATCGTTGGCATCATCGTACTTGTAATCCAATTTCATTTTGGTGTAGTTGTTATTAGCAGCCTCGCCAATGTTATGCAAGTCGGTGCTTAGCATAGCCGAACCGATAGAGTACACATAGTTAGCAGAATCTGGTTTGCCAATATACTCTTCACCAACGCGGCCTATCATATCAATGTTTAGATCGGCAATGGTGTTAGCCAACGGATATATCGGGTGATCTGTGTACCACTCCGAACCTAAAAGGCCTTTTTCTTCGCCAACGTTACCTAAGAACAGTACGCTGCGGCGGGGGCCTTTACCATCTTTTTGTGCTTTAGAGAACGCACGTGCAATTTCTAAGATACCTGTAGTACCGGATCCATCATCATCAGCACCGTTGTTTACTTTATCCTTAGCGTTTGGATCGGGGTTTAAGCCGATGTGATCGTAATGTGCAGAGAATACCAATACTTCACTTTTAAGCATAGGGTCGTTGCCCGGTAAAAAACCTAAAACGTCAACAGCCTTAACATCTTTAGCGGTAGCGCTGATAGTGACGCCGGCAGTAGCTTTTAAAGTTTGTGTTTGTTTTGCGGTTTTAGCAGCTTCTTTAAGTTCGGCAAATGTTTTACCGCTTGCTTTTAAAGCAGCATCAGCAAGAGGGCCGTTTACAATAAACAATGGGGCTGCAGTGTTTTTAGTTGCCTCAGCACCGTCTTTCTTAATTGATATCTGGCCACCGCCGCTTGGGTTTACCCCTTTAAAACGTGCAAGTACAGTTGCAACACCTTCGTTAGCCGCTAATATTAATAACGGTTTTTTGTCTTGCATTGCTTTTACAAGCGCCCTGCGGCCTTCTGTCATGCGGTAGCTTGTATTTGGTGTTTTACCCGCTTCCGGTTTGTCTTCATTTATCCAAAGCACAACTTTACCGGTGATATCAACACCCACAAGTTCATCAGCAGTACCAAAACCAACAAATACGATCTCGGCGGCGTTTACATTCGCATCGGTAGATCCCTGGTAAACAAAATCTTTCCAGTTACCAAAAGCTTGTCCATTTATAGTTAAAGGGCTAACGTTAACCGTATTCTCGGTTAAAGGCACATCTAAAAAGTATGAACCTTTCACAGGCGCCTGCAGGCCTAATCTTTTAAATTCGGCAGCAATGTAGTTCGCGGCTTTTTCGGCACCGGGTTTGCCGGTTTCGCGGCCTTCAAACTCGTCTGATGCCAGGATGCTTAGGTGCTTTTTGGCATCGGTTGCATTAATGATGTTACCGTACTTAAGCGCGGTAGGGTTTTGCTGGGCACAGGCGGTTGCCGAAAAGGCGATCCCTGTGATCCATAGTGATAGTTTCTTCATTTGTTTTTGGTAATGGGGTCAGTTTATTAGTTAGCAGCCAATTTTATTAACGCGGGTGGCATGGCGCCCGCCTTCAAATTCTTCCGTTAAAAAGATCTCAATTATTTGTTTAGCCTCGTCGATTGTAACATGGCGGGCGGGGATACAAAGTACGTTAGCATCATTGTGGGTACGGGCGGGGATGGCAACTTCGGGTTTCCAGCACAATGCCGCGCGGATGCCCTGGTGTTTATTAGCCGTCATGGCTACGCCGTTGGCGCTGCCACACAGCAGGAAACCAAAGTCGGCCTCGCCTTTTTCAACAGCAGTGGCAACCAGGTGGGCAAAATCGGGGTAATCAGCAGATTCTGTAGAATAGGTGCCAAAATCTTTAAATGTGATATCATCAAACATATCCATGATGGCTTGTTTGTAATCAAAACCAGCGTGGTCGGCACCAATAGCTATCGTTAACCCTTTTTTCATCAGCTCAAATTTAAAATTTAATTGTGTTGCCGAAGGTAAAGATTTTGTTAGAATTGAGGAGGAGCAGAAGCAATATCGAATAAAGAATTTTGAATTTCGAAGATGGAAGAGTGCTGATCACTTGAAATTTTGTCAGACAGAAATAAAAGGCGTACCGGATTTAAAAAGGGAATGATGAATATCCTATTTCGGTGTTCAAAATAGAATATTCATCATTCGATATTATCTTAAGAAATTATAGCGCTGCTTCGCGTGCCCTTTTACGTTTTTCTACCATGGCAGATACCAGGATGCCCACCTCGTAAAGAATAAACAGCGGGATACTTACAACCGTCATGGTCATCATATCCGGCGTTGGGGTAACCACTGCTGCGATAATCAGAATCACTACAACCGCATAACGCCTTGTTTCGCGCATAAATTTGGCGGTAAGGATGCCTAATGATGATAGCACATACACCAATATAGGCAGTTCGAACACAATACCTGTTGCTAACGTTAGAGTTGCGACAGATGATAGGTATGAGTCGATAGAAAACTTATTTTCTATCTGACTACTAACGGTATAGCCCGCAAGAAAGTTTATTGACTCGGGCGTAATTACATAATAGCCGAACAGCACGCCAATAATAAACAGGAAAGTAGCATAAATAACAAAGCCACTTGCTGCTTTGCGTTCTTTATCGTGAAGGGCCGGCCTGATAAAGCGCCAGATCTCCCAAAGTAAATAAGGGAAGCCCAGGGTTATGCCAATAAGCAGGGCCGAGTTGATCTGCAGCGTAAACTGCCCGGCCATTTCTGTATTAAGCAGGCTGATGTTGATCTTTGTAATACAAAAGCCGTCGCGGTGCAAATAATCGCCCAATTTACAAAGCATCCTATAAGTCCAAAAACTTGGCTTACTGGGGCCCATGATAACAGTATCGAAGATGAAATCGTAAAAATAAAACGCACCACAGGTAAGGACAACGATAGCTATTGCCGCGCGCACCAGGTGCCAGCGAAGGGCCTCGAGGTGATCAAAGAACGACATTTCGGCCTCCATGGTCTGGCCTTTTTCTTTTATTGCTTGTATCAGTTTGTTATCGCTCATTACCTTATTTCAGCACTATTAACGCCGGAAACCTAATTACGTTGTATTAACCCGTTAAGATTGTATAAATATTAATATTCGAACGTTTCCATGAATTTGGTGGTGAAATTACCCGCGCGGAAGTTAGGGTCCTGCAGTAATTTTAAATGGAAAGGTATAGTAGTTTTAACCCCCTCTATAACAAATTCGCTTAGCGCACGCTCCATGGTTGCCAAAGCCTCATCGCGGGTTTGGGCCATACAGATCACCTTGGCTATCATCGAATCGTAATTTGGCGGGATAACATAACCACTGTAAACATGCGTATCCACACGTACACCATGGCCACCCGGCGAATGGAAGTTTGTTATTTTACCCGGTGAAGGGCGGAAGTTGTTTGCAGGATCTTCGGCATTGATACGGCATTCAATGGCGTGCATTGTTGGCTCGTAGTTTTTGCCCGATATAGGGATACCTGCTGCAACTTTAATTTGTTCTTTTATCAGGTCGAAGTTGATCACCTCTTCAGTAACCGGGTGCTCTACCTGGATCCGGGTGTTCATTTCCATAAAGTAGAAGTTGCGGTCTTTATCAACCAAAAACTCTACCGTACCGGCACCTTCATATTTAACGGCTTTTGCGCCTTTAATAGCAGCCTCGCCCATTTTCTTACGCAGCTTATCTGTCATAAAAGGTGATGGTGCTTCTTCTACCAGTTTCTGGTGGCGGCGCTGTATAGAACAATCACGTTCGGACAGGTGGCAAACTTTACCGTACTGATCGCCAACTACCTGTATCTCTATGTGCCGTGGGTCCTGTACGTATTTCTCCAGGTATAAGCCATCGTTACCAAAGGCTGCACCAGATTCGGCACGTGCGCTATCCCAGGCGTTCTCAAACTCTTCGTCTTTCCAAACAATACGCATACCGCGGCCACCACCACCGGCAGTTGCTTTAAGTATAATGGGGTAACCTATTTTATTGGCTATTACAATGCCTTGTTTAACACTATCCAATAAACCTTCGGAGCCCGGTACAATGGGTACGCCGGCTTTTTTCATGGTTTCTTTGGCAGAAGCTTTATCGCCCATGCGGTTGATCTGGTCTGCAGTGGCACCAATAAATTTGATCCCGTACTCGGCACAAATGGCAGAGAACTTTGCGTTCTCGGATAAAAAGCCATATCCCGGGTGTATCGCGTCAGCATTTGTTAATTCGGCAGCCGAGATAATGTTGGGGATATTAAGGTAAGAGTCGCGGCTTGCAGGGGGGCCAATACAAACAGCCTCATCTGCAAAACGCACATGCAGGCTATCACGATCGGCGGTGGAGTATACAGCTATGGTTTTGATGCCCATCTCTTTACAGGTGCGAATAATTCGCAGGGCAATTTCACCTCGGTTAGCTATTAATATTTTTTTAAACATGATTCTAATTTGAAAATTTGAAAATGTGTTTATTTGAAAATTTCTTTAATCTTCAAAGTATAAAGCTCATTAATTTGAAGCTGACATTATCAAATCTTCAAATTAATCAATTTTCAAATTTACTTAGGTTCTACTAAAAATAAAGGCTGGTCGTATTCTACCGGTGATGCGTTATCAACCAGGATCTTAACAATACGGCCTGATACTTCAGATTCGATCTCGTTAAATAATTTCATCGCTTCGATGATGCAAAGGATGCTGCCGGTGTTTATTTCATCGCCTACGTTAACAAACAATGGTTTATCCGGTGATGATGAACGGTAGAAGGTACCAATCATTGGCGACCTTACGGTGATCAGGTTGGAGGTATCGGCAACCGGTGCAGCTTCGGCAGCCGGTGCTGCAGCAGGCAGGCTTGGTTGTGGCGCGGCGGCCGCAGCAAGTGGCTGTGCTACCGGTACAGAAGCGTTTACATAAGTAGGTGCTTCGTTGGTTTTTATGGTGATCTTAAAATTTTCCTGCTCGATCGATACTTCGTTCACGCCCGATTTTGAGACAAAGCGTATTAGATCCTGAATCTGTTTAATATCCATAATAAGCGATAATTGGTCTTGGATAAAAGTATTTATAAATATGCAAATGTGCAGATGTGCAAAGATGCAGATGATTTAAAATGAATTAGTTGTTTAACACGTACAATTTTAAGATGTTTTAATTAAAAATCTGCATATCTGCACATTTAAAATCTATACAGCTCAATTAAGCTTCTTTTTTATCGTAAGCCCATTTCAAATAAATAGAGCCCCAGGTAAACCCGCCGCCAAAGGCAGCTAAAATAAGGTTATCCCCTTTTTTGAATTTGTCTTCCCACTCCCACAAACATAGCGGAATTGTGCCGTTTGTGGTGTTGCCGTAACGCTGTATGTTTACAATAACCTTATCAGACGTGATGCCGGTTCGGTTTGCGGTAGCATCAATAATGCGTTTGTTGGCCTGGTGTGGTACCAGCCATGCAATATCATCGGCGGTAAGGTTGTTGCGGTCCATTACTTCGGCGGCAACTTCGGCCATGTTGGTAACGGCAAATTTAAATACCGCCTGGCCTTCCTGGTATGCATAATGTTCTTTGTTCGCGACAGTTTCATGCGATGCAGGGCTAACCGAACCACCCGACTTTTGGAACAACAGGTGCGAACCCGCGCCGTCGCTTTTAAGTACCGAATCCATAATGCCGTAACCTTCGGTATTGGGCTCAAGCAATGCGCAACCGCAGCCGTCGCCAAATATGATACAGGTAGCGCGGTCTTCATAGTTGATTATCGACGACATTTTATCGCCACCCACTACCAATACTTTAGTATGCTTGCCGCTCTCTATAAACTGCGACCCGGTAGCCAAACCGAACAAAAAGCCAGAGCAAGCCGCCTGCAGATCGTACCCCCAGGCATTTTTAGCGCCAATTTTATGTGCAAGAATGTTTGCCGTAGCAGGGAAAGGAAGATCGGGGGTGGTGGTGCAAAAAATGATCAGGTCTATCGCCTCGGCGCTGATGCCACGCTTTTTAAGCAGGCCTTCTACAGCCGGTACGGCCATATCTGATGTGCCAAGGCCTTCACCTTTTAATATCCTGCGCTCTTTGATCCCGGTACGACTCATTATCCATTCATCGTTGGTATCTACCATTGTCTCCAGCTCCTGATTGGTTAAGATGTACTCGGGTACGTAACCATTTACAGCGGTAATAGCAGCATGAATTTTGCTCATTCTATATTTTTTTACTGAAAAGCCAGTTTAATTTTGTCTATAAGATTGGTCTCGATCATATTTCTCGACAACAGCACCATGTTCTTGATAGCCTCGGGGCTTGATATGCCATGGCCTACAACAACAGGGGCATTAACACCAAGTATAGGGCTCCCGCCGTATTGCTCGTAGTTAAAGCGGTCAAAAAATTCGTCTTTTAATCTTTTTTTAAGGGTAATAACATAAAAAGATTCGGCAAGTTTAAGGATCACGTTGCCTGTAAAACCGTCGCAAACAACAACATCGTTATTGTCTTCAAAAAGGTCGCGCCCTTCAATATTACCAACAAAGTTAAACAGTTTGGTATCTTTCATTAAAGGATACGTAGCCAGCGACAGCATATTGCCTTTTTCCTCTTCTTCGCCAATATTCATCAGCGCTACACGCGGGTTAGGGATGCCGTAAATGCTTTCGGCAAGCAGGCTGCCTAAAACACCAAACTGCACAAGCATATCTGGCTTGCAATCTGCATTGGCACCAACATCCAAAATAATACCCAAACCGCCTTTAAGTTTGGGTACAATGGTTGTCATGGCCGGCCGCAAAACACCGGGGATGGTTTTTACGCTGAACATACTGCCCACCAACATAGCACCGGTATTACCTGCCGATGAGAACGCCTGTATGTCACCCTCCTTCAACAACTTAAAACCAATGGCAATGCTGCTATCGGGTTTCTGTACAATGGCCTTTGTAGGGTGTTCGCCCATGCCAATAACTTCGGTTGTGTGTACAAATTCGAAGTTATCGGGGCTAAAATTATTTTCCTGAAGAATACCGAGGGCTACTTCCTTGTCGCCAATAAGCACAAGCTTTTGCCCGGCAGTTAAAACTTTATAAGCTTCAATTGCCCCTAAAACTGCTGCCTTGGGGGCGTAATCACCGCCCATAATATCTAAGCCAATCTTCATTTTCAGAAAATTTAAACTTAAGCTGCTACTGCCTTCTCGATAAGGATTTTGCCGTTGAAGTAAACATTACCATCAACAGTGTAAGCGCGGTGAGGGATGTGTACCGCACCGGTAGTTTGGCAAGTAGTTAAAGTAGGCAATACTGCTTTGTAGTGCGTTCTGCGTTTATCTCTTCTTGATTTTGAAATTTTCCGTTTTGGGTGTGCCATAACTTTTTGTTATTATATTATTTTAATTTTTTAAGAGCTTCCCATCTCGGGTCGGTGCTCTCGGTTTGTTCATCATTAGCGGCAAGCTTATCTAAATTTGCCAGCATTTCCTCGTCACATTGTTTCCCGTCGCCCTGGTTGCTGCAAAGTGCAATAAACGGCAGGCCTACGTTAACATATTCATATATCAGCCCGGCAACGTCAATCTCATGATCGTTTTTGCCGAGGGTAATTATCTCGTCGTCTTCGCCCATTTCCTCTTCGGTAAAGCGGGCAATCTGCTGCTCGTGGATATCCACGGGTTGCAGGTAATCGGCCAGGCACCTGTCGCAGGTGGCGTTAACCGTACCGGTGATGTCAAAGTTAAGGATCAGCATTGTTTCCTGCTTGTCCAGTTCCAGCTTGCAAAACAAGTTGGCTTTTTTAACCAGCGAATACTCAAACTCTGCAAAAAAGGCATCGTTTATTTCGTATTCAAAATAATGCTTGCCCAGCTTAAGGCCGGTAAAAGGTATTGAATATGTCTTTAGCGATTTCAATGAGCAACAATTAGCCCGCAAATGTAGGTAAAATTTCGATACCCGGAAAGTGTTTTTTTTAATTGGTTTTAGGGTTATTAACAGGGGGAGAATGGAGCGGGGATTGTGGTGCGGGGAGCGGGTGGATTGGAAGGGGATTATGGAGCGGGGAGCGGGTGGATTGGTGCGGGGAGTGGGGCGTGAAGTGCGGGTGTATTGTGGTTAAATTCGCCTCTTGAGGGGGGTTGGGGGTGTGTTAGTGTGTAATATTATGGCGTTACTTGCGGCCCGGGCTTTACGCTTATACGCCTGCAGGCCTTAGGCGCGAGGGCGGTAAACGTTGCAATCCCTAACGCAAGGGAAAAGCCACATCTATAACCTGTAATTCTGCTATCTTGCATCTTCAATATAAACCTTGTTCATGACCATTTCTCAATATATCGAACGACTACAGGCAGGCTTTAAATTAGGTAACGCTACCGAGCACACTTACCGCGGATATTTGCAAACGCTATTAGAAACCATTGCTACCGGGGTTGCAGTAACTAACGAACCCGCCCGGATAAAATGTGGCGCGCCTGATTATGTCATTACCCACCAATCTATTTCTTCTATGAAATCTTTTCATGCTGATATCCTATCGCAAAATCACAACCCACCGAATCAAATTTTTCTTTCATCAATTTCGTTGATCATCTTAAAAATAGTTAAGCAAAAAGCTTTAAGCGCTTCAGCATAAGCCGCCTCAATTTGCGCCTCATTAGCAATTCTAAAAGCAATAACTGAAAGACCTGCCATACATTTTTCTGTGAACAAGAAACAGGTCGTAGCGAATAAAATATCCTTTTCCCGTTGAGGTATTATGGAGGTCGTTATTTCAATCATCAATGTCTGAAAATTGCCGACAAGCATAAACAAATTGGTTTCAGGAGACAATAGCAAATCATAATTTATACTTTCATCTGCCGCAAATCGCTTCCCGATCTCAGCAATGGCAGCCGCTCCAGTCATTCGTTCAGTTTTCGAATTCACAGCGATTTCATTGATCCTGGCTTCTATGAGCCGCAACTTATTTCTAATGGACTCTGTTTGTAAGCTTATTGTTCGCAATCGATCATCTTCTTCACGTTGAAGCCTAAAGCTATCCTTTTCAATAAATGCTTTCAGCACCTGAACAGGCAAGTTAACAGTATCAATAACTGGCTTGTCTACGTGTTTTTTTTCAAGGTACTCCGGGATAGATAGTAGCGAGGAAGTCACCATTTGAAAATCATAACCATATTTGGAAATAATATCGGCAACCAAACTAATAAACCAAGCCTCACTTAGAGGAGAAAGATAGACCTTCTCCACCAATTGATCTATCGCGACCGATAGTGTTTTGCCATGATCGACAAACTGAATGGGAATTGTCTGTTCCTCCTCCTTTTCTTCGCGGAAAATTTCACTTATACTTTTAGTGCCTGTCTCCCATACTACCGCTCTTAATTCCTGTTCGTGAGCGAAACTCTGCCTCTTATAAATAAAAGGCCCCAACATCGTAAATCCCTCAATGAATGTTTTATCGAAATCAATATACTTGACTCTCCCAATAAAGACGTCCTGGACAACTCTATCAAATGCCCTTTTGAGTTTACCGACCGTGGTTTGTATCGCAATCGAGTTCTTGAATTTGCTATAGAGCTTCCACATACCATCCGATTCAAACTCGTTTATGTGCCAGCAGTTTACCAGAGTCATTTTCCGGGAAGTATTGAGCAGCATCAACATTTGCTGGAACATTTCTTCAGAATTATTAAAACCAAAACTATTTATGGTTTCCCGTAATTGTTGCATCGTTTCTGGCGTCAAAGTTCCTTCATAAGGATCTTCAAACTTATCAGACCGGCAGAAATAAAGCGATCGGGTAACTAGCAGCGACAAAAACTTATCAAAATCCAGGTATTTCCAGATTACTGTTGAATCAGGCAAGTCTTCAAATAAATAATGTTCTTTATACATAGATTGCGTCACGTATTAGATATTTAAAATCTAACCTAAACATTTTATCTCATCATTTTGAAATGCCGAGCAACGGCAGTTACGATTAAATAAAAAAGCCATGCAAATAGACCTTACAAGCTATAGTGAAAAACTGATCAAACTGGAAAACTACCATGATTTTGCCATAGACGTTACCAATGCCTGTGGCGGAAAGAAAAATGTACCCTGGCATTTGGTCCGGGCTAATCAATTGTTCATCAGAATGACGGTATCCATTTTATCTTTCATCCGATTAATGCCAAACAACAGACATTTTCCTGCTGAGTACGAGTTTTGGGATTTGTTTTCGATACACTCACTTTCTCGCAACATTGTTGAAAGCTATATCATCTTCTGGTATGTAGCAATAAACATTATTCCTCTAGATGAACGGGAATTGAGAATATTGCTACTTCGCTATCATATGAATAATGAGAAGTATAAGTTGTATAAGGATTTCAAAACAGCAGATGCTCATATGATGGAAGATTTCGACAAAAATCTTGCCTTAGATAAAGAAAAGCTAATAATTGATGTCGCATTCAACAAATATATTGAACCTGCCAGGCGAAAAAACATTCTGAACGGAAGAGAAGCGAAATACTTCTCCAACCAAGAAATCATGGATAAAATTGCCTTTAAAACTGAAGAATTCAGGCCCCTCTACCGCTTCTTTTCAAACCACATTCATTCTATGCCGTTTGCTACCCAATCCACCACCGATGAGCGGGGTACGGGTAAGAGAAATTCAGCTGAAGTACAATATGTTGAAACGGCACTTGATTTTGTTACCAAATACCTGCTAGCAGCAACCATAGATAGCATCCAGTTGTTCCCTGATTGTACAACTGTACTCGACCCAGATAAATTGAAAATTATTAAAGAGGAGCACCATATTTATACGCAAAATTTGTAAAACTTACGAAAGGTTGCAAGCCACTTTTTCGAAGTAAAGCTTTCAATTCAGCATAGTGTTGACTTTTTTACTTTTGGGTCTCAAATACCTAATCAAATTAGATGTACTTGTTTGATATGCATTGAATAGAATAAACCAATAAATCTATCCTCCTCCGTAAATTAGTGTATACATCCCAGATAAATCGTACCAAAAGTACCCTGAGCCGAATTAGCTAGATCCGCAGAACAGTATTCAGAAATGAAAAGTCCCGCTTTGCCAACGGTCATCACGGCATCAATAAATTGATCCCCAGTCGGCGGCTTATCATTCCCTTTATTAAAAATAGAATATCTTAATGTTCCAAACATTTCAAAACTAAGTTCCATTTCTTCCTCGGGATCGTAACCTGAATTTTCACCTGCTTTTACCATTTTATTGATCAGTCCCATGGCTGATTTGAGCTGAATAGAAGCCATGTGCGCAACTAGGTCAGCCACTTGTATTCCCCTGATTTGCTTTGAATCTTGTTCGGCGAAAAATTTGGTATCATTGATTTTTAGTTCATCGAATAACGTATTAGCCGCTTTTTCCGAAAGGAACAAACCTTGATCCATAAAGATAGAAAGAGGTGGTTCAATTTGTGAATTCGCCGTGATAAACTGTTTTATTGCCAATAAACATTCCTGTCCTGCTTTGTCCCTTTTATATCGGGGAAGTACAACAACCCCATAATGACAACTTTGTTGAACGATCCCTTTTAGCTTTGATCTAAACTCTATTAGTTCCGGTTGCTTTGAAAAGTTTGCAGAGCTTTTATATTCAAATTCATCTGGATCAAGTCCGCAAGTTTTCATCAATTCAGCAATTACCGGCTCCAATTCTGACGGAGCGTAGACGCAGACACACAGAACGAATCCGGCATCATCGTGTACACTATCATCAATGTAAAAATTTCCCATAATGGATAACTCTTTAATTGGAAATAAATTATTCTATCAAATCTAACAAATAAGACAAGGATGCTTCTCACATTCCGTCTTCTATCAACAATATGTTAAACTTGTGGCCGTCGGGGTCTGCGAAGCCGCAGCCGTAGTAGCCGCTTTTATCCCTGCCTGCTTGTTGGAAAATGCTGCCACCCGCGACTTTTACATTATCTTCCCATTCTTTTACTTCCTGTTCGCTTTCGGCAGAGAGCGTAAATATGATCTCGTTGGTAGCGCCAACGGTCAAAAAATCGTTTATCTGTGAGCCTTGTTCAAAAAAGTGGATCACAAAACCGTCTTCGCCAAACGCGAAGCTTGCCAATTTGGGGTAGTTGTTGGTATTGTTGGCCTTAAAGCCTAGTTGTGTGTAAAATTGACTGGTACGGGCGGCATCATTAACACTAAAGTTTGCCCAGATCTTTTTCGCTTTCATGTATTTGTGATTGGTTATAAAGTAAGCGCAATAATTGTACCCGCTTTCGGGCTTACTCCCTGCACAACCTCCCCAGTAACTCTTGGTGCTGCGGGTATGCCGCCAGCAGCTCGTCCTTCTTCGCCATCTCGAATTCGGCAAAGTCGAAGCCCGGGGCAACGGCGCAGCTCATTAGGGCAAAGCCTGTGGCCGTGGGGATCTCGGCAGCGAACCAGGTGTTGGGTGCTATAACGGCTTGCAGGCTGCCGGTATCGTCGTCGCTAAGTTGGATGGTGCGGTGCGTGCCGTCGGTTTCTAAAACGTGGATGTGCAGTGGCGTGCCCTTGTGGAAATACCAAAGTTCGTCGGACGCGAGGCGGTGGAAGCCGGAAAAGTCCCGGCCCTCCAGCAGGTAATAGATGGAGGTGCACGCCTGCTTCAAGTCGGCCGAGCCAACCCTGCTCACCTCATTTACAGAGCGGAATACTTCTTTATAGTAACCACCTTCGGGGTGCGGTTGCAGGTTTAAATGATCTATCCAGTATTGGGCGTTGGCGGGCATATTATGCGGTTATTGAAAAACGGTTGGCAAGGTATAAAATATTTCAGTCGGGTAAAGCCGCAAGCATCTTTCCCGGCTGTTTTAAAGGAGTTTCGGGGGCGTTTTTATCAATCTGTAAATTTCTAATATTTTAAAACGCTGATAATCAGTATTTTCAAAATGTTCACGGGCGTTCACGGCCGTGAACGTGAACACGGTTAGATCTTCAGCCTCACGTTTATCTTTTGCAGCAGGCCGGTTAGCCATACCATTAAAAACGAGAATAGCACACACTTGATCAGTCCACCGGTGCCCTGGTCAAAGTATTCGGGATAACCAAGGTTGGTCATCTGGTATAGCGGGTAAAACAAAAATGGCAGCAGGTAACAGGTAAAGGTGTTGGTGCCCGCGGGTTCTATCGCCTTAAAATAATGGAACTTGTGCTTCACATCAACCAAAAAGATAAAGAAGGCGTACACTACCAGGCTTATTCCCGTGCATATCAACACCCACGAAGGGGTGTCGCGCGCCTTAGAAATACCCCCGCTAAAATAACGTACTATAAAGCCCAGGTTGAATAGTATCACAGCCATCAGCAGCATGGCTACCCATAGCATTTTTATCTCTTTATTTTGGTTTAGGCGCATATACAGCACCGATACAAATACCCCGGCCATGGTAAAGGCCTGCATTGCGCCGTTGCCGGCTATCCACATGTATTTTTGCACGGGGCTTAAAAAGTTAAGCATCCCAAAGTGAAAATCGATATTGAAGAACATGAAGAAGATCCAGGCCGCGGCCTGCACCCATAGCACCCCATTGCTGTAGTAGTAAATAAACGCGCACACCAGGTAAGACCAGCCTATGAGCCCCAATATGCCCCACCAGGTAAGGTGCAGCCACGGTTGGGCAGGGTCGGTACTTTTGTACACGATACAAACCGCTATCAGCAACGCCACGCCAAATCCCTGGAAAAGGTATTGCTTTAATTTTGACGTGGTTTTGCTGTAATCTAAAAAGATGAAGAAGAAACTAAAGGTGGCCAGGCTATCCCAAACCGGCTTGGGTAAAACAGTGGTAGCCTCGTTATAGGTTTCCATATTGGCATGGAAAAACCCAATAAATATCAGCGCGAATGACCGGGTAATGATGCGCAGGGGCAGCTTGGCATCTTCGTTATAAAGGCGCTTTTTAAAGGCGTGCGGTATAGATAAGCCTACTATAAATAAGAAGGCGGGGAAAATAGTATCGGCAAGTCCTAAAGCATCGGCATTTATACCAGCATGTTTGAGCCACTCGGGGGTATTTGGCACGCCATCCAGATCATTTACAAAGATCATCAGGAACATGGTAACCGCACGAAACGCATCAATTGACCTGATGCGGTTAATTAAATTACTCATTAAACAGGGAAATGATTTTTAGAGATAAATGTTTTAATCTAACGGCAATTAATTTAAAACAGTATCTCCGAATGACTTATTTAATCCCTGTCACGGCTTAATTTAGCAAACACAAGCGGGTTTTCATTTAGTTCGATGGTTTCCTTACGACGCTTTATAATATGCAGTGCCGTAAACAAAGCCTCGCGGAACGAGATCTCTGATGCCATGTTTTTACCCGCGATATCGTAAGCCGTGCCGTGGTCTGGCGAGGTGCGCACAAAGCTTAACCCAGCGGTATAATTCACGCCCGATTCAAATGCTATTTGCTTGAACGGGATAAGACCCTGGTCGTGGTACATAGCCAATACGGCATCAAATTGCAGGTAGGTACCATTGGCGAAAAAGCCGTCGGCAGGGTATGGGCCAAAAGCAAGTACGTCATTGTTACGGGCTTCTTCTATCGCCGGGATAATTACATCTTGCTCTTCGCTGCCTATCAAACCATTGTCGCTGGCGTGGGGGTTTAGGCCCAGTACTGCAATTTTTGGCTTGCGGATCCAGAAATCGTCTTGCAAGCTGGCGTTCATTAGTTTCAACTTTTGGATGATCTTATCTGTAGTAAGGCTTTCCGAAATTTTTGAAACCGGGATGTGGCCGGTCACTACCCCAACACGCAGGGAATCACTCACCAAAAACATTAATGATTCGGGTTTGCTATCGCGATGCTGTAGGTATTCGGTATGGCCGGGAAAGCTAAAGTCTTCGTTCTGGATATTGTCTTTGTTGATGGGCGCAGTTACCAGGCCGTCTATATTGCCGGCAAGCAGGTCGTCGGTAGCGCGTTGCAGTGATAGGTAGGCATATTTGCCACCCTCCGCAGTTATCTGGCCCGGCTCTATCTTTACATCCTCTTCCCAGCAGTTGATCATGTTGGGTTTGCGGTGCTGCGCATCGGCAGGCTGATCTATCACATTAAAGTTGAATTCTCCTAATTCCGTAGCGCGGCGGTGGAACGACGCGACCTTGGTATGCCCGTAAACAATGGGTGTGCAGTACTCGTATATTTTAGCATCTGATAGGGTTTTCAGGATAATTTCGAGCCCTATCCCGTTAACATCACCAATACTTATTCCTATTTTAGGTTTTTCGCTCATGATTTTATGATTTCATCGATTATTTTATTGAATTTCACAGATGGCATCGATTGATTCATCGATTTGGAAAGCTCAAAAAACGATCGCTTATTTTGTAATTTGCTTTGTGCTTAAGCTTTTAGCTCACCGCCCGCCATGCAAATAAAAAGATTTAAAGTTTATAATTTCTGATTAAAGCACAAATATGCCGTAATTTGCTCAAATAAAAACGGATAATGACATTAGTAAGGGCGAAAAAACATCTGGGGCAACACTTTCTTACTGATAAAAATATTGCCTCAAAAATTGTGGATAGCCTGCGCCCCGAAGGCAAATACAAACAAGTATTAGAAGTTGGCCCGGGCATGGGTATCCTGTCCGATTTTTTGCTTCAAAAACCTGATTACGAAACGTTCCTGATCGATATCGATACCGAATCATACATCTTCCTGAAAAAAAAATACCCCGCTTTAGGCGAGCGTTTGATAAACGATGATTTTTTGGAATTAGACTTTAAAGCAAAGTTTGAAAGCCAAATGGCGGTGATAGGTAACTTTCCGTACAATATCTCTTCGCAGATCCTTTTCAAGATCCTGGATCACCGCGAGCAGGTGCACGAAGTGGTAGGTATGTTCCAAAAGGAAGTTGCAGAGCGTTGCGCATCAAAGCCCGGTAGTAAAGAGTATGGGATCCTGAGTGTGTTCCTGCAAGCCTATTACAAGGTAGAATATCTGTTTACAGTAAAGGCAGGGGTGTTTAATCCACCCCCAAAGGTGCTATCGGCAGTTATCCGCTTAACCCGTAACGAAACTGCCGACTTGGGTTGCGACGAGAAACTATTTTGGCAAGTTGTAAAGGCAGGCTTTAACCAGCGCCGTAAAACCCTGCGCAATGCCGTGTCGTCTTTAATAAATAAAGAAAAGATGGTAGACAACAAAACCCTCAACCTGCGCGCCGAGCGCCTGAGTGTTTCCGATTTTGTGAAGTTGACAAATGAGATTGCGGAAAACAGGCAACTCTAAACCACCGGAACAACCACTCGTTTATCTACCCGGTTTAATTCTTTAACCTTTTGAGCCATTCGTTTAATAAACATATAATTTGCTGTGCCGCCAATTACGGCGCCAACAACAGGCACTAAGCGCTCTGCTGCACGTACGCCGAAGGCAAATAACAATTTTTCGGCGATGCCTTCCAGCATGGTTTTGGTAACGGCTACACCTGCTTCAATTTTAAAAGAGGTTGCCACCAGTTGCATAAATTCGTTAAAGTCTATCCTGTAACTACCCTTAGCATAATACATTATTGCCATGGTAACCCTAAACTGCTGGGTTATCAGGTTCACAAAATCTACCGGCATACCTACCAGCATGGTCATGATGCCACCGCTACCGGCAATGGCCCCGCTACCGGCCGCGATGTAGGCGCATTGGTTAATAAATTTATCAAGCCCCATTTTGTCGACACTTTTTTTGATACTGACCTGGTCTATTTTTTCAAAGATCTGTTTAAAGCCATCATGAGATAGTCTATCTATATATTGCTTTATATCGCTACGGGTATTTTTAAATGGGTACATCATATGGCATTGTACATGCTATTTACGTGCCAGTTTTAAAGCCGGGTTTAAGATTTTACTCACCCCGTCCCGATAGCTATCGGGAACGCTTCGCTGGTCGACTTTCTCTGCAACGCAAAGAGGCGATGAAAATGAAATTCCCTCTTTCCGCAAAGCGGAGAGAGGTGTCGAGCGAAGCAACGACAGAGTGAGTAATCGTCACGCTTAAAACACATATATCGTAAACCTAAACTAATGACTTGCTTTTTGTTAATTTTGCCATCAAACATTTATATCCTTGAAAAATCACATCCTTATAGTTGATGACCTGCACCCCGCCTTTATGGAGCAAGCCCAAAGTTTTGGCTACACCGTAAATTACCAACCAGATATGAAGTTGGAAGAAGCCTTCGCTATTATTAATGATTATGATGGATTGGCTATCCGCTCCAAGTTCCAGGTGGATAAGGCTTTTATAGACGAGGCTAAAAACCTACGCTTTATTTGCCGCGCCGGTGCCGGTATGGATAATATTGATGAAGATTACGCAATCGACAAAGGCATAGAACTGATCAATGCGCCCGAAGGCAACATGGATGCCGTGGGCGAGCATGCTATGGGGATGCTGCTATCTTTAATGAATAACATTAACCGTGGCGATGCCGAGATCCGTAACGGCAAATGGCTGCGCGAGGAAAACCGCGGGCACGAGCTTAAAGGCAAAACCGTTGGCATTATTGGTTATGGCCACATGGGCAGCAGCTTTGCCAAAAGGCTGTCGGGCTTTGGGGTATTGGTTATTGCTTACGATAAATATAAAACGGGCTTTAGCGACCAATACGCCCGCGAGGTAAGCATGGAAGAGATTGTACGCACCAGCGATGTGCTGAGCCTGCATATTCCGCTAACTAAAGAAACCGATGGATTGGTGGATGATGAATACCTGTTCCATTTTAAAAAGCCTATTTTCTTGATCAACACGGCCCGCGGCAAGGTTGTAAAAACACAAGCGGTGCTTAATGCCATTAAACAAGGCAAAATTATAGCTGCCGGGTTGGATGTGCTGGAGGTAGAAAAATTCCCGGCGCTGGGCCAGCAAAAATGGTTTGATGAACTGCGCCAAAGCGGCAAGCTGTTACTTAGCCCCCACGTTGCAGGTTGGACGTTTGAAAGCTACCGCAAAATAAGCGAAGTGATGGCCGCCAAGCTTTCTAAGCTTGGGTTGTCCCAATAGCTATCGGGAGGTGAATAGTCAAGATCAGTTCAATTTGTGCAACAAAAAAATTTGGATATTTAAACTTAATTATATTATCTTCGTTTTACACTAAACAAGACTATGCAGGGTAACCCACGTAGTCTTGTTTGTTTTTAAGGCCATCACGCTCTTCTATGGAAAAAGTAGGGGGGCGGTTTTTTTTGGCGTAATCTGATAATAAATACTAATTATAATTGTGTTATGGCAGAGGTATCATACTATACCAAAGAAGGTTTAGAAAAATTAAAAGAAGAATTACAATATTTAAAAACTACAGGCCGCGCTAACATCAGTGCTGCAATAGCTGAGGCGCGCGATAAAGGCGACTTATCTGAGAACGCCGAATACGATGCAGCCAAAGAAGCGCAAGGGCTTCACGAAGGTAAAATTTCCCAGATGCAGGAAACCCTTGCAAACGCGCGCTTGCTTGATGAATCTAAACTGGACTCATCAAAGGTTTTGGCGCTATCTATAGTAAAAATTAAAAACTTAAAAAGCGGCGCTACAATGAGCTACCAACTGGTATCAGAAAGCGAAGCGGATATGAAAGCCGGTAAAATATCGGTAACGTCACCTATTGCAAAAGGCCTGTTGGGTAAATCTGTTGGCGAAGTTGCCGAGATAACCGTACCTGCAGGTGTTATTGAATTTGAGGTAATGGAAATTTCCAGGTAATGACGAATGAGTGAATTAGTGATTGAGCGAATTTCAAAATCACTAATTCACCAACTCATTAAATCACTAATTATATCCCAACCATGAGCATCTTTTCAAAAATTATATCAGGCGAAATACCGTCGCACAAAGTTGCTGAAACTAACGAGTTTCTGGCGTTTTTAGATATCAGCCCGCTGGCAGAGGGCCATGTATTGGTGATACCTAAAACCGAGGTTGATTATATTTTTGACCTGGATGATGAGGTTTATATAGGCTTGCAGATGTTCGCCAAAATCGTGGCAACGGGCATTAAAAAGGCTATTTCATGTAAAAAGGTTGGGGTAGCCGTAATTGGCTTAGAAGTGCCCCACGCCCATATTCACCTGATACCCATGAACCAGGTAGATGATATGAATTTTGCCCGCCCAAAACTTAGTCCAACAGCAGACGAACTTGCCACAACTGCTTTAAAAATTGTTGAGGCTTTGAGGGAAGTGACCAACAAATAACATTACAGTAGAGACGCAATATTTTGCATCTCCCTTTGGTAAGACAATCTTATAAGAGACGCGAAGTATCGCGTCTCTTATAAGATTGTCGCCTTATATTTCCATTATTTCTTTCTTCTTTTTGGTACGCAAACGCTTTGGCACAAAATCAAGGATCTCTACTTTTAGGGCTTCTATCATTCGGCGTTTTAAAAAATTGCGGTGTATCACTATGCTTACTTCGCGTGCTGGCTCGGGGCTTTTAAAGTAGCGCACACGGTCGCGCTGGCGGTCGCTCATATCGGCAAGTGCAAGCTCGGGCAATATGGTGGCGCCATTGTTCATATCCACCATGCGTTTCAAAGTTTCAACACTACCCGTGTTATACTCAAAATGCTGAAACCCTTTTGTGGCTTTGCGGCGCTGGCAGATATTCAGCACCTGCTCGCGCATGCAATGGCCTTCGTTAAGCACCCAAATCTCTTCCATATCAATATCATCGGGCGTAATGGTTTTCTTTTTATAGAGCTTGCTGTTTTTGGATGCGTAGGCTACAAAATTCTCGTAAAAAACAGGGATTTCCGTCAGGCTGCTTTCGTGCAAAGGGGTAGATAGGATGCCGCAATCCAACGTCCCCATTTTTAGCTGCTGGATGATCATCTCGGTAGTTTGCTCCCAAACAATGAGTTTTACCTGCGGATATTTTTCAATAAAGCCGTTCAGTATCTTGGGTAGTATATACGGGGCCACCGTTGGGATGATGCCCACCTTTAATTCTCCCGACAATTCTTTTTGTCTGTCGGTGATAATTTCCTTTATTTTTTCGCTTTCGGCCAGTAAAATCCTCGCTTGTGCTATGATCTCCTCACCAATTTCGGTAGGAATAACCGGCTGATGGCTGCGATCGAAAAGTTTTACGCCAAGCGTATCTTCCAGCTTCTGAATCTGCATACTAAGCGTTGGCTGGGTGACAAAACATTTATTGGCGGCGGCCACAAAGCTGCGGTAGGTATCAACCGCGATAACGTATTCGAGTTGTGTTATAGTCATTATCAATATAATCTATCTAAAGATAGTAATTATTGATTTTTTCTATTCATAATTTTTAGTGAAGTTTGATTTTACTAATCTAAGTAAATAATGGGCCCTATAAAAAAGAAACTTACCACTGCATCGGGCAAGCCGTACGCAGAAAACGAGAACTCTCAAACAGCAGGACCACGCGGCCCTATTCTATTGCAGGATTTTATCCTGCACGAAAAAATGGCCCACTTTAATCGCGAACGCATCCCTGAGCGGGTTGTGCACGCAAAAGGTTCGGGCGCTTATGGCACTTTAACCATCACTCACGATATTACCAAATATACCCGCGCAAAGCTTTTTAACGAGATAGGTAAAGAAACCCGCACATTCCTGCGCTTCTCTACCGTTGGTGGCGAAAAGGGATCTGCCGATACCGAGCGCGACCCGCGTGGTTTTGCCCTTAAGTTTTATACAGAAGACGGTAATTGGGACCTGGTTGGCAACAATACGCCTGTGTTTTTTATAAAAGACCCAAAGAAATTCGGCGATTTTATCCATACCCAAAAACGGGATCCTTATACCAATTGCAAAAGCGCAACCATGATGTGGGATTTTTGGTCGCTTAACCCCGAGAGCCTTCACCAGGTAACTATTTTAATGAGCGACCGCGGCACACCGTATGGTTACCGCCACATGGATGGCTTTGGCAGCCATACGTTCTCGTTCATTAATAATAACAACGAGCGTTTTTATGTGAAGTTCCATTTTAAAACCCAACAGGGCATCAAGAATTTTACCGATGAAGAAGCCGGCGACATGCGAGGCAAAAACCCCGATTTTGCACAGCACGACCTATTAACGCATATCGATAACGGCGAGTTCCCTAAATGGGCCCTTAAGATCCAGGTGATGGCCGAGGCGGAAGCTGCTACCTATCATATCAATCCGTTCGACCTTACCAAGGTATGGCCACATGGCGACTACCCGCTTATTGATGTTGGTGTTTTAGAATTAAACGAAAACCCCGATAACTATTTTGCACACGTAGAGCAGGCTGCCTTTGCACCGGCACATGTTGTAGATGGCATAGGATACTCACCTGATAAGATGCTGCAGGGCCGCATACTTTCTTACCCCGATGCGCACCGTTACCGCCTTGGGGCTAATTACGAGCAGATCCCGGTGAACCGATGCCCTTTTATGGTGAATAATTACCAGCGCGATGGCAGGATGCGTGTTGATGGCAATGGAGGCAAAAACCCGAACTATTTCCCAAACAGTTTTGATGATATCCATGCCGACCCAAGTTATAAGGAACCGGCCTGGGATATAAATGCCCAGGTTGCTGATTGGTATGACCGCAATGCCGATGGCGAGAACGACCATTACACCCAACCGGGCAACCTATACAAGCTGATGAGCGATGAGGCTAAAAAAGATCTGGTGAAAAACATAGTACACTCCATGAGTGGTATTGATGGCCCTAAAAAAGACGAAATAACCAACAGGCAGCTTTGCCACTGGTTTCGAGCGGATATTGGATTGGGGATGGCCGTAGCACAAGGCCTGCAGTTGGACCTGAGTGAAACCATGAAACATATGCCGGCGTAGGTTGGAGCTAAGAAAAAAAAGTCGAGACAAACATTATGCTTATAGAAGCTGCCCGCCAAACACGGGTGGCTTCCTTATTTCTTAACTTTTCGTTTTGTTGAAGAAGCCGATTTAATACAGTTAGGCACTTTTTTGCCATTCTTTTTCTTCATGCCTGCTATTTTGTAGCCTGCCCAGCATGGGCCTCGTTTCCCGCGGTGTGCCATAATAATAGTTTTAGTTAAATAAGTTATGGCAAGGATTGTTCCAGTTTTAGCCACGAGAGACTTGAGATGGGAGATTAAGTGAAATATATTTGAAGCTAAAGATTTGAGGTTAAAGATATTGCGCAAAAAAAGGCCGATAACAACTACCGGCCTTTGTATAATATAAAATTTAGCGAACAAATCTCAGTTCACTAATCACTACTCAACTGTCACAGATTTTGCAAGGTTACGTGGCTGGTCTACATTACAACCACGCATTACCGCGATGTGGTATGATAGCAGCTGCAACGGTATAGTTGCCAGTAACGGTACAAAAGTTTCGCCTGTTTGCGGGATCTCGATGGTGTAATCGGCCATTGCTTTAACATCGGTATCACCTTCAGATACAATAGCGATGACGTGGCCTCCACGGGCTTTAACCTCTTGTATATTGCTTATAACCTTCTCATACGATGAGTTTTTGGTAGCAATGAACACAACCGGCATATCCGCATCAATTAAGGCGATAGGGCCGTGTTTCATCTCAGCAGCAGGATAACCTTCCGCGTGGATGTAAGAAATCTCTTTTAGTTTTAAAGCACCCTCAAGCGCAACCGGGAACGAACTGCCACGGCCAAGGAACAGGCAATTGGTAGAATCTTTAAAACGCTCGGCAATGGCTTTAACCACATCGTTACATTTCAAGGTTTGCTCAACCAATGAGGGAATTTCATCAAGCTCGGTTAAGTACTCAATAAATTTACTTTGGGTAATTGTACCGCGTTGCTGGGCTATGTAGAAAGCTATAAGCGTTAATACCGTAACCTGTGCAGTAAATGCCTTGGTTGATGCAACACCTATTTCGGGGCCTGCGTGGGTATAAACCCCTGCATGCGTAATACGTGGTATAGATGCGCCAACAACGTTACATATCCCGAAGATAGTAGCGCCTTTTTCTTTAGCAAGCTCGATAGCCGCCATAGTATCGGCAGTTTCGCCGGATTGTGAAATGGCAATAACTAAATCCTTTGAAGATATAATTGGGTTACGGTATCTAAATTCGGATGCATACTCTACCTCAACCGGTACACGCGCGTATTCTTCAATTAAATATTCGCCTACCAAACCCGCATGCCATGAGGTGCCACATGCCACAATAATTATCCGGTCGATGTTCTTTAGCTTTTCAATGTATTCTTTTATACCACCCAGGGCAACTAAACCCTGCTCTGGATAGATACGGCCACGCAGACAATCGCGGATAGAGCGCGGTTGCTCGTAAATCTCTTTAAGCATAAAGTGGTCGTAGCCGCCTTTTTCAAGCATTTCCAGCTTAAGCTCCAGTTCTTGTATGTAAGGGGTTTGAATAGTATTGTCTATATTTTTGATCAGCAGGTCATCGCGCCTAACGTAAGCAATCTCATTATCATTTAGGTAGATGACGTTTTTGGTGTACTCCACAATTGGTGTAGCATCAGATGCAATAAAATATTCGCCTTTACCAACGCCAATTACCATGGGGCTTCCCTTGCGGGCCGCTATTAGCTCATCTGGCTCATCCGCGCTCATAATAACAATAGCGTAAGCACCAACAACACGGTTTAGGGCAAGCCTAACCGCTTCGCGCAGGCCAAGGCCTGTAACGTCTTTTATTTCTTCAATAAGGTGTATTAATACCTCGGTATCGGTATCGCTTTTAAACTCGTGGCCTTTTGATGAAAGGGCTTCTTTAAGGGTAGCGTAATTTTCAATGATACCATTGTGGATGATGGTAAGCTTGCTGTCGCCTGATGAGTGCGGATGCGAATTTCTGTCGCTTGGCGCGCCGTGGGTAGCCCAGCGGGTATGGCCCATACCCGCAGTACCGGCAAGATCCTGGCCCTCAACATGGGCTTCCAGATCGCTTACTTTTCCGGCCTTTTTAAAAAGTTTTAGACCCTCATTTGCAAGGGCAACACCAGCACTGTCGTAGCCTCGGTATTCAAGCCTGTGAAGTCCTTTTATTACTATTGGATAGGCGTCTCTAAAACCTATATAACCTACTATGCCGCACATAAATAAATAAAATTTTGTATTGTAATTGATAGAATTAGATGTGCAACAAAAGTAAGGAGATAAATAGCATTATCAAGGTTAAAAATTAGATATAAAAAAAATACCCCAAATGGGGTATTTTTCAAAGGCTTTAAAAAGTTTTTTTATTGATTAAGCTTGGTATAAATGATGTTAAGCTTAATGTTATAGGGTGATGCATTCTTGCCGCCTATGATTGTCCTGTCGGCATAAGTAGAAGCAGGATTTATATCGATAGTACTGGTAATAGTAGGGTCAACCGGTGCCAGGAAGGTACCGTAATCAACCGTTTTACCCAACAGCAGATCTTGCAAGAACGCGGTCACTATAAAATGGTACTCGCCTTTTGTAGTATCAAAGTTGCCGCCAAAAACAGATGCCCGTGGGTCGGCCAGTGATGCATCCTGCAAATTTACACGTTGGTGAGCAATATCATATTTATACAAAGTAAGCCTTTTGCCCGGGGCAAATGGTGTACCACTACCCGGTTTAACACTAACCACAAGTTCCGCACGGTTTATAATTACATTATTAGCGCCTTCGGTAAATATATTTTTGACATTCGGGAACGAAATTTTCGACCTTAGGCCGGCAAGGCCTTGTAAATAAACCAAATTATCTGTTGATGTTCCGTCTAAAGCAGCCTGGACTTGTGTGCTGTATGTATGCTTAATTTCGGTGACATTTGTAGCAAATGGTAACGAAATCAGAGAGGTATCAATTGCACCTGCATTGTTTCTGCGATAATAATAAGTAACAACAGCAGAATCGAGCCTAAAGAACATGTTGCCACCAACGCCTGTTGTTTGGGATTTATCAAGCGAAATGTTTAAACCTTTAAATGTATTTTGAAAAACAGCGTTATTAGACAATGATGCTGAATTTGCACCGAAAAAGGAAGAATACATTGTTTCGGGATCAAGTGGGATGCGCACCTGTGGCTTAACCTTAATTAGCGTATCCGCGCCTCCGGTAACTATCGCTTTAATGTATAAACTATCGTGCGACCTTGATTTGAATGTTTTCGAACCCAATATAGTTGAAACAGTTTCAAAGTGCTTGGTATTGTAGTAAGATTTTGAAGGCGTTATACGCTCATTTAACTGGCGCACATCAATCTTAAAGTTCGACAAAAGCGAATCGCCGTAAAAGCCATTTGTTGCATAAGGCAATATTAATACTGCCGAATCTACGGTAATTACACCTGTTGGCAGTGTATAAGCTACAGAAGCGGGTAAAGATAATACTGCCGATATATTTGTTTCGGTAGTGCCAAATTCAGGATCTTTAAAGTAGGCCAGCGGTACACGGGTAGATAAATTATTTGTGATAATAGAATCTTCAAGCACGGTTGTAGCCACAACGCTGTTATCTGTTATCAAGCTACCGTTTATCTGGTTGGCCGGGTCTAAACCTATACCATCCTGCGTTTTGCAGCTATTCAAAATAAAAAGACTTATTAACAGGGTTAATAAGCCTAATTTGTAAAATTTCATATATAATTTTAAAGCTTAAGCAACATCCACCAATTGTTCGTTGGTGATTTCTTCGTAAAAATTGTAATAATTTTCGAAATCAGAAGTGGAAACGTATTCCATTACCGATTTATTGCTGTTTTTAACATTATTTAACACATCGGCATCAATATCAGCACTGCCTAAAACAATACCATCGCTGTAATGGATAGCACCTACATACATGGCTGTATTGGTACCTTCTTTGTAAACTTCAATATTAGCTTCGGTCATATCGCCCATTATGGCTTTACGTGCAAAATCATCATCCATTTTTTCCGTAAACTCATTTCCGTAGATTGAGTAAACTACTTTTGAATTTTTGAATGTAGGGTCGTCTTTGTACGTTGTCTTTAAATAAGCAGGCACCAAAGCACTCATCCAGCCGTGGCAGTGAATAACATCCGGCGCCCAGCCAAGTTTTTTAACAGTTTCTAATGCACCCTTGCAGAAGAAGATCATACGCTCATCGTTATCGGCATAAAATTTACCGTCTTTATCGTTGAAAACGTGCTTGCGTTGAAAATACTCTTCGTTATCTAAAAAGTAAACCTGCATGCGTGCTGCAGGGATAGAAGCTACCTTGATGATCAGCGGATTATCATTATCATTAATAATGATGTTCATCCCTGATAAACGGATAACTTCATGTAAACGGTTCCTGCGCTCATTAATGTTCCCAAAACGTGGCATCAAAATCCGGATCTCGAAACCTTTATCCTGCATAGCTTGCGGAAGTTGGCGCGTTATCTCAGCAATTTTTGTTAATTCGAGAAAGGGAGACATTTCATGAGTTATGAACAGTAGTTTTGATTTACCCATCACTAATCTATTAATAAATATATAAGAAGTTCAAAAAATTTGAGTGTGCAAATATAAGCATTATTATATGAACTGGCAACCACTTGTGCAACAGCGTTTGGTAGTTTTTAAGTAATTGTACACCTTTGCCAAATTTTTGCAATCTTTATTTTAGTTTGAAAACATTTATCACCCGCAAGGATCTTCGCGAATATTTATCTGAACAGGGCGCTGTAACTATTGGCTTTGTGCCTACCATGGGCGCGCTGCACAATGGCCACCTATCGCTTATTGCGCAGGCAAAGCAAGCCAACAATATTACCGTGTGCAGCATTTTTGTAAACCCCACTCAGTTTAACGACCCCAAAGATCTCGAAAAATATCCCCGCCCTATCGAGGCCGATATGGCCAAGCTGGAGCAAGCCGGTTGTGATGTTTTGTTTAACCCCGGGGTTAACGAGATGTATGACGATAATGAGCAATGGCATTTAGACATTGGGCAACTTGAACATTTGCTTGAGGGTGAATTTAGGCCCGGCCATTATCAGGGTGTTATGCAGGTGGTATTTAAACTGCTTGATATTGTAAAGCCAACCAACCTTTATATGGGCCAGAAGGATTACCAACAGTTTATGGTGGTGAGCAAAATGGTAGAGTTGATGCACATCCCGGTAAGTATGGTAATGTGCCCTATAGAACGCGAAGCCGACGGCCTTGCCATGAGCTCTCGCAATGTGCATTTAACTGCCGAAGACAGGCAACACGCACTCATTTTATCAAAAACGCTTAACTGGGTTACGGCCAATTTCAATAATCGTAACATAGCGCAAATTCAGCAGCAAGCCATGGATAAACTGGCAGCCGAAAATACTGTTGAGCCAGAGTACTTCAGGATAGTAGATGGCGAAACGCTATTACCTGCTAATGAGGATACCAAAAATATTGTTACACTAACTGCCGCCCGCGTTGGCAAAACAAGGCTGATAGATAATGTGATTATTAAATGGGTAGTAGTTAACGGTTCATAGATCATAGAACCGTCATACAGATATTACAAACGCGAAACATTCCCATGAACTATCAACTATGAACCATCAACCAAATATTCCTACCTTTGCATCATGATTATTGAGGTATTAAAATCAAAGCTTCATCGCGTTAAGGTTACACAGGCTGAATTGAACTATGTTGGCAGTATAACTATTGATGAAGACCTTATTGACGCGGCTAATATCATCCCGAATGAAAAGGTGCAAATTGTTAACAATAACAACGGCGCCCGTTTCGAAACCTACGTTATAAGGGGCGAACGTGGCAGCGGTACCATATGCCTTAACGGCGCGACGGCAAGGCTTGCCCAGGTTGGCGATATCGTGATCATTATGTCATACGCGTACATGGAAGCCGACGAGGCCCGTGCTTACGAGCCAATTCTTATTTTCCCGGATGCTAATAACAAGTTAATTAAGTAAATTAGCAGCAAACTAAGCCTGCTAATAATGCGATCATTTTTCGTTTCTTTCTTTCTACTCATCTCATCGGTTTGCTTTGCGCAACGCCAAAACGTTTATTTTTTTAAGGATAATGGCCGCGAGGTTGATGTTAAAGACAGTGCAGACTATATCCGCGTAGTAAGCGAGCCCGATTCTGGTTCTACCCTATATAATGTAATTGAATACTATGCCAACGGCAAGAAAAAGCGGATAGGTAGGTCAAAAGAAATCGAGTACAACAGTTTTTCAGGCATCAGTATGTCATTTTATAAAAACGGGACAAGAAAAACTACAGAAACTTTTATAGATGGTTGGCCTTACGGTGACTATTACGAATATTATCCTAACGGAAGTTTATATACCCATAAGGATATTATTACAAGAGATAAAAAAGCGCCCGGTGCTTCTTTTCCTGATAAAGTAACAACAGAAAGGATTATAGAAGCCTTTGATTCTTTGGGTACCGTAAAGGTAAAAGACGACAATGGCGAGCTTGCTCTATATAGCGATAACTTCACGGAAATTATTGAGCAAGGACCTATTGTAAACGGCAGTAAAAACGGAATTTGGAAAGGGACTGACAAACAAAGCAACGCAACATTTGAAGAAGACTATAATAATGGTAAGCTAATATCCGGAAAAGCTGTTGTTAACGGTGTAAATACAACTTACGACGTTAGGCGAGTTTCTCCGACATTCCCCGGCGGCGAAAATAAATTTGGTTATTTTTTGGGTACCAATATCAAATATCCGGCTACAGAAAGAGAAAGAAAAATTCAAGGACGGGTAGTTTTAAATTTCATGGTTGAAAAGAATGGCAAACTTACCAATTTTATCATTTTACGTTCGCCAAGCCATGGGTTAGGGGCCGAGTCTTTAAGAGTTTTACAGCTTAGCCCTAACTGGATCCCCGGTTTGATGTACGGAGTACCTGCACGGATAAGCTACTCTATGCCTGTAAACTTCACTCTGGCTAACGAATAAGGTCTCTTATGGATATCACCCCTCTTTTCAATCTGTTGAATAGCATACAAATACTCTCGCCCGATGTGAAACAGCGCTTTGCGGGGATGATAGTAGAAGAACAATTTCCAAAGAAAACTTTGTTACTTAAAGCCGGCCAGGTTGCGCACCGTATCTACTTTATAAAAAAAGGATTTGTGCGTGCGTTTTATCATAAAGATAGCAGCCAATTTACGAGTTGGTTTATGGGCACCGGCGAAATAATCATTTCTGTCTATAGCTTTTTTTCACGTAAACCATCCTTCGAAAGCATCGAAGCTTTAGAGGACTGTTCCGTACAATCCATAAGTTGGGAGCAATTGCAGGAGCTGTATAAAACGTTTCCTCAATTTAATATAACCGGGCGCATTATTACAGAACAGTACTACATCCGTAGCGAGGAGCGCGCTATTAACCTGCAAACCCTTACTGCAACACAACGGTATCAAAAATTAATGGCCGAATATCCGCAGGTAATTCAGATAGCATCGCTTGGGCAAATAGCCACCTATCTTGGCATTAAACAGGAAACACTAAGCCGGATCAGGGCACGTTAACGATTTTGACTTAAGTCAAAACTTTTCGCCGTCATTCAGTCGTAGATTTACAGCATAAAATTTAAACATTATGCTTATTGTAATTCTTATCTGTTTCGCGCTTTGTTTCATCATTGAAAAAAGCAACCCCGGCTGGAAACTGCCCGCTGTGCCAACCTGGACCATCAGGGTACTGGCTGTAAACTTTGCTCAACTGGCTATAGTTACAATTGCCGGTTACACCTGGGAAAAATGGCTATCGGCTTATTCTCTATTTCATTTATCCCATCATGTACCATCCTGGGCCGGCGGTATCATCGCATACGTTATTGCAACGTTCATATTTTACTGGTGGCACAGATGGCGCCACGAAAGCGATTTTTTGTGGACCCGCTTCCACCAGATCCATCATAGCGCACAACGCATAGAAGTGATAACATCCTTTTATAAACACCCTTTAGAAATGACGGTGAACTCTATCATTGGCAGTTTATTGGTATTTACGTTATTAGGATTAAATACGGAAGCGGGGGCTATTTATACTTTATGTACCGCTTTGGGCGAGTTTTTTTACCATACCAATATTAAAACACCTAAATGGATAGGCTATATTTTTCAACGGCCCGAGATGCACCGCATCCATCACGAGTATAATAAACACACCAGCAATTACGGTGATATAGTGTGGTGGGACATGCTTTTTGGCACATACAGCAACCCAAAAGAATTTACAACATCGTGTGGATTTGACACAGATAAGGAGTTAAGATTGGCAGACATGCTTAAGTTTAAAGATGTACACAAATGTTAATACATGTTTTTACAAATTTAACTACCCAAATATCTACAAAATGCTATCTTTGCACCCCGACGCTGAGGTCGGGATTTTTCGCCTTTCAGCGCATAGGATTTTCAAATCCTTAGTCGGTAGTCTTTAGTCTTTTATCGCTTGATTTAAGGCCCTGACCCACGACTTTGGACATAAGACATAAGACTTAAAAAACTATGCCCAGAGACACTTCCATTAAATCTGTTTTAATTATTGGTTCGGGCCCTATTATTATAGGCCAGGCGTGTGAGTTTGATTATGCCGGTTCGCAGGCTGCCCTTTCGTTGAAGGATGAAGGCATCACCGTATCCATCATCAACAGCAACCCCGCCACCATCATGACCGATAAGGTTATTGGCGACCATGTTTACCTGCTACCGCTTAACGTGGAAAGCCTTGAGAAAATACTCATCGAACAAAAGATTGACGCCGTGCTGCCTACCATGGGTGGCCAAACCGCGTTAAACCTTTGTATCGAGGCTGATGAGCAAGGCTTATGGAAAAAATACGGGGTTAAAATTATAGGGGTTGATATAGCCGCTATAGAGAAAACGGAGAACCGGGAAGCCTTCCGCCAGTTAATGGTGGATATTGGCGTTGGGGTGGCTCCTTCAAAAATAGCCAACTCGTTCCTGGAAGGTAAAGAAGCCGCGCAGGAAATTGGTTTCCCGCTGGTAATTCGCCCAAGCTATACCCTTGGTGGTAAAGGTGCTGGCTTTGTACATAAAAAAGAAGATTTTGACGCTGCTTTAAGCCGCGGTTTGCAGGCATCGCCAACCCACGAGGTTTTGGTAGAACAAGCCGTTTTAGGCTGGAAAGAATACGAATTAGAGTTATTGAGGGACGGTAATGATAACGTTATCATCATCTGTTCTATCGAAAACTTCGACCCGATGGGCATCCACACAGGCGACTCGATAACTGTGGCGCCTGCCATGACCCTTAGCGACCGCTGCTACCAGGAGATGCGTAACCAGGCCATTAAAATGATGCGCGCCATTGGTAACTTTGCAGGTGGCTGTAACGTACAGTTCTCGGTTAACCCGGCAGATGAAACCATCATCGCTATCGAGATAAACCCGCGTGTATCACGCTCATCGGCATTAGCATCAAAAGCAACAGGTTACCCAATAGCTAAAATAGCTGCAAAGCTGGCCATAGGTTACAACCTTGATGAAATAGAGAACCAGATCACCAAAACAACGTCGGCTTACTTTGAGCCAACATTAGATTACGTGATCGTAAAGATCCCCCGCTGGAACTTTGACAAATTTAAAGGCGCTAACCGCGAGCTTGGCCTTACCATGAAATCGGTAGGCGAGGTTATGGGCATTGGACGCAGCTTTATAGAGGCTTTACAGAAAGCCTGCCAGAGTTTGGAGATTGGACGTGCCGGCCTTGGCGCCGATGGCCGCCAAAGCCGCAACCTGGACGAGATCATGCACAGTCTGGAGCATCCAAGTTGGGACAGGTTGTTCCATATCTATGATGCCATGAGCCTGGGTGTGCCTATCGAGTCTATCCGTAAGGTAACAAAAATTGACCGCTGGTTCCTAAACCAGATCCAGGATGTAGTGAACATCGAAATAGAACTGCGCCGCTACTCATTGAATAATATCCCCGAAGATTTCTTCTTCACCCTTAAACAACGTGGTTTTTCGGATACCCAAATTGCCTACGTTTTGGGTAACGTAACAGAAGAGGATGTTTACCAGCGCCGCAAAGCCCTTGGCATTAAACGCGTTTACAAAATGGTAGATACCTGCGCGGCCGAGTTTGCTGCCAAAACACCATATTACTACTCTACTTACGAAGGCGAGAATGAATCTATCGTATCCGATAAAAAGAAGATCATCGTATTGGGATCGGGACCTAACCGTATTGGCCAGGGTATCGAATTTGATTATAGCTGTGTGCATGGTTTATTAGCCGCGAAAGAAAGCGGTTACGAGGCCATCATGATCAACTGTAACCCTGAGACTGTATCTACCGACTTTAACATGGCCGACAAGCTGTACTTCGAACCTGTTTTTTGGGAGCATGTACGCGAGATAATCGACCTGGAAAAACCGGAAGGCGTGATTGTACAGTTAGGTGGCCAAACAGCCCTTAAAATGGCCGAAAAGCTGCATGAGCATGGCATCAAGATCATCGGTACATCATTCAACAATATGGACGTTGCTGAAGACCGCGGCCGTTTTAGCGACCTGTTGAAAGAATTAGAGATCCCTTACCCTAAATATGGTGTTGCAGAAAGTGCCGAAGAAGCATTGGTTGTTGCGCACGAAGTAGGCTACCCCGTATTGGTGCGCCCAAGTTACGTACTTGGCGGCCAGGGTATGAGCATCGTGATAAACGATGAGGACCTGGAGAAAGCTGTGGTAAATCTGTTGAAAAATTTACCCGGTAATAGGGTATTAATTGACCACTTCCTGGATCGCGCTGCCGAAACCGAGTCAGATTCTATCCATGATGGCGAGGATGTGCATATCATTGGTTTAATGGAACACATTGAGCCTGCCGGCATCCACTCTGGCGACTCATTCGCGGTATTACCACCGTTTGATCTGAGCGATAACGTGATCAGCCAGATGGAAGAATATACTGCCAAAATAGCACGTGCGTTAAACGTTCGTGGCTTGCTAAACATCCAGTTCGCGGTTAAAGAAGATAAGGTATTTGTGATAGAGGCAAATCCGCGCGCATCGCGTACGGTGCCATTTATAGCTAAGGCTTACGATGTGCCATACATAAACATTGCCGCCAAAGTAATGCTTGGCGTCAACAAACTAAAAGATTTTACCATTGAGCGCAAGCTTAAGGGATATGCAATAAAAGAGCCTGTATTTTCGTTTGATAAGTTCCCCGAGGTTGAAAAACAACTGGGCCCCGAAATGAAATCGACAGGTGAGGCGATCAGGTTCATTCCTGATCTTCAGGATCCATATTTCAGGCATCTGTATAAAGAAAAATCAATGTATTTGAGCAAGTAATTTAAAACTGGCACCGGTTTTGAATTTAAAGTTAGCGCCCCGGGTTTTCGCGGCGGCTAAATGGTCTAATTTAGTACTATAGGATTGAAAGTTAGTTTAAAAAATACACCGGTCGTTAATTTGAACAATATCGACCCGGAGGATGTAAGTGATGTTTTGTTAAAGATCGAAAGATCGTTCAATATCCGGTTCGCAGACGAAGATCTTAAACACGTAAAAACCTTTGGCGCCTTGTGCGACATGGTTGTTGACAAGGTTAAACAAGTACAGGGAGAAAGTTGCACCACACAGCAGGCTTTTTACAAATTGCGTAATGCGATCAACGCTAAAAAACCAATTGAAAAGTGCGACCTAAAACCGCAAACCAAACTTTGCGAACTTTTCCCGCGCGATAACCGTATTGAGGTTGTTGCCGACTTGGAAGACGAAATGGGTTTACACATGAGCCTTTTGCGCCCAAAACCGGGTGTTGTATGGGCATTTGCTATAGCCCTTTTAGTTTCTGTAACCGTTAGCTTTGTATTTGGCATTGTTGGTTACATAGGTATGGTGATCTCTATTACCGGCTTGATACTGGCAGGTAAATTTGGCCGCGAACTTAAGGTGAAAACCCTTGGCGACCTGTCAGAAAAAATCGCCCGCGAACATTACCTTAAATGCCGACGTAATGCCCAAACTGTTAACCGTGCCGAAGTAGCCGAAAAAGTAAAAGAACTTTTTGCCGATTATCTGGACGTTGAACCGGCATCTTTAAGAAAAGAAGCAAGGTTTGCATAGGTAGGTTGAAAGCGAAAGGAATAAAGCGAAAAGCTTGTGAATAGCGATGGGTTTAGGCCTGTCGCTATTTTTGTTTTATCGTATCTCTTAATGATACGCGGGGATAAGCTTCCCTACCTGTCTACCATTAACCCCGAAACTTCGAAAGTGATCCTTGTTTTTGGGTTAATCTTTTCCCGGTGCTGTTTACTGCCTATTACCGTATCGCCGGCAAAGTGCTGCATATCATCGGCCGTTAAAATGCGCTGGGCTACGCCCTGTATAATTACGCCCCGGCCCTTTAATTGGGTTGGCAGGGTAATGTCATAGTCTTTAAAATGCGCAGCTATGATCTTACCCCCGCCCGCATCCATTTCAAACCAGCCGCCTTTTTCTTTGGTAACCCGTATGAGTGTCCCGGTAAGCGCGGTGGTTTGCCTTATCTTTTTACCCATAAATGCTTCTATGTTATTAGCGGGCACAGGCGCGATGTGGTTGGGCTTGGTGCCAAACACCATCCCATGCGGCAGGTGCACGTGCTTTTGCGCAAAGCAGCTTATCCCGCAAAAAATAAAAATGACGAATACTAATTTCTTCATTACGCTGTTTAACATTTGTATTAGTTGTTAGTTTGCCGCTTTTGATTTTAGCGGCTATTTTTTACAACAATTGGGCGCAGGCCAATTATTTTAAGATATTTGCACAAGTGAAAAAGAGCGAACGGGTTTTATTAGCAAGGTACCAGCACGAGTTTGTTGAAGCCGGATGTGACGAAGCCGGTCGTGGTTGCCTTGCGGGGCCTGTATTTGCGGCCGCAGTAATTCTCCCCCGTGATTTTGACCACCACCTGCTAAACGATTCTAAGCAATTAACCGAAGAAACCCGCTACCAACTCCGTATAGAGATAGAAGAAAAAGCCATTGCCCATGCCGTTGCCTGGTGCGATAATATCGAAATAGACGAGATCAACATCCTGAACGCGTCATTCCTGGCCATGCACCGCGCTATTGATAAGTTACTTTGCATCCCACAGTTTTTAATTATAGATGGTAACCGTTTCAATAAATACCGAGATACCCCACACCACTGTATTGTTGAAGGCGATGCAAAATATTTTAGTATCGCGGCAGCATCTATCCTCGCTAAAACTTACCGGGACGATTACATGAAGCAAATCGCTTTAGAACATCCCGAGTACGAATGGCACAGCAATAAAGGCTACCCAACCATCAGTCACCGTAAAATGGTGCTGCAACACGGGCACACGCCATATCACCGTAAAACATTTAAAGTAACCCAGCCGGGCATCCCTATTTCTGAAGAGATAATTGTTAAAGCCTAAAGGGTTTAATACCTTTACAGCAACCAACTGACCTTTTGTTTTGAGGATATTAATACTAACCCACCGCACGCCGTTTCCGCAGAATGGTGGTTACCCTATTGTGGTAGGCAATACCATAAAAGGTTTGGTAGCGCTTGGGCACGACGTTACCCTGATATCCCTCAACGTAAAAAAGAACAGCGCCCCCCGTGAGCGCGATGAGCTACTTGAAAAGATAAACTATACCGAGTACAATATCGACACCCGCGTAACCATGATAGAGGCGGTGAGCAACCTGTTTACTAATAACTCTTACAATATTGATAAGTATTATAATGCCGGCTTCGAGAAGCTGCTGTTCAGGAATTTAACAGACAACAAGTACGACATTGTCCAGTTAGAGGGGATATTTGTGGCGCCCTACCTGGATGTGATTCGCAAAAACTCAAAGGCAAAAATAATTTTCAGGGCGCATAACATCGAGCACCAGGTTTGGCAAAAGCTGGCCCAGCAAAAAAGTGACCCGTTTAAACGCTGGTATCTGCAGCTACTTGCCCGCCGAATCAAAAACTACGAGTTGGAGTTGCTAAATAAGTTTGACGGCATAGTAGTATTTACCGATCAGGATAAAACATCCATGCTGTCATTCGGTACTAAAATACCGTTAACGGTTTTGCCTATCGGGATAGCCCTTTCGCTATATAAACCCGACCACAGCAAAGAAGATTTCCCAAGCCTGTTTTTCCTGGGCTCGCTGGATTGGCTGCCCAACCGCGAGGGCATAGAGTGGTTTATAGATAATTTCCATAAAGACCTAATCGACGGCGACCTGAAAGCCAAGTTTTATGTAGCAGGCCATAACATCCCCGAGCGGTTTGATGATTATGAAGTGCTGGGGAAGGTGTTCATACATGGCGAGGTTGATAATGCACTTGAATTTGTGAACAGCAAATCTATCATGATCGTTCCGCTGCTATCCGGTGGCGGCATGCGGGTAAAAATTGTGGAGGGTATGGCAATGGAAAAATGCATCATCTCTACCACCCTTGGTGCTGAAGGGATCAATATCCAGAACGGTAAAAATATTATTATCGCCAACAATACCGACGATTTCCATCGCGCCATGAAAAGATGCATTACCGACGAACATTACTGCCGCGAAATTGGCCGCAACGCGCGCCGCCTTATAGAGCAGCAGCACGATGTGAATACCATTACACAACAGCTTGCCGATTTTTATCAATCAATTATATAAACTACCCGCGTACTACAGCTATTTTGCTATTTTTGCCGTGATATAATTTTCACCATGAAAAATACAGCGTTAACACAAATACATACCAATCTGGGTGCTAAAATGGTGCCTTTTGCGGGCTACAATATGCCCGTACAATACGTTGGCATAAACGCCGAACACGATACCGTGCGCAAGAGCGTAGGTGTATTTGATGTGAGCCACATGGGCGAGTTTATTTTGAAAGGCGAAAAAGCACTTGACCTCATCCAGCGTGTTACCAGCAACGATGCATCGAAATTATATGATGGCAAGGTGCAGTACTCTTGCCTGCCAAACGAAGACGGCGGCATTGTAGACGACTTGTTGGTTTACCGTATGGACGAGAAGACCTACATGCTGGTTGTAAACGCTTCAAACATCGAGAAAGATTGGAACTGGATCAGCAAATTTAACACCGAAGGTGTGGAGATGAAAGATATCTCAGAACGTACATCTTTACTTGCGGTACAAGGCCCTAAAGCTGCAGATGCTTTGCAAAGCTTAACAGAAATCGATCTGGCTTCGATGGAGTACTATACATTTACCAAAGGTAAATTTGCGGGGATTGATAACGTAGTAGTTTCTGCCACGGGTTATACCGGCGCAGGTGGTTTCGAGATCTATTTCGATAACGAGCATGCCGAATTTATCTGGAGCGAAGTATTAAAAGCCGGTGAGCCATTCGGTATCAAACCAATTGGTTTGGCAGCGCGTGATACCCTGCGTTTAGAGATGGGCTTTTGCCTTTACGGTAACGATATTGACGATACCACTTCACCTTTAGAAGCCGGCCTTGGCTGGGTTACCAAATTTAGCAAGGAGTTTACCAACTCCGAGGCATTACAACAACAAAAAGCAGCCGGTGTAGCGCGGAAACTTATCGGCTTTGAAATGGTAGACCGCGGCATCCCACGCCACGATTACCAGATAGTTGATGCCGACGGAAATGTTATTGGTAAAGTAACGTCGGGTACCCAATCGCCATCATTACAAAAAGCAATTGGCCTGGGTTACGTTAAAAACGAATTTGCTAAAGAAGGAACCGAGATCTACATCCTTATCCGCGATAATAAAGTAAAAGCTCAGGTTGTAAAGCCACCGTTTTATAAATAGGGGCTTCGCCCTTTATTACAATACCCAATGATTGCGAAAGCTTTAGACGTTTGCCTTTCTCCTGCCCTTATACCGTTGTATAACGTTTCGGATTATATTGTAGTAGTTATAGATATTTTCAGGGCGACATCGTCTATTTGTTATGGGATCGAGAACGGTGCGGATGCCATTATCCCCGTATCTGAAGTGGAAGAATGCGCCGCTTACCTCGAGAAGGGGTTAAACTACCTCATCGCTGCAGAGCGCGATGGTAAAGTGGTAGATGGTTTTGATTTTGGCAATTCGCCGTTCTCGTACACCGCCGAAAAGGTAGCGGGCAAAACGGTTGTACTTACCACTACAAACGGCACTCACGCCCTGCACTTATCGCGCAGCGCAAAAAAGGTCGTTATTGGCTCGTTCCTTAATTTAACCGCCCTTTGCAACTGGTTAAAAACGCAGCAGGAAAATATCCTGCTGGTTTGCGCCGGGTGGAAAAACAATTTCAATCTGGAAGATACCCTTTTTGCAGGAGCAGTTATCGAGCAGTTAAAAGGCAACGGCTTTATGCTTGATGACCCGGCAATTGCAGCTAATGACCTTTTCCAGATAGGCAAAGCCAACATCGGCCAATACCTAAGCAAAACATCGCACGGCGAACGACTCAAAAAATTAGGCATCGAAAAAGATATTGCCTTTTGCCTGCAGGTTGACCTTACAACCGCCATCCCTGTTTTAGAAGGCGAGAAGTTGATTAGGCTTGCTTAGCAAGTCTTCTTTTTCCTTTCCATTTTTTTATCCATATAATCAGCACGGCTATTATCAGCAGTAGATACCAACCTCATAATAAACCCAAAAACAGGCTTTGTAAAGATTCCCATCCACTTATTAATGCGCTTTTAAGCTTATAACCAAAGCCATTACCTGCGGCAACCTGCTCGGGCTGTTTGGTATAAAATGTAATTGTTAACGAGCTATATTCAACCTGTTTGCTCATATAATTCAACTGGCCTTGGGTGGCCTCAATGTCACTGCGGATCTCGGTTAGCTTTTCCTCAATGTCCAGCAGGTCGCGCATTTTGCCCGCTCGGTTTAGCAAGTTCAGATAACGTTTTTCTAATTGTAACTTATTATCCAACCGTGTTTTAGTATCTATGAATTGCGTGGTAATATCTTTAATGCGGATGTTGCGGCTATCTATTTTGGCGGCTGTTGATGATACCGTCCCTAAAAAAGCATCAAAGCTTTTTGCGGGCAGGCGAATTAGCAACGTATATTCCTTGCTCCCTATCCCGCCATCAGTTGTCTCGCTGTCGTCCTCGGCGTAACCGCCAAGTTTCTTTAATGAGCTGATGATTTGCTTGCGGGTTTGGGCAACATCGTTCGTCTCAAATCGCATTTCACCCTCTTTAATGATTTTTTTCGCAACATTGATGGGTTTAGCCACGGCAACTTGGTTTACATCAGCATTGCCAAGAGGTTCGTCAACGACTATCGGCGTCTCAAAAGCCATGCTTTTTTCTTTGGACTCTTCGTCAGGCTTTACAACATGTGGTTGAAGACGAACCTCGGATATGGAAACAGCTTGCTCTCCGTTGTTTGATTTGTGGTTACAAGCTGTAAAGGCTACAATTACGGCGATTAGGATAAAAAAACACTTTTTCATAATAATAATATATAGATTAACTGGTTTAGCCAAATCTACATTATTATATTTTGATTTTTAAAGTAAAACAGAATTATATTCTGTTTTACTTTAATTTATAGAATTATATAATGAAAAAAGCTATTTTAACTTCTCATTATTCTTATGCCTGTCGGCATCGCGGATGCTTTTCTTTTGCATGTTTTTCTCTAACGCGTCTGTCAGGTCTACACCGGTTTGGTTGGCCAGGCAGATCAGTACAAATAGCACATCGGCCATTTCATCCGCAAGGTTAACCTTCTTGTCTGATGGTTTAAACGATTGCTCGCCGTACTGCCTGGCCATGATGCGTGCAACCTCGCCAACCTCTTCCATTAGCATGGCGGTGTTGGTAAGCTCGTTAAAATAACGTACGCCGGTTGTTTTTATCCAGTCTTCAACCAGCTGCTGGGCTTGTTTAATTTCCATGAGGCAAGATATATTAAATTTGGAAACCTCAACCCTTAAGCCGGTATTTTAAGCTCCCTCTCCCTCGGAGAGGGTTGGGGAGAGGCTTTAAAACCTTTATCTTTGCCCCCGATATGACGATGAGTGCGGGTACACCTTTCTGTTTTTTAGACCAGGATCTTTTACTGTTACCACAAAAGGCAATTTACTGGACGCAAGAAAATGCACTGATAGTAACTGATGTGCATTTTGGTAAGGTGGGGCATTTCCGTAAGGCAGGAATCGCTATCCCCCGAAATATGGAGCAGGATGACCTTGCCATGCTATCCGACCTGATATACGAGCATAAACCCGCAAAGCTGATTTTCCTGGGTGACCTTTTCCATAGCGATATGAATAACGACTGGGATTGGTTTGTGCTTTGGCGCAGTCAGTTTTCAAAGCTGGAGATCATCCTGATAAAAGGCAATCACGATATTATCAGCGATAAACATTATAACGACCTGGGCATCGTACTTCAAATAAAACTGGTGATGGGGCCGTTCCTGATGTTACATCACCCACTGCCCGACCCGGAGACGAAAGATGAGGATGGCTACGTTTTATGCGGGCACATCCACCCCGGCGTAAGCTTAGTTGGCAAGGGCAGGCAAAAGGTAACGTTGCCATGCTTTGCCTTTGGGAAATACCAGGCTATACTACCCTCTTTCGGTAAATTTACCGGCAAAGTGGCTATCCTGAGCCGAAAAGATGATAAAGTTTTTGGCGTACTTACAGATAAGGTTATCGCCATAAGTTGAACCTGAAAAATTATTATTTTAATATAACTTGTTGTTTTTCTATTAGTTATTAGTAAATTGAGGTCTCCAATAACCTGAATTTATATGAAAAGCGTAAAACACATCCTTGCCCGTAAAGGGAGCAATGTTATTGCTGTACCTGCCAAAACCACCGTTTTAGATGTACTTAAGCTGATGGCCGAAAAAAATATAGGCTCGGTAGTAGTGACCGAAGATGACCAATACCTTGGCCTGGTAACCGAACGCGATTACGCCCGTAAGATCATATTGATGGGTAAACACTCTGACGATACCACCGTTGGCGAGATTATGAGTAACGGCCTCCCGCATATTACGCCCGAATCTACCGTGGATAGCTGCATGCTGATCATGAGCGAGCGGAACATTCGTTACCTGCCGGTTTTTGATAAAGAGCAAAACCTTTGTGGCATCGTATCTATTAACGATCTGGTTTACGAAACCATCCACTCGCAAAAGGAAACCATAGAGCAGCTGCATAGCTACATCCAGTCTACATAAACCGCGTTTTAAAACCATTCCTGCTTTAAAAAGTTATTCGTTTCCGGGGGCGAATTATGCTCTATATTTATTTATGCAGTACACTTCCAAACAGCAGGCTACCCCAATGATGATAGGTGCCGAGGTTTTTATCGAGCCCGGGCAAACGCCCAAAGAAATTGACCTTTGGTTTAAACGGCTCCGGGAAGCAGGTATGACGGTCACCCGTATCCGCCTGTTTGAGACTTATATGCACCTTGCCGATGGCAAATGGGATTTTACTTTGTTTGACGAGGCCTACAAAGCTGCTGATAAGTATGGCATTAAAGTTTATGGAAACCTGTTCCCAGCTACTGCCTTTACGGATCTGGGGGGCTTAAAATTCCCCAAGGATGAAGATCATCTGAGTGCTATCGCGCGATATGTAGAAAACGTGGTTGGGCATTTTAAACAGTTCGAATCTTGCTATGGCTGGGTGCCGGTAAACGAGCCCGGCGTTGGGCATTTCCCACAAGAGCAATTTGCTACCGATAAATTTAGAGAATGGAAAGCAGCACAGGCCGCCTTTGATTATAACAGCGGCGGATATGACCACTTTGATTTTGCCGACGAGCGTTTCCACCTTTACTATAACACCTGGTTCCTGCAATGGCTTATCAATGAGATACATAAACACGATCCGGATAGTATTATCCATGTAAACAACCACGCCATATTCACCCACGTGGCCGAATATGATTTTACTGCCTGGCGCAGCTTTTTAACCAGCCTTGGCGGCTCGGCACATGCAAGCTGGCACTTTGGTTATTTTAGCCGTCACCAATACGCATTAGCGGTTGCGGCCAACTGCGAGATCATTCGCTCGGGAGCAGGCGAAATCCCCTGGTTTATGACCGAGTTGCAGGGCGGCAACAATACTTACAGTGGCTTTTTGCCGCTTTGCCCTACCAAAGAAGAAATAGCGCAGTGGCTTTGGATAGCTATTGGCAGCGAAAGCAAGGGCGCCATATTCTGGTGCCTTAACCCACGCTCATCCGGTATAGAAGCCGGCGAGTGGGGCATGCTGAATTATCATAATGAACCATCAGACAGGTTGCAGGCTACCACCGGGGTTATAAGCACCCTGAACGATCACATCGCATTTTTTGAGGATGCAAAAGAAGTAGCATCCGGCATCAAAATTCTTTATACCCGCGAATCACTTTGGGTAGAAAAGAAGCTACAAATGGGCGGCAAAAGCTTTGATGGGCGCAACGAGGGTGGAGTTATGAAATCGGCAATCGCTTATTACGAGGCCTTAAGCGAGGCCGGTGTGCAAGCTAATTTTAAAGAAATAGGCGAATATGATTTTAATCAAGATAACTACACCGGGTCAGTTATTATTTTAGCGCATCAAATTTCAATTCCCTCTAAATACTGGCAATTACTGGAAGCTTTTGTACAGAAGGGCGGCAAACTAATTGCCGACGGTTTAACAGGCTATTACGACGAAAATGCTGTTGCCACTACGCGCCTTGGTTTACCTTTACGCAACTTGTTTGGGGGTGATGTGTTAGAATATAAAGCTATCGATAAAATAGAAGAATTAATTGCAGATGGCATAGCGCTGTCCGCCTACCAATGGCGCGGCGAGTTAAAAGCTACAACAGCAACCGCGCTTGCTTACCACGGCGATAACGTTATTGCCACACAAAACACCTTTGGAAAAGGAATAGTTTATTGGCTGCCATCGCTTGTAGGATTAGGTAGCCGCATCCTGGGCGATTATAATCACCTGAACATGTTCCTGGCGAAAATAGCAGATCATAGCACCTTAAACCTGCCCTTTGTTTTTGAAGAGCCGCAGAAAGGTGTATTAATGAAAGTACTAAAGAACCACGGGCACCTTGTAACCATCATCGTTAATAAAGCTGATGCCCGCCGCGAGTTTAAGCTAATTACCCAAACCCAGCGCCAACCCATGGTGATTTTTGCCAACAGCGGCGGTAAAATAGGCGGCAACCACATCAGTATAGAAGCCGATGAAACACTGGTGATAAAATGGGTATAAGTTATGTTTTATCTTAGCGTTTTCAATTCAAAGGCAAATGAAAAACTTACTGCTACTTGCTTCTATTCTATTTTTCAATAATATTATTGTTGATGCGCAATCAATAAAAGCCATCATTCCACTTGGTGGCAATGCCTGGGCTAAAGGTGGCGCCACCATTGCAGATGACGGTTTGACCAATTGGAAAAGCCCAAAAGATATCACAAGTATTTATTTTAGGGTTTCCAATCCACAAACTATTAAATTGGCCTTACGCCTGCGTGTGCCTAATGGCAATAGCGTGATAAATGTTTTTTTTGGCAAAACTGTTTTCACCAAAAAGTTTAATAATACTGCCTATGATACGGTGAGTGTAGGCAACCTATCTATCCTAAAATCAGGCTACATCAAGGTTGACCTAAAGGGGATAAGTAAAACTGGTAGCATTTATGCTGACGTTACCGATTTGATCGTAGACAGCGTAAACGCAGATAATAAACTTACCTATGTAAAACCCGGTTCATCATTCCATTTCGGGCGGCGCGGGCCATCGGTGCATTTGCGGTATGCAATACCCGATAGTATTAAAAACGATGTTAAGTGGTTTTATAACGAGATAACCGTTCCGCAAAAAATAGATGTAATTGGCTCCTACTTTATGGCAGATGGATTTAGCGGCGGATATTTTGGCATGCAGGTAAACACCCCAACTGAGCGCCGCGTGCTGTTTTCTGTATGGAGCCCATTTACTACCGATGACCCAAAAGGTATCCCCGACAGCCTGCGAATAAAACTGTTAAGCAAAGGCCCGGCAGTACATGGTGGTGAGTTTGGCGACGAAGGCTCGGGCGGCCAAAGCTATCTGCAATACCCATGGCAAGCAGGTAAAACTTATGCATTTTTATTAGAGGCCGAGCCTAATTCGACTGAAAATACAACTAACTACACTGCTTGGTTCAAAGAAAAGGGCAGCGAAAAATGGCTGCTTATCGCAAGCTTCCTTCGCCCCAAAACTAAACGTTACTTGAATGATCTGTACTCCTTTGTAGAAAACTTTGAACCCGGTAATGGCGATAAGGCCCGCATGGCATATTTTACCAATCAATGGCTTGGCGATGCGCAAGGGCGCTTCCATTCTATAAATGGCGTAACATATACCGGCGATGAAACCGCCCGCAAAAATTATCGTAAAGATTACTCGGGTGGCGTAAAGGATGGCAAACTATACCTGCGTAACGGTGGATTTTTTGACGACCTGGCACCCTTAAATCAAAAATTTTCACCAAAAAACGCATATGATCCGCCTTTAATCGACTTTAAAACGCTGCCGCGATAACTTATTCGTCCTTCGTCTCTTCTTCTATCTGTTCTGTTTCGGGTAGCGCAGTTACGTTGGTATCAAACACATACTTATTTACCGGGTAAGGCACAATAAAAGTTTTTTGTACCCGCGTGCTTTTTATAAAATAGGGGATCCAAATGGCGGCGGCAACCATGGCGCGCATAAGGTCTTTACCATCTTCGGCTCTTACATCAACACCTGTGTTCTGCAACAGAATATAGTCTACAAATTGAAAAACTACAAAATAGGCATATAAGCCAATTACCAGTTTGGGGAATATATCACGACGCTTTATTAGCAAGAAGAAACAAAAACTTGCATAGCATATCGAAAATACATTTCCTAAAACCTCGAAGGTTAAAGCTGCATTATACCAATATTTTGGCATGCCGGGTAGTGTTATACCCCACCTGTTTAGGCCAAAAAAATCATTAGTGACCATGCCGCCAAGTATTAAAATGGGCGTGAGGCAAAGCCCTATAGCAACCAAGATAAGCCAGCCGCCAATTTGTGGCTGATAGCGCCAGTGCAGGTTTGCTGTACAATTGGTTTTGGTACTGTAAATTCGCCTGCCCAGAAAAACCAGCCCTGATGCAAATAATACTACTGCAATAAGCATCCAGTAATTTAAACGGAACGGAACCTTGGTAACATCCGGCGTGTAAGTGAAACTGTAGGACAGTTCATCATCAGCTATTTTTTTAACGTCGTCGCGGGTTTCATCCAGCTTATTTACGGGTATAAAATCCTTAAGAAAAGAGAGGGTGTAATTTAACGACAGGGTATCATTGTCTGTTGATGATTGTGACTCAAAGTGGTAAGCATCACGTTTTACTTCGTTATGTTCATTCTCTATGTTCCATCCATTGGGCATTACAACCTGCATGGTGTAATCAAGATTAACGGGAAAGATAAAGCTACGGGGCTTTCTGCCTTGTTAGGTATAGCGGGTAGCTGTTCGTTTATAGTGTTTGCAAAAAAGCCGGCGGTAAACTTCCCTTCTTCTTTGCTTTTTTTCAATAGCCCGGTTATGCGGTAATGCTCAATGGTGGTAACTTTGTTGTTTTCTTCATCATCAATAACCGTAAGGGAATCGCTCTGCTCAATTTTGGGATGTATTTTTGTATAATAAGCCAGATAAGCTTTTTCGGTTTCGCTCATGCTGGATGACGCCAGCCTGTCCCTTATTTTATCCGCCTCGTTTAAGGTGTAAACACTGGTAACCACTAAAGGCACCATGGCGGTTTCGTCATTTATCGTATAACGCTCCCTGATCTGGATCTTACCGGCCTTTGCCGGCGCGATATTCGTCAATTTATCGTTGCCGGGTTTTAGTATCAGGCCTTTGCCGTAATTAGGGAAATATAGATTTGTACCTGTGCCGCGCTGGTATGACATGGTGGCATCAGCCCACACTTGTTTATTGTTTACCATAGCAGCAACAACAGCATGGTTAAACGCATTGGGCGATGGGATAAACTTGTCTATTTCGCCATTGATCCCCGAATTTACCAGTACCATTTCGGCATCAATGCCCCCTTCTCGTAAAATCGAAGCCAGTAACAATGATTTATCCTTACAATCTCCGTAGCGTTGGTTAAATACCCTTTCAGGAGAGTTTGCGCGGTGCGAATATTCGCCCAACTCAATACCCATATAACGCACCTCGTCTTGCACCAGTTTAACAGCGGCCCTAAAATACTTCTCCTTATCCCCTTTAGTGGCAGCTTTAAGTTCGGTAACCTTGGTGGCAAGCTTGCCACTAACAATTGGTAATACCGGGTTAACTTTTAATGCCCAATCGGTAACTTCTTTCCAACTGTTGTAATCGCTTACCTGTATGTACGCGTAATTGTTGTACCAACCGGGTTGGTTATCAAAATAAGGCGCCGGTAAAACCTGGTAGCTGGTCCACTCATAGTTGGTAAGGCCATTTTTGGCAGATATTGCCGCCTGCGGCGCTTTGTTAAAATATTTGAAATAGAGCTTGTGCGCTGGAGATACCAATATCGATTTATAAACCTGCGCAAACGGTGTTGTGGACTGGAAATACAAGTCCCTGAAAAATTTATTATTAAAGATGGGGTTGCGGCCTGTAATGGTATAAGAATATTCAATTTTATCACCTTTGCGGATGTCATCTAAAATGCAATACGCCGAGTAACTGCCCTGATAAATAAATCGCGACAGTTCTTTTTCGTCGGCTATAATTTTAAATGCTTTGGCAGATAAACGGCTTATGGGTTTGTTATTACGCCAAACGGTAACATCATGCACATCAAGCCGTTCAAATGTTGGGTCGAACCCGATGGTGATGGACGAACCATTTTGGATGCCCGCTTCCGAAACTATTTCTTTAACGATATGCGTGTAATCGGCCTGCTTTTCAACGTTTATCTGCTCCTCAAAAACCTGGTAAAAATATCCGTTGGTAATATCCCTTGATGCCACCTTTTTATCATAAGCTTTATATGTGTTTAGCCATCCCGGTTTTGGTGAGATATATAATCGCGGCGTAGCAGCATGTAAAGCGCCGGCAAACAGTACAATATATAAGGTTATAAAGCGGATAAGTCCCTTTTGCATACGGCTATGAAAATAAAAAAATCAAAGCATACTTGCTTTGATTTTTTGTGACTTTTTTAGAATAAATATGCAGTCAACTATTCGCTATGTTTTCTTTTCGCGCCAAAGCAATTTCTTCGTCTTCCTTTATGCGGTAATGCACAATGCAGGTAACCAGATCAATCGGCAGTGGTTCATCTAAAGGGACTTACATGGCCATAGGATTAGGTTAATACTAATTTTTTTATTTAGGCATTTTGCTCATATCCATAAAAAGGGCGTTCCAGCGGTGGCCGTCAGGGTCGGCAAATGCACAGCCGTACATCCAGCCTTGATTCTCTGCTGGCGGGGCAAATACATTACCACCGGCAGCGGTAACTTTTTTAGCTACTTCGTCCACTTCTTCGCGGCTTTCGGCACCAAAGCTGAACATTACCTCTGTAGCTTTTGAAGTATCAACCAAGCCGTTTTGGGTTATATTCTTAAATACATCTTCCTGGAAAAGCATCACAATGATGTTTTTTTCGCTTATTGATAGCGCAACAGATGTAGCCGTGCTACCCGGCCCATCTTTAATATCGAAACCAATCGCTTTGAAAAATTCTATTGAGCGGTTAATGTTTTTAACCGGCAGGTTCATCCATAGTTCCTTAGTCATGATATTTAGTTTTATTTGGTTAATAAATATAAGCAAATGTAAGTCGGTTTTACAATACCTTCAGGGTGTCAACGCGACCATTTGAAGGGTAGATCCCGACATCACGCTTGAAAAGCATTCGCTATAAATTTGAAAAGGAGGAAATATCAAATATTTTTTCATATTTGTTTAAAATATTGCCCTACACTATACTGCTTGCCTGTGAACATCGATCTTACAAACTGCGATAGAGAACCTATCCACATCCCTGGAAAAATACAATCTCATGGTTTTTTATTGGTTATTGATCGCGACGGATACATCTGCTTTGAGAGCGAGAACGCCGCCGAATACCTTCAACACATCCCGAAGGGTTTGTTAGGCAAACATATTAGCGCGATAGAGCATTTGGTTGGGAAAAACGAACCGCCTGATTTTATAAACCGCCTTATAACATTTGGTAAAGTGAATGGGTTTGAGCAAACCAATCCGTTTAACACCGATCTTCATGGTAAACCATTCCATTTAATTATATCTACATCAGTAGATTATTACTTGCTTGAGTTTGAGCCGGCACGATCTGACAGCACTACCGAAGTACACAAACTAATAGGCCGATCCATATCAGAAATGCTGGCAGATAAAAACCTGCAAAACCTTTTAAACAATAGCGCTATACAGGTAAAAAGCGTAATAGGATACGATAGGGTGATGGTTTACCGCTTTGCCGAAGACGGGCATGGCGAAGTTATTGCTGAAGCAAAAAACGCGGAACTTCCATCGTGGCTGGGCCTGCATTACCCCGCATCAGACATACCAAAACAAGCACGCGAACTTTATAAAGTAAACTTAACACGCCTTATTGCTGATGTTAACACCGAACCATCCGCTATATTAACCGCGGCGCATAATACGGTGCCGCTTGATATGACCAATTCGCACTTGCGGGCCGTATCTCCTATCCACATCCAATACCTCAAAAATATGGGGGTGCACTCCAGTTTTAGTATCTCGCTGATCTACAAAGGCGAGCTTTGGGGGTTGATAGCCTGCCATAACTACTCGCCAAGATTTATAGACTACCGTTCGAGGGAATCGGCTAAACTGATTGGGCAAATACTATCGTCGGCACTTGAGTTTAGGCAGGATGAAGAAAACCAGCAGCTACAGGAACGCTACAAGAGCGCGGTTGACCAATTGAGCAGGCTGATGCTGAAAGACAATAATATCGACTACGCCCTAACCGGCCATGCCGTTACTGTCCTTAACGCGGTTGATGCGACAGGTGCTGTACTGCTATTTGAAAATAACATCACCCGCCTCGGCAAAACTCCCGAACTGCCACAAATAACCAACCTGGTTCACTGGATAAAAAACAACGTTGCCGAGACATTTTACTATACCGATAAACTACCCGCCGAGTTCCCCGAGGCAGCTATCTATCGCGATGTGGCATCCGGAATAATGGTAACCGTCCTGTCCAGGGAGATGGGCGAGTACGTAATATGGTTTAAGGCAGAACAATTACAAAAAATTAATTGGGCGGGCAACCCCGAGAAACCTGTTACCATTGATATAAACAACGGGCTTGCGCACATATCGCCACGTAATTCTTTTGACGAGTGGTCGCAAACGGTAACGGGTACTTCACAAAAATGGAGTAACGAGGAGGTGAAATCGGCAGTGCGTTTACGCAGCGAGATAACTTATGCCATTAACCAAAAGGCTGGCGCGATCCGCATGCTGAATGAGAAACTGAAACAGGCCTACGAGGAACTTGACACTTTTAGTTTCACGATATCGCACGATCTTAAAAATCCGCTGTCAACCATAAAAAGCTTCGCCCAGATCTTGCTGCGGGATAAGGATATGAAGCCGCAATCTGTAAAAATTTTAGAGCGCATTAATAACGGTGCCGATAAGATGAATACCATGATCAACGAGGTACTCGATTACTCGCGCATAAACCGCTCTGATGTGGTTTTTACAGAGATAGACCCAACACAGATGATTCACGATACCGTGCGCGATCTGCTGCTTGTGTATGGTGTTGATGACGATTGTGTGCACATTGGCAACACCCCCAAAATACAGGGCGACCGGGTAATGATATCGCAGGTGTTTGCAAACGTTATCAGTAACGCCATCAAATATTCAAGCAAATCAAACCCGCCAAAAGTAAGCATACTGGGTACCGAGAACGAGAATGAAGTGACTTATACCATTACGGATAATGGCCTTGGCATCGATATTAAACACCTTACAAAAATATTCGAGCTGTTTAACAGGCTTGACAATGTAGGGGACATTGAAGGATCGGGCGTGGGCCTTGCCATTGTAAAGCGCATTGTAGAGAAGCACCGCGGCAAGATCTGGGTAGATAGCGAACTTGGTCTGGGTTCAACGTTTAATATCTCGTTTAAGAAATAAGCAATTTTGATATTATATCGGGGAGGTGAATAACCCGCCCAGCAATTAAACTTTATTTTTTTCAAACCACTCGCCAAACTTTAAGAACGTTTGGTTGGCGGCGGCAATAATAACGGCTTCCTGCTCGGGGTTTTCAGCCTGTTGGTTAAGCGCGTCTTTAAAAGCGTCCCACATGGCTACAGTATTATCGCCATAACTGGTAAAAAACGACATCCCTTTATTGCCCAATCCCAATTGCTGCTGCATCATCTTGCTGATGATCTTGCCTCCAAGGGTCGATCCTTCTATCACATATAATGCACCAAGCGCTTCTAAATGGTTGGTAATGCGCGGCAGGGCGTCGCCATTTGCTTTGGCAGGCACTTCACCATCCAGGTTGGTAATATCGTTGGCAATGGCTTGCGTTTTACGGCGGTCATCATTATCCGGCAAAAGGGTTTTGTTTATCGACTGCTCAATTTTTACTTCTAATCCGCCAAAGTAACCGTAAAATAATTTTAACAGATTAATGTACTCCTGCGCTGATCTGATGGCTTTTAGGTTACCTACAAGTGCCTTTTCTAATATCTGGTGATTTGTCTTGGTTTCCTCTTTTAATTTATCTGATAGCATAGATGTTGGGGTAGATGGTATGATGGTAAAATTAATAAATGCCTAATTACTTAAATGCTTGTTATTTAAAATAATATTATCTACAATTGTGTACCAATGACACAATAGCAATGCATTGTGTTGAAAACCAATTATTAAATAGCCTAAAAGCTAAATCTACCTGTATTTAATAGAAATAGTTTATGAAAAAAATTATCTAATGCTGCTTGCGTTGCTCCCTGCACTTGCGTCGGCGCAAACAAAATGGACCGAAATTAAAAATGGCGATGTTGCTTTTATAATCAATAAAGGCGGCCGCAGCCTGGGGTATTCAACCGCATCGGGTGTTAAAATAATTACGGTTGACGGCCTGGCCTTTAAAGATCTTAACAAGAATGGTAAGCTTGATAAGTACGAAGACTGGCGTTTGCCCGTCGATGTACGCGCTAAAGACCTCGCCTCTAAACTTAGCGTAGAGCAAATTGCTGGTTTGATGCTATATAGCCGCCACCAAATGATCCCGTCTATCCCGGTTGGGCCGTTTGCCGGGACTTATGGTGGTAAACCTTTTTCAGAAAGTGGTGCTAACCCGTATGACCTTTCAGACCAGCAAAAACAATTCCTTTCAAAAGATAATGTGCGCCACGTGCTGGTAACATCGGTACAAAGCCCGGAAGTTGCCGCAAAGTGGAATAACAATGTGCAGGCATTTGCCGAAGGAACAGGCTTAGGCATCCCAGCCAATAACAGTTCAGACCCGCGCCACGGCACCGTTGCCACTGCCGAATTTAACGCCGGTGCCGGCGGTACTATTTCCATGTGGCCGGGCTCATTAGGCATGGCTGCTACATTTGACCCTGCCGAAACGCAAAAATTTGGTAATATAGCCGCGCAAGAGTATAGGGCATTAGGTATAGCCACGGCATTATCCCCACAGGTTGATATCTCTACAGACCCACGATGGAACCGTGTAAGCGGCACCTTTGGCGAAGATCCTCAGCTATCGGCAGATATGGCAAGGGCTTATATAGATGGTTTCCAAACATCAACAGGGGTTAAAGAACTAAACAATGGCTGGGGCTACAATAGTGTTAATGCCATGGTAAAACACTGGCCGGGTGGTGGCGCGGGCGAAGGCGGCCGTGATGCGCATTACGGCTTTGGCAAATACGCCGTTTACCCCGGCAAAAATTTTAACGAAGCTTTGATACCTTTTACACAAGGCGCGTTTAAGCTTAATGGTAAAACAGGTATGGCTGCTGCTGTGATGCCCTACTATACCATCAGCTTTAACCAGGATACCAAGAACCACGAAAATGTGGCTAACAACTATAACAAATATATTATTACCGACCTGCTGCGTAACAAATACCATTATGATGGTGTAGTATGCACCGATTGGCTGGTAACCGGCGACGAAACGGTGATCAACAGTTTCCTATCCGGTAAATCATGGGGGATGGAGAAAGCTACCATTGCCCAACGCCACTACAAAATATTGATGGCCGGTGTTGACCAATTTGGCGGTAACAATGATGCCGCGCCCGTATTAGAAGCCTACCAAATGGGCATAAAAGAGCACGGCGAAGCGTTTATGCGCGCCAGGTTTGAGCAATCTGCGGTGCGTTTGTTAAGGGGGAGTTTCCGCACTGGTTTGTTTGAGAACCCATACCTCGATGTAGCGGTGACCAAGAAAACCGTTGGTAATGCCGAATTTATGAAGGCGGGTTACGATGCGCAATTGAAATCGATAGTGATGCTGAAGAATAAAGCCAACTTGCTGCCTTTGCAAACAGGTAAGACGGTTTATGTGCCTAAAAAGTTCATCCCAGCAGGTAAAAACTTCATGGGGATGCCTTATCTGGAAAAGCTGGAGTACCCGGTGAATATGGAGATCGTTAAAAAATATTTTAAAGTGACCGAAAATGCTGATGAGGCCGACTACGCCCTGGTATTTATTGCCAGCCCGATTGGCCATGGTGGGTATGATGAGGCTGATGCCAAAGCAGGCGGTAATGGTTACCTGCCGGTATCTTTACAATACGGCAAATACACCGCCGAAACTGCCCGCGAAATCAGCCTGGCTGGTGGTGACCCGCTTGAGAAATTCACCAACCGCAGCTACAAAGGCAAATCAGAAACATCAACCAACACTACAGATCTGGCAATGGTGAACGATACTTACGCCAAAATGAAGGGCAAACCGGTTATTGTATCGGTAAACATGAACAACCCAATGGTTTTTGGCGAGTTTGAAAAAAACGCCAATGCCATTATCGCTGATTTTGGTGTACAAGGCCAGGCGAGTTTGGATATCCTGACCGGCAAGGCAGAACCATCGGCTTTATTGCCATTGCAGATGCCTTTGGATATGAAAGTTGTAGAAGCCCAATATGAAGATGTACCGCACGATATGAAATGCTACACAGATTCGGAAGGCCATGTATATGATTTTGCCTACGGCCTAAACTGGAAAGGCGTTATTAAAGATGCCCGCACAACCAAATACAGTAAACCTACCGTAAAACTGTAAATTTCATTACAAGGGGTGGCAACTTTTAAATGTTGCCACCCCTTAATATACCATAAATATGAAACACACCCTCACCTTATCCTTATTGCTGATCGCGGCTTCATCCGCTTTTGCACAAACCACATTTAAAACTGTTAAAACAAACGCGGGCTTAATATCGGGGACGGTCAGCGAGGATAAAAGCGTCCATATTTTCAAAGGCATACCTTTTGCCGCGCCTCCCGTTGGCGATTTGCGTTGGAAAGCGCCCCAACCTGTAACACCATGGGCCGGCGTAAAAGAATGTACCGATTTTGCCAAAAGCCCTATACAGGGCAAGCCGACTGAGTTTGGCGTTTACACCCGCGAGTTCCTGATCAAAGACGAACCCCTAAGCGAAGATTGCCTTTACCTAAATGTTTGGACAGGTGCCAAAGCTACGAGCGAAAAACGTGCGGTTATGGTGTGGATCTATGGCGGGGGCTTTCTAAGCGGCGGCACCAATGTGCCTATTTACGATGGCGAAGCACTGGCAAAAAAAGGCATTATCCTGGTAAGCGCCCCATACCGGGTAGGCATCCTGGGTTTCCTGGCTCACCCCGAACTGACCAAAGAATCGCCTAACCATGCATCAGGCAACTATGGGCTGATGGATATGGTGGCAGCTTTAAAATGGGTTAAACGAAATATCGCTGCATTTGGCGGCGACCCTAATAATGTAACCGTAGCGGGGCAATCGGCGGGTTCAATGGCTGTGAATAGCCTGGTTGCATCGCCATTGGCTAAAAGCCTTTTCAATAAAGTCATTGCCGAGAGCGGGGCCGCTTTTCTTGCCGGTCCGTTTGGTGGTACAACCTTAAAACAAGCAGAAGAGATGGGCGTAAAAACTGCCGGTAAACTTTGTGCAAGGTCTTTAGCAGACCTGCGTAAACTTCCTGCTGATGATTTGTTAAAGCAATTTGGCGGTCGCCCGATAGTTGATGGCTACGTTTTACCGCAAAGTATCGCTGCAACATTTGCTGCAAATAAAGAGAACCAGGTGCCCGTATTAACAGGTTGGAATGCCGACGACGCGTTTATAGGTAAGCTAAGAAACGGCATAGATTATCGCGCTGATGCGCAAAAAAAATACGGGGCCAAGGCCGCTGCATTTCTAAAACTATATCCCGCCAAGACTGATGAAGAGGCCAAGGAATCGCAGATCGCTATCTCGCGCGACCAAACGTTCGGTACGCAAAACTATACCTGGGCTAAGGTGCAAAGCGCCAAAAGCAAAGCAAAGGTTTACCTGTACCGCTTTACCCGCCGCCTACCCGCTACCGAAGATTTTAAAAAGTACGGCGCGTTTCATACCGGCGAAGTAGCCTACGTATTCAACAATCTCAAATTCCTTAATCGCCCCTTTGAACAGGTGGATCATGAGCTGGCAAACACCATATCGCAATACTGGGTAAATTTTGTTAAAACGGGTAACCCCAATGGTTATCATTTGCCCTTATGGCCTGCGTATAATAGCACAGCAACAAAAACCATGTATTTAAGTGAGGCACCTGTCGGGAAATCCTTAGCCGACAAAGCAGCATTGGAATTTATGGTGAAGGATATGACGAAGTAATTCCGTTGCCTAAATGTCATAAAACTGCGTCTGTAAAAACCCTACAGCTTTAAATGAGTTGGTACTACAGGGTGTTTGTGAAAAAAGTAACACAGGCATTACATATATATTATTCGTATACAGTTTATTTGGCGTTTAATATTATAGCTGAATAGTATCTATTTATTATTTAAAATGTGATATTTACAGCGCGATACCTGAATACTTGTTCAACACATTATCACCGGTTCTATGAAAACTACTCCTTCTACGTTAAAGATCCTTTCCATTGATATCGGTGGCTCAAGTATCAAGGCTACTATTCTGAACAGCAAAGGCGACCTTACCATGGATTACAAAAAAACAGCTACTCCAAAACCGGCCAATCCGGATAATGTGGTTAAGGCTATTAATACCTTGGTTAAAGGGTTCCCGGCTTACGATAAAATCTCGGTAGGCTTCCCAGGTTATGTGCGTAACAGCATTGTTAAAACAGCGCCAAACCTGGGTAACGATTACTGGAAAGACGTTGACTTCAGCAAAAGATTAGAAGCCGACCTTGGTAAGGAAACCCAGGTAGTAAATGATGCCGACATGCAGGGCCTCGGCGTTGTGAGCGGCAAAGGTTTAGAGATGGTAATTACGCTGGGCACCGGTTTTGGTACGGCGCTGTTAATGGACGGCCACTTATTACCACACCTGGAAGTATCTCATCACCCCGTATCAAAAGGCCGCGATTATGACGAATATATTGGCGATAAAGCACTTGACGAGATAGGCGAAAAGAGATGGAACCGACGTATCAAAAAAGTTTTTGATATTTTAAAAACCGTATTCAATTACGACTATTTATATATAGGCGGCGGTAACTCAGATCTGCTTGACTTTAAGCTGGATAAAAACATGAAAATAGTAACCAATGCCGATGGCATTAAAGGCGGGGCTAAATTGTGGCAGGAAGATAAACATCCGGTTACACACACAGCAATGGCAACCCCAACAAAATAATAATTAAGTATAGCAATGGAAAAAGAAAACAAAGAACTTGAACAATTAGCGATCGACACCGTAAGGGTCCTTTCGGCAGATGCGGTACAAAAAGCAAACTCGGGCCACCCGGGCACAGCAATGGCTTTGGCGCCAATGGGCCACGTACTTTGGACAAAGTTTTTAAACTATAACCCAAAAAATCCTGATTTTGCAAACCGCGACAGGTTCATACTTTCGGCAGGCCACGCTTGTATATTACAATACAACTTTTTGTATTTGACCGGTTACGATCTTTCATTAGATGATATCAAGCAATTCCGCCAGTTAAACAGCAAAACGGCAGGCCACCCCGAATACGGCTTGGCACCGGGTGTTGATGTTACCACCGGCCCTTTAGGCCAGGGTTTTGCAAACGCTGTTGGTTTTGCCATCGCCCAAAAACACTTGGCGGCACGTTACAACAAACCGGGTTTCGACCTTTTCAACTACAACATATACACTATTTGTAGCGATGGTGATATGATGGAAGGTGTAACTTCTGAGGCGGCTTCATTAGCGGGCCACTTGCAGTTGGGTAACCTTATCTATTTATACGATGATAACCACATCTCTATCGAAGGCAGTACAGATATCGCCTTTAACGAGGATGTGAGCGCGCGTTTCCGTGCATACGGCTGGCATGTACAGGACCTGCCGGATGTGAACGATACCCATGCCTTAGAGTTAGCGTTGATCAACGCTAAAACCGAAACACAAAAACCATCGCTGATCCGCGTTCGTTCGCTTATCGCTTACGGTAGCCCTAACAAATCGGGTACCGCTGGTTCGCACGGTTCGCCGCTGGGTCCAGACGAGATCAAATTGGTAAAAGAATACTTTGGTTTCGATCCTGAAAAATCATTCGAAGTACCTGCCGAAGTATTAAAATACTACAACGAAAAAGGCGCACGCGGCGAAAAGGTCGAAGCTAAATGGAACGAACTATTTGTTAAATACAAAGAGATATTCCCCGAGTTAGCTGCCGAATACGAAGCTGCGTTTGCAGGCGAATTGCCAAAAGGATGGGCAGATAAATTGCCTGTATTTAAAGGCAGTGACCCTAAAATGGCTACCCGCCAGGCATCAGGTAAAGTGTTGAACGCGGTTGCTGCAAGCTTGCCAAACTTAATTGGTGGTGCTGCGGATCTTGCGCCATCTACAGAAACCAATTTAAAAGATTTTGATTCATTTACCTCAGAGAACAGGGGCGGCCGCAATTTCCACTTTGGGATCCGCGAGCATGCCATGGGTTCGGCATTAAATGGTATGGCCTTAACAAAAGGCTTGTTACCATTTGGCGCAACCTTCCTGCAATTTGCTGATTATATGCGCCCGCCGATCCGTTTGGCGGCCATCATGAAAATTAGCCCGATCTTCGTTTATACACATGATAGTATCGGTTTAGGTGAAGACGGAACTACCCACCAACCGGTAGAGCATTTGTCATCACTGCGTGCAATCCCTAACGTTACGGTGATCCGCCCTGCGGATGCAAACGAAACCGCCTTTGCATGGAAAGTAGCTATCGAGAAAAAAGGTGGCCCAACTGTATTGGTGTTTACCCGCCAGGGATTACCTATCCTTGATCAGGACAAATATGGTAAAGCTGCCGACCTTGAAAAAGGCGCTTACATTTTATCAGAAGCCAGCAAAAATGTTGATTTGATATTGATGGCAACCGGTTCTGAAGTTGCATTAATTATGGATGCACAGGCTCAGTTAGAAAAAGACGGTATCTCTACCCGTGTGGTAAGTATGCCATCATGGGAGTTATTCGAAAAACAGGACGCCGCTTACAAAGAGAAAGTATTCCCTAAGGCAAGCCGCAAACGGTTGGCTGTTGAAATGGCATCACCAATGGGATGGCATAAATACACCACCGACGAAGGCGATATGCTGGGTATGACCACCTTTGGTGAAAGCGCCCCGGCAGAAGACCTTTACAAACACTTCGGTTTTACAATTGAAAACGTAGTTAAAAGAGCGAAAGCGCTTTTGTAAGACATTAGTATCAAGTAGCAAATACATAGATTTTTCTTTGTCTTGCTACTTGATACTAACTACTTGATACTAATCAAACATGGATAGTTTAATCAGTAACCTCCAATGGTCGTCACAGATCATTAACCCTGCCGGTAAGCAAAAGGTAGCGCAGCAGGTTGCTGCTATGGTTAAGGATGGTGATGTACTGGGCGTGGGCTCGGGTTCTACGGTATATATGGCTTTACTGGCAATATCCGAAAGGATTAAAAACGAGGGCTTAAATATATTGGCTATCCCAACATCGTTAGAGATAACGATGTTTTGCAGCAAGCTGGGCATCCCGCTTACTACTTTGTTTGAGCATACCCCCCATTGGTTGTTTGACGGCGCTGACGAGGTTGACCCGAACAATTGGCTGATAAAAGGCCGCGGCGGGGCGATGTTTAAAGAGAAGTTATTGATCAGAAGCAGTCGGCTGAATTACATAATTGTCGACGAGAGCAAGCTGGTGTCAAAATTAGGGACAAACTTCCCGGTGCCAGTTGAGGTTTATCCGCAGGCATTACTGCTTGTAGAGGCTGAACTGGAGAAACTTGGCGCCAATAGCATTGTGCTACGCCCCGCAAAAGGCAAGGATGGGCCCATAGTTACCGAGAATAATAACCTGATCCTCGATTGTAGTTTCAACGAGATAAACGACAGCTTGGAGCGGGATATAAAGGCAATAACAGGAGTAATAGAAAGTGGCTTATTTATAGGCTATAACCTGCAACTGTTAACGGCAGAAAACGACTAATAATTTGTGACGTAAGCCTAACCTAATAAGGAGATTAAGATTACACTATCGGTTACTATAAACGCCACATTTGTGCGGCAAACTAATTAAATATTAATACAAATAAAAACCACCATACATACATTTATCATGGCAAACAACGTAAAACAAATACATGATTTCGGCCAAAGCATCTGGCTTGATTTTATTGACCGCGAGATAATTAAAAGCGGAAATTTGCAAAAATTAATTGATGAGGATGGCGTACGCGGCGTAACCTCAAACCCTGCTATTTTTGAGAAAGCAATTTCAAGCAGTTCAGACTATGATGCTGATATTGCAACATATGGTAAAGATGGCGGAACTACAGAAGAGTTGTTTTTTAAATTAGCTATAAAAGATATCCAGGCAGCTGCCGACCTTTTTGACCCTTTATATAATGAAGGCGTTGTTGGTGCAGATGGTTATGTAAGTTTAGAGGTATCGCCATTTTTGGCGTTAGATGCCGAAGGTACTGCCAAACAAGCCGAGTTACTTTGGAAACAGGTTGACCGCAAAAATGTAATGATCAAGATCCCCGGTACTAAACCTGGTTTAAAAGCAATAAGGGAAACCATAGCCAAAGGTATTAACGTTAACGTTACCTTACTTTTTGGTTTAGATCGATATGAAGAAGTTACCGAAGCTTATATTTCCGGTTTAGAAGACCACTTAGCTGCAGGCCACAACATCGAACACATTTCATCAGTAGCAAGCTTTTTCTTGAGCCGTATTGATGTGGTTGTTGACCCATTATTGCAGGAAAAAGGTGAAAATGGCCTTGTTGGAGAAGTTGCCATCGCATCCGCAAAAAAAGCTTACGAAATTTACAAAAGGGTATTCAGTACAGATCGTTGGAAAGCCTTAGAAGCTAAAGGCGGTAAACCACAACGCTTGCTTTGGGCAAGTACAGGCAGCAAAAACCCTGCGTTTAAAGATACCAAATACGTTGAAGCCCTTATCGGCCCGGACACCGTTGATACCGTTCCTTTAGAAACTATCGAAGCTTTCCGCGACCATGGTATTGCTGCTGATACTTTAATGTTAGGATTAGACCAGGCTACAGAAACTTTAGGCCGATTAAAATCCTTGGGTATCGACCTTGATAAAATCACCCAGGACCTGGAAGACGAAGGCATTGAGAAATTCAATAAGCCATTTGAAAAATTACTGAAAGCTATCGAAGAACAAAAAGCTAAAGTATAACATTGTGGAAGCTTCATCGGTAAAAGTCCTGTTTTTTGATATTGGCGGCGTGCTGCTTACTAACGGCTGGGGGCACGAATCCCGGCAAGAGGCCGCCCGGCTATTTGGGTTGGACTACAAAGAGTTAAGTGAGTTGCACACGTTTATATTTAATGTGTACGAAGCATCTGGTGTTGACTTAGAGGAGTACCTGGACACCGTTATTTTTAACCATCCGCGCGATTTTACACGCGAGGATTTCAAAAACTTCATGTTTAAGCAGTCGAAAGAATTGCCTGATATGTTAAAGTGGTTAAAGGAATGGAAAAAAGATTGTGGTTTCCGCATCATCGCCATTAACAACGAGGGCAAGGAACTGAATGATTACCGTGTGAAAAAGTTTAAGCTGCACGAGGTTTTTGACGCATTTGTGTCATCCTGTGAAGTGAAGATCCGGAAGCCGGACCCAGCCATATTTAAACTTGCAATGGGTATCGCCCTTGCTACCCCACAGGAATGCGTTTACTTTGACGACCGCAAGATGTTTGCACTGGCTGCTGACAAATTAGGCATGGAGGCCCATCAGCATACCTCCTTTGAAGAAACGAAAGAAATATTAGAAAATTTAAAGAAAGAAAACCTCAAAAAACATGAGCGCAACAACAGATAAATATGCCTTTGGCATGATAGGCTTAGGTGTAATGGGCCGTAGCTTATTACTCAACATGGCCGACCATGGTTTTGCAGTAGCAGGGCACGATAAAGATGTAGCCAAGGTAGATTCGCTGAACAAAGAGGGCGGCGACCTGCAAGTAAAAGGTTTTTTAGACGTTAAAGAATTTATACACAGCCTTACCACGCCGCGTGCCATTATGATGCTGGTACCTGCGGGCAAACCTGTGGATAGCGTTATTGCAGAACTTTCTCCACTTTTAGATAAGGGCGATATTTTGATAGATGGCGGTAACTCGCACTTTACCGATACCAACCGCCGTGTTGAGGAACTGGAGGCTAATGGCTTGCACTTCTTTGGGATGGGTGTATCAGGTGGTGAAGAAGGTGCGCGCCGTGGCCCAAGCATGATGCCGGGTGGCGATAAAGACGCCTATGCTGTAATGAAACCGATCTTTGAAGCCATTGCCGCTAAGGTTGATGGTGTGCCATGTGTAACTTATATAGGCCCCGGTGCATCCGGCCACTTTGTGAAGATGGTGCATAACGGTATCGAGTATGGTATTATGCAGTTATTGGCCGAGACCTACGAGATCATGAAAAAAGGTTTGAAGATGGACGGCGATGCTATCGGTAAAGTATTTACCGACTGGAATAACGAACGCCTTCAATCGTTTCTTTTAGATATTACAAAGGATATTTTCGCCTTTAAAGCACCCGGAACCGACCACTTATTGTTAGACGACATCAAAGATGAAGCCCGTGCTAAAGGTACCGGTAAATGGACCTCGCAAAGCGCGATGGACCTGCAGGCACCTATCCCAACGGTTGATGCCGCTGTTGCCATGCGCGATCTTTCTAAATACAAGGCACTTCGTACCAAAGCAGCAGGCATCTACAGCAAAGATGAGAACCAGACTTTCGACGGCGGGGTAGATGAGCTTTTAGCTTCTTTAGAGCAAGCCTTCTACTTCACCATGATCATCAGTTACTCGCAGGGTATGCACATGCTGTCGCTTGCTTCTGCCGAGTACAAATACGAGTTGAAACTTGACGAGATTGCCAAGATCTGGAGGGGTGGGTGTATCATCCGTTCCAAATTCCTGGAGAACATTTACGGCGCGTACGGTAAAGACAAAAATCTGGAACATTTACTGTTAGATGGCGACGTTGCCGAAATAGTTAAAGGCACTCTTCCGGGCATTCGTAAGGTAATATCATCTGCGGTTAACGCGGGTATAGCTATCCCAGCTTACGCGGCATCGTTAGAGTATTTTGATAACTTCCGTAACGAGCGTATGCCATCAAACTTAACACAGGCGCAACGCGATTACTTTGGCGCGCACACTTACGAACTGATTGGCAAAGAAGGTACGTTCCATACACAGTGGGCGCAGAGCAATTAGTATAAAGTATATAGTATCAAGTATCACGACTTGGAAGCTTATTGCCGACGCACATCTTGATACCTGATACTAACTACTTGATACAAATAAAACTTAGAACATACTAAAATGAGTAACAATAGCACAAAATCAGAACCAACCATATTTATCATATTTGGTGGTACGGGCGATTTAAATTCCCGCAAAATTGCGCCGGCGCTTTACAACCTTTTTTTAGATGGATGGTTGCCAAAGCAGTTCTCTATCATCGGTACGGGCCGTACAAAATTAACCGACGAGCAGTTTAGAAAAAATTTGCATGCCGACATTGACCAATTCTCGCGCAGCGGTAAAGCCGACGCCAAGAAATGGGCCGAGTTTGAAAAAAGCATTTATTACCAGGTTTCTGACGCTACAGATGCCGAGACCTACAAAGAATTTGGCAAACGGATAGACGCGCATAACGCCGAGTGGAAAACCACCGCGAATGTATTGTTCTACCTTGCCGTAGCGCCAAATTTCTTCCCTATCATCGCCTCGAATATCTCTAAAGCCAAATTAGCTGAAGATAAAAATAAGGTAAGGATCATCATCGAGAAACCATTTGGTCACGATTTGGAGACGGCCAAAGAGCTTAACGAATTGCTGAAAGGTATTTTTGATGAGTGCCAGATCTACCGGATAGATCATTACCTGGGTAAAGAAACTGTACAAAACATTATGGCCTTTCGCTTTGCCAACTCCATTATGGAGCCGTTGTGGAACCGTAACTATATAGAGCACGTGCAAATCTCGGTTACCGAGCAATTAGGCGTGGAAGAGCGTGGCGATTACTACGATGGATCGGGTGCTATGCGCGATATGATCCAGAACCACTTGCTGCAATTACTTTGTACAATAGCGATGGAACCGCCGGTAAGTTTTAACGCGGATGAAGTGCGCGACCGTAAGGTCGATGTGCTAAAATCAATGCGCAAATTTACTCCTGAGGACGTACGTAACTCGGCCGTTAGGGGCCAGTACGGTAGCGGATGGATGAAAGGCCAGGAAGTGCCCGGCTATCGCGAGGAAGGTAAAGTAGACCCGCAAAGTAATACCGAAACATTCGCCGCCATCAAGTTCTTCGTGGATAACTGGCGTTGGCAGGGTGTGCCGTTTTACCTGCGTACAGGTAAACGCATGCACCAATCGTCGTCGGTTATTACCATACAGTTTAAGGATGTGCCGCACTTGGTATTCCCTGCCGAGGCTACCGAAAGCTGGCAGCAAAACAGGCTGATCATTAGTATCCAGCCGGAGATGAGTATCCGTTTGCAGGTACAGGCCAAACGCCCCGGTATAGATATGGTGCTGAACGCCGTTGATATGGTGTTCGATTACAAAGGCACTTACACCAACCAGGCACCGGAGGCTTACGAAACCTTGATACTGGATACCATGCTGGGCGACCAAACCCTGTTTATGCGTGGCGATCAGGTAGAAGCCGCGTGGGAACTGGTGATGCCGATACTAAACACCTGGCAAAACAAAAAGAGCCTTAATTTCCCTAATTATAGTGCCGACTCATGGGGCCCTGAATCTGCCGAGGCACTGATTGCCCGCGACGGTTACAACTGGTTCACCTTGCCGGTAAATGGCAAAAAATAATTTTAATTTGAAGATTTGAAAATGCGCTGATTTTAAGATTAGATCGGTACATTTTCAAATCTTCAAATTACCTAATTCTCAAATTGATATATGAAGCTGAATATATTTAATACGGATACCGAAGTACTGGCTTCTTTAGCCAAATACTTCGCCGATACAGCCAAACACGCCATTGAGGCTAACGACCGCTTTAGCGTAGCGCTTAGCGGCGGCAGTTCGCCAAAGAAACTGCACGAGTTGTTGGTAAGCGAGTACCGTGATAAAATTGAGTGGGATAAGGTGTTTTTCTTTTTTGGCGATGAGCGCGATGTACCCTTAACCGATTCGCAAAGCAATTACCTGATGGCCAAGCAAACCTTGTTTGACCCGTTGGGGATAGATCCATCGCATGTTTACGCGGTGCAAACTGCACTGGGTGCCGAAGAAGCCGCCAAGGATTATACCCGCCACCTCATCGGTTTTTTTGACGGCGAGAACGCGAGTTTCGATTTGATCATATTAGGCCTTGGCGATAACTCGCACACGGCATCGTTGTTCCCGCATACTGCTGTATTGATAGAGGAAAGCGCATCGGTGCAAGCCTTATATATCGACGAGGTTAAAATGAACCGTATTACCTTTACCGCCCCACTCATCAATAATGCGCATCATACCGCGTTCCTGGTATATGGCGAAGGTAAGGCAGAGGCCGTGAAACATATCCTCGAAGACCCAAAAGACATACAGGAGTACCCCGCCCAACTCATAACAGGCGCCGACCTGCAATGGTTCATGGATGAACCGGCGGCAAGTAAACTGCAAAACAAATAACAAGAAAGCCTCCGCATTGCGGAGGCTTTCTTGTTTAGATAAAAAGGCGTTTTTCATCCCAAATGTTCACGTTCACGGCCGTGAACGCCGCAATTTTTTTGTAATAGCCTAATGATCAATAAATTAGAAAAAGTAGCATGGTGTCAATATACTGTCACCACGGGATTGCATAAAATTTATAAGCAGCAGTTCCCCTCTTGAGAGGGGTTAGGGGTGTGTTATACACCAAGCCGCTCCCACCACGCCATTGCGAGCGATAGCGTGGCAATCCCCTACTTACAGAGCAGTATACAAGTCTATCGAAGATTGCCACGTTGCTACGCTCCTCACAATGACGCGTGGAGATATAGCGCTCGACATTACATAATTCATTGTTGTAAGAGTACAAAGCAATATCTTAGGACGGGTAACCATTCAGCCCTTTATGTCATTGCGAGCGATAGCGTGGCAACCGCACGGAGGATAGGTTTGTGCTTTAATAACGCCAGTCCACTCGCTTGCTGCGGAGGGGCTGTTACTTTGTCTTGATACAAAGTAGCCAAATATCAAGTCAGCAAAAAGGCCTCTTGCGCACCATTCCCGCGCCGCAAAGCACTCAGAACCACGGGCCGGAAATCTTTTGCCCCCACCCGCTTTTGCCAACACTTCTACAAAAGTTTCCAATGCCCTTGCTACGCACAAGGCCGCCATTGTTCTTCTTGCTTCCGAACGAGGCTGGTCCGCTGACGAGAAATTAACTATTAGCTAATTGAAAATCAGGTAGTTTTACGGGGTTGTAGTCAAAAAATTAAAACTTATATTTATAATAACTTATCATAATAAGATGGACTTAAATAAATATCAAGAACTGGCTAAAGAATATGATCAAAATCCAAATAGAAAAGTATTGCAAAGTTTTATAATTCCATTATTTGGAATTATAGGCGAAAGCGGAGCATTAATAACGGAGTTCAAGAAGCGCTTTAGAGATAAAGCAGCGCATACGAAATTTGAGGTCAACGTTGAAGAAATATTGGGGAATATATTGTGGTATTCAGCCAATATAGCCACTAAAATGGACTTGAAGTTGGATGAAATTGCGTCAAATAATTTACAGAAAATAAAAGTCAGATTTCCAAAGGCAGGCGAAATAGTTTGCGTAACTGAATTGTTCGATGCTGTTAATTGCGAGGAAGAAAAAATTCCGCGACTAATAACTTTGAAGTTTAGTGAAGAAACCAAAAAGGGTACAAAAATAATCCACCTCTCAATAAATGGAAAAGCAATAGGTGATCCTTTAACAGATAACAATTATGATGATGATGGATACAGATATCATGACATTTTCCATTTCGCGTATGCTGCTGTTCTCGGGTGGTCGCCAGTTGTAAGAACTATAATGAAAATTAAAAGGAAAAGCGATCCATTGGTAGACGAAGTAGAAGATGGTGCAAGGGCTGCAATCATAGAAGAAGCTATAAGTGCATTTATTTATCAATCTGCCAAAGAACACTTGTTTTACGAAGATATAGAAAGGGTAGATAACAAAATAATAAAAACAATCAAAAACCTGTCATCTAATTTGGAGGTGTCAAAATGTAATGTTGCAGAATGGGAACGAGCCATATTAATGGGTTATGATGTATTTCGTCAACTCGTAAAAAACTGTGGTGGAAGTGTGAAGGTCGACTTAAATAACAGAGAAATAAGTTACTTAGAAAAATGCCAAAACTAATTGAATCTCAAACTTGTCTAACTGCTTGGCGAGATGCATGTTCATTAATTTTATCCCAAGGTGACGGGTTTAATTTAATTGTGCATATAACAGCACCAAGCTTTATTGATGACGATAACCTAAATGAAATCATACAGTCTAAAATCATTACAAAAAATGATATGCAAGATGTTGCAAATACAATTTTTCCATATAAATTATATCAACGTAATCAAACAAAGGATGTAAATCATTTTTATGATTTGCATGAAATCCTTTATGTAAGAGGGAAAAAACTACATCGAAAGAATAGGAGTAAGTGGGGGAACTATTTTTTACGATTTACAAAGTTTGGCTTTAAAAAAGAGAATCAAATACAAAAAATCATTAATGACATAAATAGTCGACCTAACAAACAAACCGCATGTTATATTATGCATGTGTCATCAGTCGATTACGACAGCAATACGAGAATACTTGGAAATCCTTGTTTACAATATGTGCAATTTGCACAGGTTAATAATGATTTAAACTTAACGGCTGTTTATCGAAATCACGACTTCCTAAAAAAGGCACTTGGAAATTATATTGGGCTAACCCATTTATTAGGATTTGTATGTAGTAAGACAAATTCACAAGTAGGAAGCATAACCTGTCATTCAATCCATTATTACATAAATAATAAAAAAGCTGTAAAGAATTGTATTGATAGTTTAACTTGGTAGCGAGTTATGGATTTATTTAATTTTAACGATTTCGATGAACTTAGTGCCAGAGTACAACAGTGTGACTTGTGCCCTCGAATGTGCAATGTCACCAAAGTTTTAAATAGATCGGCCGGTTCCCTCAACGCAGATTTGATGTTTATAGGCGAGGCTCCCGGACGCTTAGGTGCTGACGACAGCGGAATTCCTTTTCATGGAGACAAAGCAGGACATAATTTCGAGGGATTATTGAAATTTGTTGGTATTGATCGTTCAATAATCTTTGTAACCAATGCCGTCTTATGTAACCCAAGGGACGACAGCGGGAATAATTCGACACCCATTAAAAGTGAAATTTTGAATTGTTCCAAGTTTTTGCAGGAACAGGTCGATGTAATAAAACCTAAGATAGTTGTGACTTTAGGAAGAGTAGCTTTAGAAAGTTTAAACTACATATCTAAGCATAATTTAACTTTAAAAGGCTCAGTTCGGACAGCTAACAAATGGTACGGCAGGCTTTTAATCCCGCTATACCATCCAGGACAAAGAGCTATGTTACACCGAAGCTTGGCAAATCAAAGATCGGACTACCAATTTCTCGCTGATGCCCTTAAAAACCTTTCTAAGAAACCTATGGTTATCTCAGCGAAACCTTTAACTGTTGATGTATCTGCAATAATTAATTATTTATTTCAAAAAAAAGACTCATATACCTATTTCGCATTACACAAACTATTTTACTTGATCGAATATAAGAGCGCGTTAAAATATGGGCATAGACTCACAAACTCTTATATTATTAGGCAAAAAGATGGTCCTTATTGTACAGAACTTCACATATTTAAAATAAAAAAGTCATTTCCATATTTAGACTCAAAAATCCTCAGTGGCAATAACATCTTATTATATAAAAATTCAGATGATTTGTTTTGTAGGTATGAATATGACGAATTAGAACTTAATTTGGACACTAAAAATTTAATTGATGAGGTTCTAATTGAACATGGCAATAAAGCAAATGCAGCATTAAAACGAACAGTTTACTTCTCAAGACCAATGAGAAATATCTTAGCAGCCGAGCGTGACAATAATGTAAATCTATATAACACACCAATTAATTTTAATAATCTAACTCCCTCTAAACCCGATAGCAGCGATACCGGCCTCGCGCCGAACGGCTGCGCCGTATGAGCGGATAGCGGGGCTACCCTCACCCAAGCACTACAACCCTTGCTTTACAAAAACATTAATTCACCAATCTGCCACTTATATCAATTTTACGGGCAAAGGGGTTTAGGAAGCGGTTGGCCAGTACGGCAAATTCGCGGCGGGTTATGGGGCGGTTGGGGTTAAAGTCGGTGAGGAAATGGTAGTAGGTTTTCCATGTTTTTTGGAGGCCGTCCTGCAGGTTTTCGGGGTCGCGCAGGGTCATTTCGCTTATGTAGCTGAGCAGGTTGGCTATGGTGAATAGTTCGCCCGGCTGCTCTCGGTTAAACCACAGGAACGAGCGGGAATAGATCTCGTTCAAAAAGGGCTTTACCTCGGCGGTGCGCACCAGTGTATCGGGCATAAACAAAACCTGCGCGCTGTTGCCGTTAACCTTTTGCATGCCTTGCAGCAGACCTGTCGCTCCTATCTGTTGTATGGCGCGGTAGTCGCGGTCGGTAGTTTTAATATCGGCGAAGGGCATCAGCATCCCTTTATGGTCCAGTATCTCGCCCTGTATAACTCGCGGGCGAAGGTTCTTGGTGGTGGTGTTAAAAAACACGCAATAGGCGGCGGTAGCGCCAACGCCCTGCCCAAGCGTCATCTGTGCGGCGGGGTCGGTAAGGCCCACTGCCTCTCCGGCAATCAGCAGGTTCTCTTCGTCTTTAACCAGCACAGCCCCCAGCGGGATGCAGTACGCTGCCGGGGGCGGGTATTTCTTGCCGGGCAAGGCATCGCCCACGGCAATGCTTGTTCGGTACAGTTGCGAAACGCTTGCTTCGGGCGGGTAAGGCGTGTACATATCATTCAAACCCAGTTGCAACATCTCGCCACCCTTTAAGCCCGCTGCCCTAACCACGCCGCCCAGTTCGGTAGCATCTACAACCAATTTCGCTTTAATGGTAACGGGCTTGCCGCCTATGGTCGCGGTAACTATCCAGCCCGTGCCGTCCTTTTTTATGGCGTTGAAAGGCGTATTCATTTTCACGGTGAGGTTCTTCACCGTATCGGTGATTTTTTTGAGGATGGCCGCGCCGGTGGCCGGTTCAAAAACAAGCGGCGCGTTGCGGGTGGTATCGTAACCAAGGCGAAGTTTGTAAAATTGGCGAATGTGTTCCCTAAATTCGGCATAAATGCCGGATGCTAAATTGCGGTTGGCTTCCAGTATGGACATGCCGCCGCTGGCCATGCTGCCGGCAAGCCGGGCGCCTTGTTCAATCAGCATGGTTTTTACGTTGCTGCGCGCGCTTTGTATGGCCGCCGCCACACCGCTTGCCCCGCCGCCCACTACCAAAACATCGGTGCGGATAGTTTCGGCAAAGCCTGCCGAGCATTTGAGGAGCAGTACTATTAGCAGTAATTTTTTGAGCATCGTAAGGCGAAATAACTGTAAAACGCTAATTTAGGCCAATTACTTGTTCAACCACAAAATTTATAACATATCCATCAAACACATGCTTACAGACGAAGAAATGCGTTACCCCATAGGCAAATTTGTGCCGCCCGTATCTTATACCGAGCAGGACATGCGCCAATGGACCCACGATATTGCCACTTTGCCGGGCCGCATCCGCGAGGCTATTTTAGGCCTTACTTATGAGCAGTTAGACACCCAGTACCGCACCGGCGGGTGGACGCTGCGCCAGGTTGTGCACCACCTGGCCGATAGCCACATGAATTCGCTTTGCCGTTTTAAGCTGGCCCTTACAGAGGATAACCCCACCATAAAACCATATGACGAAGCCGGTTGGGCCATCCAGGCAGATTACCGTCTGCCGGTGGAGCCATCGCTAAAAATGCTCGACGGCATCCACCAGCACATGATAGCCCTGTTCGAATCTTTTACCGAGGACCAATGGAACCGCACTTTCGTACACCCCGAGAGTGGTAGTGTAACACCTTTGAAAAAGAACCTGGCCTTGTATGCATGGCATGGTAACCACCATTTGGCGCATTTAACGGAAACGGTGAAGAAGTTGAAAGGATAGGACGCCTCACCCAAACCCTCTCCGAAGATAGCCTCACCCAAACCTTCTCCGAAGATAGCCTCACCCAAACCCTCTCCGAAGGAGAGGGCTTAAAAACACAGCGCATTTAGCCCTCTCCTTCGGAGAGAGCGGGGGAAGAGGCTTCTTTTGGGCGTTCCCTGCGGGCGGGCTTTCCGCTCATACGCCTGCAGGCCTTAGGCACATGGCCGGTATCCGCTGTAATCCCTAACGCGAATTAATTTCCGCGCGTCTTTGCGGTACGAAGCAATAACGCGATGGATAAATAACATGGCAATTTTTTTAAATACCTTTGTTATTATGGAAACCATAACCTGGAACGATTTTGAAAAGGTAGAACTGCGTGCCGGTACCATACTGGAAGCAGTCGATTTCCCGGAGGCGAGGAAGCCTGCTTACAAGCTTAAAGTGGATTTTGGCCCGCTGGGGATAAAACAAAGCAGCGCGCAGATCACAAGGCATTACACAAAAGAAGAACTTCCCGGCAAACAGATCATGGGTGTGGTGAATTTCCCAAGGAAACAGATAGCCAATTTTATGTCGGAGTTTTTGGTTACCGGCCTTGCCGACGAGAACGGCGACATTGTACTTACCGCCATCGATAAACCCGTACCAAACGGCAGCAAACTGATATGATATGCGTTTAGAACATTGGCTGATAGGCCCGCAATTAATAGGCTTCCTTTTTATGCTGATGGGCTTTATACAAAAGCGTTTCCCGCCGAAGCACATCAATAGCCTGTATGGGTACCGTATGCCATCGGCCATGAAAAATCAGGAAACATGGGATGAAGCCAATCATTTTTCGGCCGTGTATATGATCAGGCTTGGTATTATCACGATTGTTGCGGGTTTTGTTTTAACAATCAGTTTAGACATGATCGGCATGAAAGAGGATATGCAAATTGCCATCCAAACAGCCTTATTAGTCGTGTCGGCCATAACAATGGCGGTGTTGCTAATGATGGGTACAGAGAAACATTTGAGTAAAGTATTTGACAATAAACCCTTATGAGGTATCACACTTTTGGCGATGAACAGCCCGCCATATCGCCCGATGATTTTTTTATGAACGAGGCCCTGAAGGAGGCCCGCCAGGCCTTGCAGGAAGATGAGATCCCTATTGGTGCCATTGTGGTTTGCAAAGGGCAGATCATCGGCCGCGGCCATAACCTTACCGAGCGCCTTAATGATGTAACCGCCCATGCAGAAATGCAGGCCCTTACCGCGGCGGTAAATTCTATGGGTGGCAAGTACCTGCCCGAGTGCACGTTGTATGTTACCATGGAGCCCTGCGTAATGTGCGCCGGCGCGAGCTACTGGTTCCAGGTAGGCCGGATAGTTTTTGGCGCTTATGATGTTCAGCGGGGCTTCGGCAGGCTTAACCAAAGTATCACCCACCCTAAAACCCTCATCACCGGCGGCATCCACGAAAACGAGTGCTCGCAGTTAGTGAAGGATTTTTTTAAAGGGAAGAGGAAGTAGGGAGGGAGTCGGGAAGTCCATAAGGCGGGAAGACCGTAAGTCGATAAGAAGGCGGGGCATGCAAATCATCTGCCGACTTTCTGTCTTCCCGTCTTCCGGACTCTCTTAACAAAAACTTGACATTGATATAGAACAAAAACATACCTCAACCCTTATATTTGTTCCATCACGAAAACGTTTAACCTTAAATTTTAAATATTATGGCATTTACACTACCGGCGTTACCCTACGCTACCGATGCTCTGGAACCACACATCGATAAAGCTACTATGGAAATTCACCATGGCAAGCACCACCAGGCTTATATTACCAACTTAAACAAAGCTTTAGAAGGTAAACCGGAGGCTGATGGTAAAATTGAAGACATCATCAAAAATATATCAAAATTTGCACCTGCAGTACGTAACAACGGTGGTGGCCACTATAACCACACCATGTTTTGGACGTTGCTTTCACCAAGCGGTGGCGGCGAGCCTACAGGCGCCTTGGCCGATGCTATTAAAAGCACTTTCGGTTCGGTTGCTGATTTTAAAACCAAAGTGAACGAAGCCGGTGCAACCCGTTTCGGATCTGGCTGGGCCTGGTTAATTGTTACTGCCGATAAAAAACTGGCTGTTACATCAACCCCTAACCAGGATAACCCTTTAATGGATGTTGCCGAAGTAAAAGGCACCCCAATTTTAGGTATCGATGTTTGGGAGCACGCGTACTACTTAAAGTACCAAAACCTGCGCCCGGCATACTTAACCGCTATCTGGAATGTAATTAACTGGAACCACGTTTCAGAATTATATACAAAAGCTATCGCTTAATTAGCGCAGCCTTTTATATTTGAAAGCGGCAGATTGGAAACAATTCTGCCGCTTTTTTTATTTTACAATTAAGCATTACCACCATGAAAGCCATTGTACTCGAATCCGCAGAAAACCCATTGGTTATAAAAGATGTTGCCAAACCCACACCCGGCCCGGGCGAAGTATTGGTGCAAATAAAAGCCGCCGCCTTAAACCGCCGCGACTGGTGGATTACGCAAGGCAAATACGCCGGCATAAAATACCCAACCATTCTTGGCGCTGATGGTGCGGGCATAGTTGCCGAAGCAGGCGAGGGTGCAAGCCACTGGCTGGGTAAAGAAGTGATCATTAACCCATCCCATAACTGGGGCGAACAAACGGAATTTCAATCGAAAGAATTTAAAATACTGGGCCTGCCCGATGATGGCACCATGGCCGAATACGTATTGGTTAAGGCAGAATACCTATACCCAAAACCCTCGCATCTAACATTTGAACAAGCTGCTGCCTTGCCTTTGGCCGGGCTAACTGCTTACCGCGCGTTATTCACCAAAACACATATCAAAAAAGGCGATAAGGTATTGGTTGTGGGGGTGGGCGCTGGCACGGGGTCGTTTACCTTGCAGTTTGCCTTAGCGGCAGGTGCGCAAGTTTTTGTAACATCGGGCACGGGCGAGAAAATTGAGCAAGCCAAACAACTTGGCGCATCTGCCGGGGTAAACTATAAGGCTCAGGATTGGGCGCAGGAGCTAAAGCACCTTAGCGGTGGTGGTTTTGATATTGTGGTGGATAGCGCCCTCGGCCCCGATTTTAACAAGATCCCGGATTTGTGTAACCCCGGTGGCCGTATCGTATTCTTCGGTGGTACGGCAGGTGACATCCCCGAACTAAATGCCCGCCCCATTTTTTGGAAACAGCTGCAGATCTTAGGAACCACCATGGGCACCCAGGAAGATTTTAAAGCCATGCTTGCCTTGGTGAACGAACATAAAATAGTCCCGATGGTTGATGAGGTGTTCCCGTTTGCTGATGTTAAAAAGGCCTTTGATAAAATGGGTGCGGCAAAGCAGTTTGGCAAGTTGGTTATCAAGGTTTCGTAGCCGCAGATTTAATCACCCTGCTGTACTAGGTACGCGCGCCTATCTGCTTCGCAAAAGGTGAGAAAATAATGAAGCTAAACCCTCTTTCCGCGCAGCGAAGAGAGCGTCGACCAGCGTAGCGTTGTCGAGGTGAGTAAAATATGCGATAGTCATAATCACCCCTCCTTTCATACTTACATCACTAATAATTAGTGTTTAATTAATAATCTACTAATTTTGTGGACTTTATTTAAACATGATCAAAAAACCCATCGAACTTCTACTGAAAGAATCTGAAGAAGTAGGAGAAAATTCACTTAAACGTTCGCTTGGCCCGGTTAACCTTATCCTCATCGGGATAGGCATTATTATTGGCGCGGGCTTGTTCTCGTTAGCCGGCATCGCCGCGGGCCAGCACTCTGGCCCGGCGGTTACCATCTCGTTTTTAATTGCTGCTTTGGGCTGTACGTTCGCGGCATTGTGTTATGCGGAATTTTCGGCGATGATACCGGTTGCAGGCAGTGCATACACTTATTCTTATGCCACCATGGGCGAGCTGTTTGCCTGGATCATCGGCTGGGATTTGATGCTGGAGTACGCAGTTGGCGCTGCAACCGTAGCTATCAGCTGGTCGCAGTATTTAACTAAGTTCTTATCATGGTTTGATCTGTACCTGCCCCCGCAGCTTATCCTGTCGCCATTCGAAACTTCTAAAGCCGCCAATGGCGATGTGGTGCGTGGTATTATTAACCTGCCAGCGGCCTTGATAGTGGTATTGGTAACCAGTATCATCATCCGTGGTACAAAAGGGTCGGCGCTTATTAATGCCATTATTGTAAGTTTAAAGGTTGGCGTGGTGTTGGTATTTATTGCCGTAGGTTGGTCATTCATCAACCCGGCAAACTATCATCCTTACATCCCGCAAAATACGGGCGTTTGGGGTGATTATGGCTGGTCGGGCATACTTAGAGGTGCCGGGCTTGTATTCTTTGTTTTCATCGGCTTTGATGCCGTATCTACCGCCGCGCAAGAGGCTAAGAACCCGCAGCGCAATATGCCTATCGGTATCATCGGCTCGTTAATAGTGTGTACTATCCTGTTTGTGATCTTCGCCCATGTAATGACGGGGATGGCTAATTATAAAGAGTTCATCGGCTCGGGCGCGCCGGTTGCCATCGCTATCGAAAAAACGCATTACCAGTGGTTAAGCAAAGCCATTGTACTGGCGATACTGATCGGTTATACATCGGTAATATTGGTTGACTTGTTAGGCCAGTCACGCGTGTTCTTCTCTATGTCTAAAGATGGTTTGCTGCCGAAGGTGTTTTCTGAGATTCATCATAAATTTCGCACCCCGTGGAAATCAAATATGCTGCTTTGCGGGTTCATATCTTTATTCGCGGCCTTTGTGCCCATCCGCGTGGTGGGCGAAATGACCAGCATTGGCACTTTACTTGCTTTTGTAATGGTATGCGCCGGAGTGCTTATATTGCGTAAGCAACAACCAAACATACACCGCCCGTTTAAAACGCCGTTTGTGCCTTTGGTGCCAATATTGGGTATTTTAACCTGTTTTGCCATGATGACGTTTTTACCCGGCGATACCTGGTTGCGGCTGATACTTTGGTTGGGCATAGGTTTGGTAATTTATTTTACCTACGGCAAAAAGAACAGTGTACTACGCAAGGCGATGGCAACAAAAAAAGAATAATTTATAAATGGCGGATTTACTGCAATTACGTGTTGATGGAATAAAATGGGAACTGCCCGATACGGCAACCTTCTATTTGGTTAAGGCTGTTGGTTACAAGCCCGTATATAAAGCCGGGCAATTTATAACGCTGGTATTTGATCATCATAACCAGGAAGTCCGCCGGTCATATTCGTTAAGTTCATCTCCTGATGATGACAGGCTTGCCATCACCGTAAAGCGCATTACAAATGGCGAGATCTCTCGCTTCCTGCTTACTAAAGTTAAGGTAGGCGATGTGCTTAATGTTGCTGAACCTGCCGGCGTATTCACCGTTAAAGAATATGAAGCCAATAAAAACCTGGTATTTTTCGCGGCAGGGAGTGGTATCACTCCAATATTCTCGCAAATTAAATATGTGCTTAATCGCCCCGGCAAAAGCAAACTACATTTAATTTATAGCAGCCAAAGCAAACAAACCGTTTTGTTTAATAACCAACTGAACGAGTTACTGACAAGCTACCCCGAAAGGTTTACTGTTACGTATTTACTTAGCAGCGAAGCCAACCGCCTAACCAACATCCGTGTAGAGCAATTGGTGAACGAACAGCTAAGTTTCGATAAAACCAAAGCGGATTTTTACATCTGCGGGCCGTTCACTTATATGCGCATGATAAAGCTAACGCTGATGTACATGGGTATTGAAGCCACAAGTATCCACAAAGAAAACTTTGTACTGGAAACCGTGCCGGTTACCGGCAGCCAAACTAATTATCCGCCAAAAGGCATCCGCATAAATTTTGAAGGCGAAGTGCATAACCTGGTAGCGGGCGAAAACCAATCTATATTACAGGCTGCGTTACAAAACAAGATAAAACTGCCGTATAGTTGCCGTAGCGGGATCTGCTCGGCCTGCGTAGCCTTCTGCAAAACCGGAAAGGTAGAAATGGCGAAGAACGAAGTACTGACAGATGAAGACATAGCCCAAGGCTGGATCCTCACCTGCACCGGGCATGCGGTGACGGATGATGTGGAGGTGGAGTATAGATAGCCGTTCTTATTTTGTCATCCTGAGCGATAGCGAAGGATATAATGTACACCATGCATCTCGGCGATTAGATGCTTCGCTATCGCTCAGCATGACAAAGGCCCACCAAGGCCACAAAGATTAACCTCTGTAGCCTTTGTGGGCCTTCTTAGTGTGCTTGTGGTGAAAATTATGAAGCCTGCACCTGTCTCCTGTGTGTTTTGTGATGCACGGCACCACGTGCCTTGCCTGTTTTTGATTTTGCTTTTTTGCGCTTACCCAACCAAATGATAAACCCGGTTACCGGTAAACTGGCGCAAATTAAGCTGGCTAAAAACGCGATGATCTTGGTTGTGATGCCACCTATCTGCCCTACGTGGATGTCGTAGTTCATCTCGTTAAGTTTTAGGCCAGGGCTTTTTTTATCGTATGCGTAGGTTTTTAAAAGCTTGCCGTTATACTTATCAAATTCGTAACCATTTGCGTTGGAATAATGCATAGATTTTGCATAAGCACCCACGCCTATGGCACCCGACAAAGCCGGGTCGTTATGGATCAAAAACATTTGGGCCTGTGGCGATTGCTGCCTGGCATGCGCGAACGCGATATCTATAACCGGCAATTTTGCAACCCCGGCTATTTTAAGCGAATCTGATTTAGGTTCGGTTACTTCATCTTCATAAGTAATACCCCGGCCAATGTTTGCCGTGTTATAAATGGCTTTGCTTACGGGTTGAAACGCTATTGCCAGGCCGGTTATAGACAGTATAAGCGCGATGGATGTGGCGTAAAAGCCAAGCACGTTATGCAGATCATAATTAACCCTTCGCCAGCGGCCACCCCACTTAATGGTGAAGCTGCGTTTGCGGTCGCTTTTGCGTTTGGGCCACCAAAGGATAAGCCCCGTAACCATGATCACCATAAAAATAATAACCGATACGCCGACTATCCTATGGCCAATGGCGGGTGGCAGCAGCAGGTAAAGATGTATGTATTCTACAATGATAAAAAAGTTGGTCTGCGGCTTTTCGTGGTAGGTGATCTTACCGGTGTAGGGGTCTAAAAAAACGTATTCAAAACCATCTTTACCCATGTTGGCCAACACACCTGCCGGCCTTTCTACCCCGTAATAATATATAAAATCGGGGCTTGCCGTGGGGTATGCCTTTTTAACCTCGCTTATTAATTGAGAGGGTTGTACATACGGTTTACCTGTATTTTGTACGCTACGGTACCCGTAAAAAGCATCCTGGATCTCGTCCTGAAAGCAGAAGATACAGCCCGTTATACTCACAATAAACACCACAAGCCCGGAAATAAATCCGAGCCAGCGGTGGCAAAAAAGTAGTACTTTTTTAAATGGGGTCATGCTTACAATTTGTATGATGCACTTAGCACAAACTGGCGTAACCTTTGCGGGTTAATGGTTGTAAAACCTGTGTAGTAGTGCTTATCTGTTAGGTTGTTTCCGCTTAAACCAAAACGGTATTTAGGCCTGTCTAAATATACTGATGCGTTTAATAAAGCGTAAGATGGTAATTCGAAACTGCCCTGGCTAACGCTGTTTATCACTTTGTTGCTGCTGGCATAGTTACCGCCAACGCCAACACCAACACCTTTAACAAGGCTTTGTGGCAAACGGTAGCTTACGTATAGGTTAGCAAGGTATGGCGAACCTGCGGTATTTGGGCGTAAGCCTAAAACGTCAGGGTCGCCGACAGTGTATTTAGAGTCGTTGTATGAGAAACCTGCTACGATGTTAATAGCCGATACCGGGTTTGCAATAAGCTCAGCCTCGAAACCTTTGCTTGTTTGTGTACCATCTTGTATCGAACCAAATACCGGTGAATTAGGGATAGAACGGATTGTATTGGTAACCCTGATGCGGTAAACGCTTAAGGTGCCGTTCAATTTACCGTTGAATAATGCCATTTTAACACCACCCTCGGCCTGATTTGCATTCTGGATCTTAGGGATAACTGCTGTGCCGCTGCCGTCTGTAAATACATCCGGATTTTTGAAACCGTTTTGGTAGTTAGCAAAAATTGAGAGGGCTTCTTTTATTGGCTGATAGATCAAACCTAATTTTGGAGAGAAGCCTGTTTGGGCAAAGGGTTTTACGGTTTGCAAACCATCCAGATTGTACGTCCCTTTGTTTTCGAATCGATCTACACGTGCGCCAATAGAGGCAATTAACCTGTCGGTGATGTTGATCACGTCAGATAGGTAAACACCGTAAGTGTTCTTTTTGTAGATGTACGGGTAGGTATTTGCAGATGTAAGCGGGTTGGCGGCATTTGTTTGGTCAACCAATAGCTTGTTAAACACGCTGTAATCGTAATTGGGGTCGTTTATGGGTGCTATGCCATAGGCATTGCCGAAAAAGATCTGGTTTGAATTTTGGCGTTGAAAATCTAAACCAAATACAAAGCGGTGGCGAATGGACCCTGTTTTAAAATCGCCGTTGATATTTTCCTGAATTTCTGTAGCGCCAAATTTACTGTTAGCGGTTGATTGATCGTTACGGTAGATGTAGTTGTTGTTGCCCGGAGGGTCTTGTATACCTGGTGCAATTAACTGTGCAGTAGCATCAGTAATTAAGTAATAGTATGGGCTTGCCCCGTTAGAAAAGCTGTTTGAATTAGAGAAGATGGTTTGTGAAGCAAACTTATCAGAGATCTTGTATTTGGCTTCGGCAAAGTAATTGATGCTGCGCGAGTACGAGGTGATATCAGTGGCTGAATAAGCATTCATGTAGTCGATATTTAAATCGCTAACCTTGCTTACACCCAGCGCTTTTGGCGAATCGTAAAAGAAAAAGAATGGCTTGGCAGAATTGCGGCCGTAAAACATCTCAGCCTCTACCAGGAATGATAATTTTTTAGTAGCTTTTATAGATAAGCTTGGTGCAGCAGCAAACGTGCGGCTTTTACCATAGTTTTGGAAACTTCCTTCGTAATTGTATGCTGTATTTAAACGAAACGCCACTTTTGAACCAAGCGGGGTGTTCAGGTCAAGTGTGGTACGGTTTAGATCGTAGCTGCCCACAGTGTGGCCAATCTCGGCACCAAAGGTTTCGTAAGGCTTTTTGGTGACCCTATTTATTAAACCACCAAATGAAGTTACAGAACCACCAAATAAAGTAGATGACGGGCCTTTTATTACTTCAACCTTATCAACGTTCACCGCATCTATACCGCTGGTAACTATACCGGCAACACCATTGCGTACGCTTATTTGGGTAGTAAAACCACGTTGGGTAAAATAGCCGCCACCATCGCCTGCGCGGCTGGTAGCATCCCACATTTTTTGAATGCCTGATGCATTTCTGAGCGATTCATCAACAGAAAAAATCTGTTGCTCTTTGATCAGCTCGCTGCTGATAGTGGTGTAGCTTTGTGCGTTTTCCAGGTTATCCAACGGGATACGGCCAACATCAGTACTTACCTTGCGGGCAAAACGGTTAGCGCGGTTGGCAATAACATTAACCTCGGTTAGTTGCGAAAGGCTTGCGTTAATAGTGATGGTTGGTACAGTACTTATCTCGTTTGCAACAACGGTTACGGGCACTTCAACACTTTGTACACCTACATATGATATAACAATGGTATACGAACCTGCCGGGGCTTTAAACGAGAAGTCACCGTTATCTAAAGTACTTGTGCCTATCCTGGTGCCGCTAAGGCCGATAGATACGTTACCGGCGGCTTCGCCTTTGCTTGTGGTAACTTTACCTTGTATAGTGCCCCTGTTTTGTGCAAGTAAGCTTGCAGGGTTTATAAGGGTTAACAGCATTATAACGGCTGCGAATAATTTAAAGGGAAAGGTATTTGCTATTTTCATTCTTATTAAGACTAATTATAAATAATGGCGCAAATGTATATGATTGCAAGCTACCAAGCAAGTTATTTAGAATAATTATAAACAAGATAACGATTGAAAGGGGCTATATTTGTGTACAGTTGACACATTATGAAAAGAATAGCTATAGATATGGACGAGGTTGTGGCGGATGCCCACGCACGTTTTGCAGAGTGGTACACGCGTGATTATGGTACTCAATTCACACCAGAGCAACTCCATGCACATACATTCGAAGAACTTATAGATCCGATGCACAAGGGTATTTCAAAAAAGTATGTTTTTCACGATGATTTTTTTAAAGACCTGGCAGTTATTCCCGGATGTAAGGAAGTGATTAAAGACCTGCACGAAAAATATGAGATCTTTTTCACCACAGCCGCTATGGAGTTCCCCAATTCGTTATTACCTAAACTGGCTTGGTTGGGAGAGCATTTCCCTTACATATCATGGACCAACATTGTTTTTTGTGGCGATAAAAGCATCATTAATGCCGATTACCTGATAGATGATAACGTTAAGCATTTTAAACGATTTATAGGGCAGGGCATTTTGTACACTGCCGCGCATAACCATAATGTAGAATGGGATGTACGTGTAAATAATTGGGAAGATGTAAGAAGACTTCTGCTTTAGCTATTTTTAGATACACGGATATTATAAGTTTCTTGCAGAGCTAAACCAACAATTAATAAGATGAAATATAACCAAACTAAAGGGAACGAAATTGAAGGGCATTTAGATATAAGCATTAGTCATAACGAAGACGAATTTGAAGGAGAAATAGAAAAGTGGGACGAAGTATTAATCCATGGAAACCCGGAAGGATTAAGATCATTTGCTAAATTATTACTTGAAATTGCAGAACTAAATCAGGAAAAGGTAAACGATAAATATTTACCAGTTGGAGCACGAGAACATTACCATTTAAGACGTGGTATTGAGTTGTCAAATAATTCTGTATCGCAAGTAATAGTTGGAAGGCTTGATGCAAAAGGTACAGGAGAATTTTATGAAGCGTACATTCCAAAAGGAAAATAAAGATCAAATATTATTATTTACCGGCGTCTTTAACCACTCTGGCGCTGTTATCCTTCACAAAAGCTTCCCAGCCGCTGTGGCTTTTTTTGCTGGTTACTTTTCCGCCTCGTGCTACCTGTATTTTTTGGAACGAGTGGCAAACGGCAACAGCCAGCCCATCGGTAGCATCTAAAAATTCGGGCGTTTCGTTAAACTTCAGGATGGTTTGCAGCATGGCCGATACCTGCTCTTTAGTGGCACTGCCATTCCCGGTAATAGATTGTTTTATTTTACGCGGGGCATACTCGGTAATACTTACACTGCGCGAAAGCGCCGCGGCCATGCAAACACCCTGCGCACGCCCAAGTTTCAGCATCACCTGTATGTTCTTACCATAGAACGGGGCTTCAATAGCCAGGCAATCGGGTTTATAGTTATCTATCAATGCAACGGTTTTCTCGAAGATGCGTTGCAACTTAAGCATGTGGTCGTCAATTTTATCCATTTTAACCACACCAAGGCTTATCAGTTCAATTTTTGGCCCTTTCTCCAGCACAAGGCCATAGCCCATTATAGCTGTACCCGGGTCAATGCCTAAAATTATTCGTTCCTTATGATTTGCCTGCTCTATCATCTGTTTACAAAACTAATGTTTAGCCAATGGTTTTGTGCAGTATGGCAATATATTCTTCGCGCGGTATCATGCAAGCTCCCATGCTTTCCAGGTGTTCGGTGTAAACCTGGCAATCTATCAGGTGGTATTCGCCCGTGTTGCAAAGCCAGATAAGCGCGGTCTTAGAAGCATTGCTCACCTTGCTAAACATACTTTCGCCACAAAACACATCGCCGGCATGTACGCCGTATAAACCCCCTACCAGTTTGTCATCCAGCCAAACCTCAACAGAATGAGCGTGCCCGGCTTGATGCAAATTGGAGTAAGCGGCCTTCATGTCATCGGTTATCCAGGTGCCGTCCTGCCCCTCGCGTTCAATAGCCGAACAGGCCGCCACCACATCATCAAAACAGGTATCGGTAGTAACGGTAAATATCCCCAGCTGTAACACCTTGTTCATAGATTTGGAGATCTTCAACTCATTCGGATATAGCACAAACCGCTCATGCGGCGAGTACCACAAAATGGGCTCATCCTCGCTATACCATGGAAAAATTCCATTTTGATAAGCCAGCAACAAGCGATCGGTTGATAGATCGCCGCCTACGGCCAGCAAGCCATCTTCTTCGGCAAGTGCCGGGTTGGGGAACAATAAGCGATCATCAAGCCTGAATATCATCAGGGCAAAATTAAGCCTTGCGGCGTATTACCAGCTTTTTATTTTGCGCTTTTGCTATGGCATCCATATACTGCTGCATTTCGGTGTATTTGGCAGAAGGGATAACCTGGGTGGTCAACTTAAATTTAGCGATACTTATTACCTGGTTTTTAGCGGCGTTGTAAACATATTTAACATCGTAGTCGCCGTAGCTAAACTTAAGCGACTGGTTAACCGGCATTGTTTCTACCTCGAAACCCGCAGGCAGATCAATAGTAGTTACACAATTTTTAAGCATTGGGTGGTTAAAATAGTAGTCGCTGCTCCGTTTGTCTAATATCGGCACGGTGTTACCCCATAGTTCAAAAACTTGCGGGCGATAAAACCTTTTGTCGCCGGTTATAATATCGCTAAACTTATCGTACTCAATGTCAAGGCTTACTTCTTTTATGCCTTCGTTATCGGCAACGGGGTTATAGTTTAATGCTGATGGCTGCTTCATATTAAGCATGCGTATCAGGTACTCTTTCTGTTCATCGGTTTTTAAAGTAGCTAAGCCAATGTGATGTTAACTGGTAAACAACAGATTGCAGGTTATCTGAGTTAGAGGTCATGTACGGCTCATCGGGCAACGATGGTACGTTTTCCAATGCCCTTACATTTGTTTCCAGGCTATAGGTTATCACATCACTACCTGTCCCCAGGCTTCTGCCTTCGCTTTTATTGGAATATTTGGCAAGTGCCTGGTTGATATTGGTTTTTTGCTTAAAATAAAAAATATCGGGTATGGCTGCAGATAGTTGGCTGTAGCGTGTTGGCAACTTATCCTGGAAATACCAATCCGGGAAGTTACTTATGGAGTTGGTATGCCATATGTACTTGTACTCAATAACAGACCCTGCCTTTACATTAGGCATGCTAAATACAATGGCGGTGCGGTTTTTATCTATTTGTTCGGTAAATATCAGTTTTTTATCCAGCTTGGTAATTTCGGGTTTTCCATCAACGAGGTTAATGGTTTGGGCCTGTATGCCTGTGATAAATTCTAAATGGTTGCCGCCAATATATTCAATGCGGATATCGCCGTTATTTTTAGCGTTTGCATTAAATATTTTTATCCTTTTATGCCTTTCCATGGCAAGGTCGAGGTTGCCGTCGTAGTAGGCGTCGCCTCTGTCAAAGAGTATTTCGGCGGTTGCACCGCTTTCAAAGTCGCAGGCTTTTAATTCAAGATCGGCTACATCAACTTTGCCAAAGGCGGGGGTTCTGTTAACTGTTGGGGTAGTTTGTGCGTTTGCAAATGACGCACTAAGGCATAATAACAGGCAAGTAATAGTTTTGTACATACAATCAGCTTAGGTTACACGAATATAACATTTAGCATAACATTTTTAATAAACACTTAAAAAAATTGCGAAGGTTAAACTACCCTGGTTTAAAATTGTCATAATTAAGCTATGGATAACACCAATAAGATAAAGCATTTATATGCACGGGCCGGTTTTGGCCTTCGCGTTGCAGATATGCAGCGGGTGAAAGGCTTAACAGTCAAACATGCGGTAGAGGGGTTTTTTACTTCATCTACAGAAATAAAACCCCTTACCGTAGTTACCAACAATACAAATTATAGGGATGCTGCCAAAGCCGATTCGCTCACTAAAAAGATGTTTATGCAACAGCAGCGCCAACTTGAGCGCGATCTGAATATTACCTGGGTAAACCAAATGAGCATGTCTGAAGCGCAGCTGCGCGAGAAGATGACCCTTTTTTGGCATAACCATTTTGCCTGCCGCACACAAAATGCATTTTACGCCCAGCAGCTCAATAATATACAACGCACAAACGCCCTTGGCAACTTTAAAACCCTGTTGTTGGCGGTATCTAAATCGCCGGCCATGCTGCAGTTTTTAAACAATCAGCAAAATAAAAAGGGCCACCCAAACGAGAATTTCGCGCGCGAACTGATGGAACTATTCACTATTGGCCGTGGTAATTATACCGAGCAGGATGTAAAAGAATCGGCACGGGCGTTTACCGGGTGGGGCTTTGATAACGATGGCGAATTTGTAGAACGCAAGGTATTGCATGACGAAGGGCAAAAACACTTCCTGGGTAAAACAGGCGCCTTTACGGGCGAAGATATCATCAATACTTTACTGGAACGAAAAGAGACCGCGCGTTTTATTTGCACCAAGCTGTATAAATACCTGGTGAATGAAACGCCTGATATGGCTAACGTTACCGCTATGGCAAATGTCTTTTACAGCAGTGCTTACGATATAACCAAACTTTTAAAATTCGTTTTTACTGCCGATTGGTTTTACACTGATAAAAACACCGGCAACCTCATTAAAGCCCCTGTGGATTTTATTGTGGGGCTTAACCGCCAGTTTTATATCGACTATAAAAACCCCGATGTAATAATGCAGTTTGAACGAGCCCTGGGGCAGGTGCTGTTCTATCCGCCAAATGTGGCCGGCTGGCCCGGTGGGAAAAGTTGGATAGACAGTTCATCGTTAATGTTTAGGTTAAAGATCCCATCCACGGTTTTAAACGATGGGGTGATAGATTTTAAAGGCAAGGCCGACCCGGAAGATGAGGCCTTTTTAGCTATGAATGTAAACAAACGCAAAGCCGTAAACACGCAGGTGCAAACACAACCTAACTGGGATAAATTTTTAACGGGCATCCCGTCCAACATATCAAAGGCGACGGTTGCGGGTGTGATACTGGCACCTGCGCTAAACGCGAACTTAATGGCGATAGTGAACCGCGCTACCAATATACGATCTATGGTGATAGAGTTGGTTTCTACACCCGAGTATCAATTGTATTAACAGTGGTTTAGTGACCCGCTTAATGGGCGTTCACCCAATCACTAATTCTTAATTGACAAATGAAAAGAAGAGATTTTTTAAAAAGCACTACATTGGCATCAGGCGCGTTCCTGATACCATCATTCCTCAAACCACTCGAAGCTATGGCTTCGGGGCAGTTAACGGGATATAAAAATTTAGTGATCATCCAGCTGTCTGGCGGTAACGATGGGCTTAACACTATTGTGCCTTATGGTAATGACATATATTACCAAAAACGGAACACTATTGCCATAAAACAGCCCGAGATCATCAAACTAAACGATATGCAGGGGTTAAACCCCTACTTGTCGTCGCTTAAAGAAATTTACGACCAGGGCTGGATGAGCGTGATCAATTCTGTAGGTTACCCCAACCCCGACAGGTCGCACTTTCGTTCCATGGATATCTGGCAAACCGGCAGCGAATCTAACCAGTTTTTAACCACCGGCTGGATTGGCCGTTATCTGGATGCCAACTGCGCCATCAATAAAGACCCATATACCGCGGTTGAGGTTGATGATACCTTATCGCTTGCCATGAAAGGGGCCAAAATGAAAGGTATAGCAGTGCAAAACCCGGCAAAGCTCTACCAATCAACCCGCGAACCATTCTTTAAAGAACTGGTGAACGAGCACGATGCCGCCCACCTGAGCGAAGATAATCTGGGTTATTTATACAAAACAATGATCGAGACCTCGTCATCGGCCAACTACATTCAGCAAACCAGTAAAACATATAACACCACGGCGCAATACCCGCAATCGGCCTTTGCAGGGCAATTAAAAAGCGTGGCTAAGTTTATAAATTCAGGTTTAAAAACGAGGGTTTACTATGTGTCGTTAAGTGGTTTCGATACCCATACGCAGCAGCAAAATCAACAAGGCCGCCAGTTAAAAATTTATGGGGACGCGGTAGCCGCTTTTATTAAAGACCTGAAACAAACCGGCAAACTGGATGATACGCTGGTAATGACCTTCTCTGAATTTGGCCGTAGGGTGGAACAGAATGCCAGCAATGGAACTGACCATGGTACTGCCAACAACGTAATGATATTTGGGGGTAAGCTTAATAAAGCAGGTATTTATAACAATGCGCCAAATTTATCGGCCCTTGATAACGGCGACCTTAAATACGAGGTTGATTTTAGGGATGTGTACGCCACCTTGCTTGATAAGTGGCTAAATGTAAATAATAGCCAAATTTTGAACAAGAATTTTGCCGGGCTTAACTTTGTATAGAAAAAAGAGTTGTTGAGTGACAGGAAAAATTGTAAGTCGCCAATTAATTGTATCTTGGAGTTACCGTTAATAAATACGAGAAGCCCCTAATTAATGGAGAATATATACAAGATCATCCTGGAGGAAACCCTCGCCGGCTATTGGGACTGTTATCTGCAGGAGGATAGGGTGATCTTAAGCAGTGCCTTTAAAGCCATGTTTGGCTACCGCGACGATGAACTTGAAAACACTACTGATACCTGGGCAAAACTTATCGTACCCGAAGATGTAGGCCGTATGGATGCTTGCCTTAAAGAGCATTACGACAGCCACGGCCTAAAGCCCTTTAATATAGATGTACGCTACACTCACAAAAACAGATCGATAGTTTGGATAAATACCACCGGCCGGGTTATTGAGTGGGATGGCAATACACCTGTAAGGATGGTAGGTTGCCACATAGATATCACCGAAAAAAAGAAAACCGAAAAAACACTTGAAATAAGCGAAGAAACTTTTAGAAATGCATTTGATTACTCGCCCATTGGTGTGGTGCTGGTATCAACCGAAGGCAATTTTTTAAAGGTAAACAAAAGCATATGCGATATGCTGGGCTATTCTGCTAAAGAATTAATGACTAAAACCTTCCAGGAAATAACTCATACCGAAGACCTGGAGGCCGACCTTACCCTGTTGCAACGTACGCTGGATAAAGAGATAAACTCCTATCAAATGGAGAAACGGTACATCAGGAAGGATGGTGCTACCATCTGGATCTTGCTGAACGTAGCAATCGTGCGCGATAAGGCTGAAGAGCCCCTATACTTTGTATCGCAAATAAAAGATATTACCGAACGCAGGCAAGCTGAGGAACGGCTCCGCGAAAGCGAGCGCCGCTGGATCTTCGCATCAGAAGGTTCGGGCGGGGGCATCTGGGACTTCGACCTGGTGAACAACACTATATTTCACTCAAAACAATGCTTGAGTATGATAGGGTTAGAAGAGCACGGGTTTAGCAACGTGCCGGGCCAATGGACAGCCCGCGTGCATCCTGAAGACCGTGATAGATATATAGCAGATGTAAGGTCGTATATTAAGGGCAAAACAGACGTATACTCTAACCAGCACCGCGTTTTGTGTAAAGATGGCACCTACAAATGGGTGCTTGATCGCGCAAAGGTTATTGAATACGATAAGGATAATAAACCAACCCGCATTATTGGTACCCACACCGATATTACCGACCAAAAACAACAGGAACAACACCTGCGCGAAACGCTTGATGTAGTGAGTGGGCAAAACAGTCGCTTACTAAATTTCGCCTACATTGTATCGCACAACCTGCGCACGCATGCCAGTAATTTTAAAATGATAATGGATGTCCTGGCCGACCCTGCTATTGGCGAGGACGAAAAACTGGAACTATCCGGCCATTTAACACAAGTATCCGAGCAATTGAACGATACTATTACCAACCTTAATGAGGTGGTATCGATACAAACCAACGTAGATATCCAAACAACCGAATTAGACCTGCTTACTTACTTTAACCGCGCCATAGAATTGTTGCACGCCGAGATTAGCCTTTGGAACGTACATGTTGAAAATCATATCCCGGCCGATATTTCGCTTGTGTATAGCCCTGCTTATTTAGAAAGCATAGTGCTTAACTTGTTAAGCAATGCCATAAAGTACCGCTCGGCAACCGGGCAGCCCAAAATTACATTGCATTATTTTAATGATGAGGGTAGGCAGGGTTTCACCATTGCCGATAACGGCATAGGCATAGATCTTAAAAAACATGGCAATGATCTTTTTGGCATGTATAAAACCTTTAATGGCAACCTTGATGCGAAGGGCATGGGCCTGTTTATCACCAAAAACCAGGTAGAAGCTTTCGGTGGTAAAATTGAGGTAGATAGCACGCCGGGCAAGGGCACAACGTTTAAGGTGTACCTAACCTGACAAGCCCACCTTTAATCCACGTGCAGTTATTGTTTACGGCCAAACTTTGCTGACCCTTGCCAAAGCCCTCTTAGTTCGGCCCGAATTACGCAATCTTAAGGCAATAAAAGACCATGCTGCAATTAGCGATGCGGCTTTCATAGTGTGATTTTAAATGGAAGAGGTTAAATAACTACAACCAGGCGTTGCCCATCGGGGACGTCTAAACCCCATAGTTCGGCTATATCGGGCAGGTTAAATTTTGTGGTTTCTACAGTTAGTTTCCCTCGGGATGCTAATTCAAACATTTCGGGCAAGATCTCGCTGAAAACCAATTCAACCTGCTGTTTAGACCAGGAGCCAAGCCCAGATCCTGTTAGCTGAAGATCCACACTGCGCATAACGGCAGCGGATAGCCGGACAACATCGCCGGCCATGCTACCAACAGAGACGTAACTTATTTTATTGGTGAAAGATCCATCACCTTTTATACAGTCCAGTATCATTTCAGCAGTGTGGCCCCATAGGTAATCAATTATAATATCAATAGGGGTTTGCTGATGAATGGCTTTGACCTGGGCGGCAAACGCTTCATCGTCTTGCATAACAGAAACTATTTCATCCCCACCTAGTAATAATGAAGCTTTAAGTGACTTTGGGTTCCTGCCTGTTACGATTACTTTTTTAGCGCCATAATATTTAGCTATTTGTGTAGCTACCCGCCCGGTAAAACCCGTTGCGCCATTTATAAGCACTACATCGCCGGGTTTAATATCGGCTTTAAAACGTAGCCCCATTGCAGCGCCAAATACCGCGTTAGGCAAAGCAGCAGCTGTGGCATCATCAACGTTTGCAGGAACCTTTACCATACGATCTTTGTGGATAACTGCCTTTTGGGCCAGCATGCCGCTTATGCCCATACCATAAACCCGAGTTCCATCTTCTAACTGGCACACTCCATCCCCGCCAACTACCTTGCCTTGCGGTTTCGGGGCATCGCTGGAATAGTGTTTGCCGCTCGCCGTGCCTTTATCAAAATGTTTTATGGCTACTGCTTTTACAGTTACTAAAACTCCATCATTGTTTTGAAGCGTTGGTTCCGGGAAATCGGCATATTGGGGTAACTCCCCTTTTTGATACATTACTGCTGCTTTCATTTTTATCTTTTATGTTAAGACAAATGTCGGTTTTGTAGCAGCACCAGGGCGATAACATATGTTATCAAGTTTAGAAATGCAGGTTACCCTTAGCTATTTTACTTTTTATGCGGCTTAGGTGTACAGTGCTTACGCCAAGATACGAAGCGATATAGTGCTGCGGTATCCGCTGAATAATGTGCGGCCGTTTGGTAAGCAGGTTTAAATATCGCTGCTCGGGCGTATCGCGGATAAAGGAGAAAAACTCTTCCATATAATGCAATTGTCGCTGTGCAAACATGCGTAACATCAGCTGCACAAACTCAGGTTCGCGGGTTAGCTCGTTTACCAATTGCAGCACGTGCTTTTTGGGAAGCAAGTAAACCACCGATGGTTCAATAGTTTCGATGGTAATAAGACTGGGTACGTTGTTGGTAAAGCTATCGAAAGAGGTAAGCCCCTCGTTCTCGAAAAAAAATTGTACAGTTTTATCGTCGCCGTTATTATTGAAGAAAGCTCTTACGCTGCCTTTTTCTATAAAAATGTAGTTTCCGGATACTTTGCCCTCTTGCAGCAGAACGGTTTTTGCAGGCACATCCATCCGGGTTTGATATTCCAGGTACTTATCCCAAAACGGATTTAGTTGAGGGAACTTTTTTCTGAAATGGAAGATCATAACTTGGCCGATTTAATATAACATAAAGTTCCAAAGGTAAGCAAGGGCTTACTTCTTAACCCTGCTCAAAATATCAGCAACTGATAATTTTTCCTGCACACCGCTTTCCATGTTTTTGAAGGTAAGCAGGCCGCTTTCCATTTCGTCGCTGCCTATTAGTACGGTGTATGGGATCTGCTTGTTGTTTGCGTACTCCATCTGCTTTTTAATTTTGGCGCCCGCGGGGTAAAGTTCGGCATTGGTGTTTTGGCTGCGCAAGCTTTGCAGTAAGGGAAGGCCATATTTTTCGCCCTGTTCATCAAAGCAGCAAATAAGCACCTGCGTACTTTGCTCTGCCGATTGCGGGAACAAGTTCAGTTCTTCTAATACATCATAGATCCTATCGGCACCAAAGGAGATACCCGCGCCGGTCAATCCTTTCAGCCCAAACATACCGGTAAGGTCGTCATAACGGCCACCGCCGCCAATGCTGCCCATGGCAACCTCGTTGGTTTTTACTTCAAAAATAGCACCGGTGTAATAGTTTAGGCCTCGGGCAAGGGTAATATCCAGCTCCAATTTGGCGGTTAACGGTTTGCAGGCGGCAATGTAGTCAAATACGGTCTGGATCTCGTCGCAGCCATTAAGGCCTATTTCTGAGTTTTGTAAAGCCGCACGCAGACTTGCAAGTTTTTCATCGTTACTGCCTTCTAACAGTATAATGGGTTTTATGGTATCGATATCTGCCTGGCTAAATCCGCGTTCAATGAGTTCTTTTACTACGCCATCGAAACCGATTTTATCAAGCTTATCGATAGCAACGGTCATGTCGATGATGTTGTCGTGCTTATCTATCACCTGGGCAATACCTGATAAGATCTTACGGTTATTAATCTTTATACTGAAATCTTTTAAACCCAGCAGGCTTAAGGCTTCGTCATAGATCATGATAAACTCTGCCTCGTTCAATAACGATGGCGAGCCTACCACATCTGCATCACATTGGTAAAACTCGCGGTAGCGGCCTTTCTGTGGCCTGTCTGCACGCCATACCGGCTGCACCTGGAAACGTTTAAAAGGAAAGGTTATCTCGTTTTGGTGTTGTACTACGTAACGCGCGAATGGCACCGTAAGGTCATAACGGAGGGCTTTTTCGGAGATTGATGGAGTGGCTTGGTTAGAGTTACGTGAGGCAATTGCCTGCTCATCCGCTTTGGCTAAAAAATCCCCGCTATTTAATATTTTAAAAATCAACTTGTCACCCTCATCACCGTATTTGCCGGTAAGGGTGCTTAAGTTTTCCATCGATGGGGTTTCTATCTGCTGGTAACCGTATTTGCGGAATACACTTTTTATGGTGTCAAAAATAAAGTTCCGCTTTGCCATTTCGGCGGGAGAGAAATCGCGGGTGCCCTTAGGTACAGATGGTTTGATGGATGCCATGCGGCAAAGGTACAAAAAAGCAGGCCTCACCCAAATCCTCCTAAAAGTAGGCTTACTCTTTCTCACTCGCCCCTCGGGGGGCTAAAAAGAAAAGCCCGCCGATATATCGGCGGGCTTTTCCTGATTAACTATTAACTGCTCTTATTATTAATTAGTAGCACTTTTAGCCTGGTTTTTCATAGCATCGTTTGCAACAATAACTATTTCAACCCTACGGTTTTGAGAACGGCCTTCAACAGTATTGTTATCACCAATTGGCTCGCTTTCGCCTTTACCGCTTGTGGTTAAACGTGAGTTGCCTACATTGTTTGATGCAATAAATGCTTTAACCGCGTCTGCGCGGCGTACAGATAGGTTTTGATTGTATTCATCTGTACCTGTACCATCAGTGTGGCCTACAACAAGGATGTTGGTTTGGGGGTTGTTTTGTAATGATGTAGCCAGGTTAGCAAGGTTTGTACGTGCAGCAGGTTTCAAATCTGATGAGTTGGTATCAAACAGGATACCTGAATCAAATTTTACCAAAATACCTTCGCCTTCGCGGGTTACGGTAGCACCGGGTACCGTGTTCTTAATTTCAGCAGCCTGCTTATCCATGTTACGGCCAATAAATGCACCGGCTGTACCACCTACGGCACCACCTATAATTGCACCTAAAGCAGTATTACCTGCGGCTTTACCAATAAATGCACCAATGGTACCACCGGCACCTGCGCCAATTGCGGCACCTTTTTGGGTTTTGGTAAGCGAATCACAGCCTGAAGCCAATAATCCTAATGAGGCTAATGCTATACTGTACGTTGCGATTTTTAATCTTAGTGTTTTCATCTTTAAAATGGGGTGTGTGTTTAGTAAGTATTTGCAAAGCGAATGCCAAAAATCAAAACCGCTTATTATTACACTACGGCCGATATTTTGAATATCAATCCTTACTATAACAACATATTTTTAAGATTTGAGAAAATAACACTGCATTTAGCATAATACCCAAAATAATATGCTATGCACCGCTGCCTTTTTTTTAGTACAACGTTTAGTTAGCAGGGGAACTGCCGGTAACTTCTATAGGGAAAGTTAACCTAAATGTACTGCCAACCCCTTGCTCGGAGTTTACAGTGATGCCTATTTTATGGAAAGAAGCGATAGACTTTACAATAGGGAGCCCCAAGCCAAAACTATCTTGGGAGAGCGACTGCTTCATCTTTTTAAACCTGTTGAATATGTACGGCATCTCTGCTTCAGGGATACCAATACCGGTATCAGCAATACTGATGGTATAATTATCCTTAGCCCACTGCCCGGTGATTGTAATCCCGCCATCGGGCTTATTATATTTAATAGCATTGTTAATGAGGTTGAAAAGCAGGTTAAACAACAGAAACTTGTTTACACCCGCCAATTCTACATCATTGATCATTAGAATACTAAGGTTGATGTTTTTGTCCTGCAAACGAATGGAGATCTCCTCATTAACATCTTCTATCAACTCTTTCGCGGTTATCTTGTCCTCTTTCAGGAATTGATCGTTCTCTATCTGTGATATCAGTAACAAGGTTTTAGTAATACTTTTTAACCGGTTCAGGATCTTTTGCATCTCCAACAGGCGAACCTTCAGTTCGTGGTTAATGTCGTCCTGCTCAAACATGTTCTCTATTTTTGATTGCAGGATAGAGATAGGGGTCATCAATTCATGCGATGCATTAGATATAAACTCCCGTTCTTTTTGAAAAGCTGTCTCAATAGTTTCTACCATACGGTGAATACTGAGATCGAGCTGTTGGAAATCCACTGTGCTTGTCTTAACCCCCTTGTACACGGTAAACTTCGGGAACTTATTACCTATCAGCTTAGTGCGGATGATGATACTTAGGGGGCGCAGGATGTAGGTAGAGAAGATCTGATCGGCAAGGATGGTCAATAATATCATCCCCAGTAAGATCTGGAAAGCGATATTTTGCAGCGGGCCGGTGGTTTCGCCAATGGATTCGGTACTCTTGCCAACTTCCAACAGGTAATTACGTTTGCCCGCTTTAAAGGTATGGCTCAGTATGCGGTAATCAATGGTATCGCGTTCTACAAGGCGTTGTTCGTCCTTAATGGTGTCTAAAAAATAGGCGGGTTCAACCTCGTCAAGGCTAATGTATTCTTCCTTTAGTGGCAAGTAACTGCCGTAATTTTCGCCGTCTTCTATATAAAATTTAATGCCATTTTCTTTTACGCGCTCTAAAAACTTTTCCTTTTGTTTTATCAGTCGGTTATCGGTGTAATTTTTATTTATGTTTTCGATAATGTTGGGCAGGAGCAATATAAACAGGGTTACAATAACCAGTTTAGATATGGCATTAAACAGCGTTAATTTGGTCCGGAGTTTCAAATATCTAAACGTTTGATTTTATCCTATAGCCCAGGCCGCGCACAGTTTCCAACCAATCGGCAGGGGCAAAGGCACTTAATTTTTTACGGATATTTTTGATGTGGGCGTCAATAAAGTTAGAGTCGTAATCGTCGTTTATCAGGCTTCCCCAAATGTGTTCGCTTAGTTGCGCCCGGGTAAGCGTGCGGTTTTTATGTAGCAGCATGTATGCTATCAGGTCAAATTCCTTTTTGGTGATTGTATTTACCGGGTTAACGTGATACATTATCGTCCGATCTGTAATGTTTACCAAAAAACCTTCCAGATCAATGATGTTTTGCAGCAAACCAAATTTTCTGCGGATAATAGCCTGCATACGGCTTTGCAGTTCTAATAACGAGAATGGCTTAGCCAGGTAATCGTCGGCACCAAGATCAAGGCCTTTTACGCGGTCGTTAACCTCAGCACGGGCGGTAAGGATGATACATGCTACTTCGGGGTTTGCTTTTTTGGCTTCCTTTAGTAGGTCAAGGCCTTCATAGTCGGGTAGGCCAAGATCAAGCAAAATAAAGTCGTAAAGGTTTACCGCCAGCTTCTCTGATGCAGATGCCCCGTTGTAACAGATCTCGCAGATGTAGTTGTTCTTTACCAGGAAAAGTTCCAGTTCGTGGGCAAGTGCCTTTTCGTCTTCTACGATAAGTATATTCATCTTAATAAAAGACGTAATAAAAGGTGAAATTAAAAAATGATTCGCGCCGGTTCTTTAACGCGCCTTCCACATTTACAGGAATAGAGTATTTATATGCTGCCTCAATAGTATAATGCGGCATATTGTAGGCCAAAGGTATTTTAAAGCTATAATTTAGCATATTGAATTGGGCATTGGCCCTGGCGCGGCGGCCGTTCTCGTTCTGTACTGCAATATTATCAATCTCGGGGCGATACTGGTGGTCAAGCGCGTAACGCTGCACAAAATTTTGTGTACCGAAGATCAGGTTTACCGATGGGTTGATGGAAAGAAAATCCTGATCGTTAAAAATGTTGAAGCTGCTTTCGAAATATTTAGAATTACTGATAGTGGCAAAAATATCGTACGATTTCCCGAAAAGGTAATCTACCGTAGCGCTTGTTTTTAAATACTTCCAATCCAGGGTGTTTTTCCAGTTGATATCATTAGATGCCGACGACTTTATGATGTTGGCTTCCTTATTAAATATAAAGCGGGTGTAGCTTACTGTACCGGTGAATTTTTTTGACAAGCGGTAATAGTAACCGCCGCCCAAGTCAATTTCATCAACCAGTGGCTTATAGCCTAATACTTTTAATGCCGAGCCATAAACGAAAAATCCCGATTTTGTATTAAAAATAATATCGGTTGTCATGAACGGATACTTAATAGGCCCTGTACGGCCAAAGAATAGCGCATCGCTACCATAAGTAACCCCTGCCGATACCGAATTTTTGCGCACCACAGAGTCTGTATCGGCAACCGCATGGGTATCCCTGTACGCAATTAACGCAGGCTTAGGTATAGCCGCATTTACTGCGTTGCAGGTAATCATTAATAACAGGGCGCTAAGGTATTTCATTAGTCGTTTCTCCTTGGTATTTCTGGTGGGCGTTCCAAACCTTCGGGCCTGCGCTGCCTTTTTGGTTTAGCCTTAGCCGGGTCAACAGGTTCTATTTTTTCGGGCTTCGGCATTTTTTTTGCCTTGGCCACCTCTTTAATTTTTTTCTTATCTTCTTCAGATTGGCGTTGCTTGCCTTTTGTTACAGATGTATCACGTTGTTGTAACGCAAAATTCGCATTAATTGATACAATAGTAAAGGTAGTTGAAGAGTTAGCGCGATTTACGGAACTATTTTTAGCGTATGACAGGCGTGGTGCGAATATCATCAAGAGTACAATATACAAAAACCACTTTGTCATTTTAGGAGAAAAGAAACGCTAATAGGTTGCGAAGATATGCCTGCTGCATGTACCCGCAATTCAATTAAAAATAAATTTGTGTAAAGTGCGCAAAATATATGGGGCTTTATCCCTGTTTAGATGGCGCGGTAAAATTATAATAGGTTATGGCTAAATATAAGCAAAAGCTTACATCATCAAGTTAATATCTTTTGAAGTATAAACGCGGGCCTGGTCATCTAAAATTATACAAGCCAATTGGTTTAGCTTATTTATGGAATGTAAACCTGCATTTAACCCCATAGCAATAACAGCGTTTGCCATAGCATCGGCCATTTCTGTAGTTGGGGCAACTATACTTACGCTCCTGATCTTGCTAACCGGGAAACCGCTTTCGGCATTTATATCTGCCGATGCTTTAGTAAGGTGGGTATTTTTATCCTGGTTGTAAGATGTTGCTACAGCCATATTGCTGATGTTTATATTAGCATAAGGCTGGTTAGCAAGTGATGGATCGGCAGTTGCGATTGTCCAGGGAGTATTATCCGGTTGTAAGCCAAATGTAAGCAGATCGCCACCTGCGTTAATTACGCCGCTGCTAATGCCCTCCATTTGTAATACATATTTTGCCCTGTCGGCAGCGTAACCGCGGCTTATGGCGCCAAAACCGATACGCATGCCTTTATTTTTAAGGAACACAGTTTGGGCAACCTGGTCAAGCACAACGTTGGTGTAGTTGGTTAGGCTAACCCTCTTTTTTAGTGATTTAACAGTAACAACTTCTGCATCGGCGCTATCATCAAGGCTGATAGTGCTTGCTGCAGCGTAAGTAATATCAAATGTGTCGTAAGTAAGTGCCGAGATCTGCAGCGCCCTGTCAATTAAGCGAAAAACTTCTGCATCAACACGTACAGGCCTAATGCCCGCGTTGCGGTTAATCTGGTTAAGTACGCTGTCTTCCGGGAACGCGCTCAGGAGTTTATCAATGCGGTTTATCTCAGCAAAAGCGCTATCTATGCGTGCAAGTGCCCACACGGAATCTGTAGCCACCAAGCTTATCTCGAACCTGTTGCCCATTAAACGCGTTTCGCGGCTAACAATGGTAGATGTGCTTGTTAATTTTTTTACTGCCTGCATAGGTAATTAGCGTTACGTAATTTAAACCTGTTGTATCCAAGCATTACGTAATGTAATGACGGAATGCAACTCCACAAACGCTAAATTAGTTGGGCATTATGAAATTGGCATGAAAACGGCATTTTCTTAAATAAAAAAAGCACCTTGTGGGTGCTTTCAATTTTATAATTATAATAATTTTTTAAGCCGCGGTGCCTTCTTTTAAGCGTTCGGCGTTTTCCGCGAATTGCAGGGCTTCCATTATTTCTTGCAGGTCGCCATTCATAACGCCGGTAAGGTTGTAAATGGTTAAGCCAATACGATGCTCAGTTAAACGGCCTTGCGGATAGTTATAGGTACGCACTTTTGCAGATCTGTCACCAGTGGCAACCATTGTTTTACGCCTCTTGGATGTTTCTTCCAGGTGTTTTTGCAACTCCATTTCGTAAACGCGTGAGCGTAATACGCCTAAGGCTTTGTCATAGTTTTTCAATTGCGATTTCTGATCCTGGCACTGGGCAACAATACCTGTAGGGATGTGTGTTAAACGCACAGCCGAATAAGTGGTATTCACCGATTGGCCACCCGGGCCGGATGCACAGAACAGATCCTTACGGATATCGCTTACCTGTAAGTCGATATCAAACTCGTCAACCTCGGGCAATACCACTACCGATGCGGCAGATGTATGCACACGGCCTTGTGTTTCGGTATCGGGCACGCGTTGTACACGGTGCACACCGCTTTCATATTTAAAGTTACCGTAAGCATCTTCAGCATTTACACTGAAAACAATTTCTTTATAACCGCCGGCAGTACCTTCGGTATAGTCAACCAGTTCTGTTTTCCAGCCGCGGCGCTCGCAGTAGCGAATGTACATGCGGTAAAGGTCGCCTGCAAAAAGCGAAGCTTCATCACCACCTGTACCACCACGAATCTCTATCATCGCGTTTTTAGAGTCTTCAGGGTCTTTAGGGATCAGCATCAAACGGATTATCTCCTCCATTTCATCCTGCTTAACCAAAAGCTCGTCCAATTCCATTTTAGCCATTTCGCGGAACTCTTCGTCCTTTTCGGTGGCTAAAATTTCTTTGTTGCTGTCAATGTTGCTCATAATATTCTTGTAAATATTATACTGATCAACAATTTTGGCAAGATCCTTATATTCCTTGTTCATCTGGGCAAAACGCTTCATGTCAGCCATGGCATCAGGGCTGCTCAGGTCGCCTTCTACGGTTTTCCAGCGTTGGTATATTAATTCTAATTTCTCTAACATCTTCTTATTTGAAAATCAATTGCAGCGTAAATGGGTGCTGCCGCCCCGCTTTTCATTCCAGGCTTTTTTGCTCCGCACTATCCAACCACACAAAAGCTTTTTATTACAATCGGGTTTAGGTTTGTTATTGCAGTGCAAAAAACATGCAAAAATACGCATTTATAAGCATATAATAAATTCAGCGGATTGTAAAGAGATTTGATCTGAAATGGAGAATGAGGAATTTCCAATTTAAAATGTTGAAATATCTACTACTTCATTCAAATTCACGGTTTGATGTTTGTTATTTCCCTTTGGCTTCAAACCATTTCAGCTTCAAACTTGCCCCATCAAACACCACGTAGGTATTGTAGTTTACCCACTCGCCAAGGTTAACGTAACGGCTGTTATCGGGGAGGGCGATATCAAGTGGCAAATGCCTGTGCCCAAATACAAAATAATCAAAATGCTGCGTTTTTAGTATCTCCAGGGAGTAGGCCTCCAGCCACTCCTGCTCGTGTTGTATTTTCTCTGCATCGTGCTTGTTAGCTATCCTGCTTTGCTGCGACCATTTATTGGCAATGCCTACCCCCAAATTAGGGTGAAGCCTTGCAAAAAACCACTGACAAACCTTGCTGCGGAAAATCTTTTTCAGGAATTTGTAGAAGCTATCACCAGGCCCAAGGCCATCACCGTGGTGCAGGTAAAACTTTTTGCCGCCGCGCTCTATCTCCAACTCATTAGTGATGATAGTCGCGCCAAGTTCCTGCACAAAATAATCGAACATCCACATATCGTGGTTACCTTTAAACAGGTAAAGCTTTACACCGGCATCAGTTAACTGTGCCAGTTTACCCAGGAAACGGATATACCCTTTTGGTACTACAGTTTTGTACTCGAACCAAAAATCGAACACATCGCCCATCAAAAAAAGCTCGGCAACGTCATCCTTGATCATGTCCAGCCAGCGGATGATCCGGTCTTCCCGCTCGCGCGATGAGGCGTAGCTGTTAGCCCCTAAATGAAAATCGGAAGCAAAGTATAAGTTTTTACCCGTTGGCATATTGTTTCAAAAGTACGGGAATAATCAAGAGTGTCAAAATGATGATGAAGCAGATCTACAAACTCGCATTCTCATCCGGCATAAACTGCAGGCGTTTAGCAAAGTAAATATCCCAGCTATGTTGCTGCTGCTTATCTACCATATGGCGGGTATCCTCGTCGTAGTCGCTGTTGAGTTGCTTGTACTTGGCATCAATGCGGTTAAAAATATTCATAGCCTCATATTGATAACTGGCGGTAAACCGGGTGCGCTCTATTGCCCTTAACACTTCCTGCTGCTCCAGGTAAGCAATGGTGTAATGCCCTTGCTCGTGCTTTAGTATCTCAGCGAGTTGGTCGTTACTGGTAATCCGCGACCTATCTATCCACGACTTGTAATTATTCATATACAGCCTTACATTGGCGTGCAAAATATAGTTGCCATTGCCACGGCTGGCCTGGTATTTAAAATCGATAGTGCAGTTGGTGTATGCGATAACGCCCCTGCCATTTGGCCGGGGCGCACCCTGAAAATCATTAGCGGTCAGCAGCCGGTGTGGCTGCGCCAAAGCCGGATCTAATGCGAAGCACAGTAATGCTATGGCGCAAAAAGCGCGTAAATAGTTGAATGTCATTTATGCCAATGGTAAAGTAAAACTTTACTTTTTGACTTTATCTGACTGCAAAAGGTTTAAGGCCATCATTTCTTTCATGGTGTGCTGCATCCCCTCGGTAGAGCCATCCAGGAAAATAACGTTACCATTCGAGTTTTCTGCGAAGTGTTTTATAGATTCCGTCCACATGGTGAACAGGATTACGGAGGTATCCATATTGGCTTCCTGCATTTCTTTGGCAGCCACCGTCATACCCTTGGCCACCTCTTCGCGGAATAAAGCGATACCTTGTCCGCGTAATTGTGCCGCCTGGCGCTCGGCCTCTGCAGAGATCTTGATGGCGTTCCCCTCGGCTTCGGCAGCTTTGGTTTTAGTGATCAACAAGGCCTGGCCTTCATTCTCGGCAGCGGCCTTTAGGTTGTTTGATGCCACTACCTGGCTCATCGATTTCATGATGATGTCATCGAAGGTAATATCGTTCAGTTGAAGATCTTGTAAATGGTAACCCCAGCCTTCTAATATGGTATCTAACTGTTCCTTAACATGTTCTACAATATCGCGACGCAGTATCAACACCTCGCTTTGGCGCTTGGTAGCCACAAACGCACGGATAGAGCCCTCTACAGTTCGGATAAGCGCCTGCATCAGGTTGCGTTCGTCCACAAATTTAAAGGCTACGTTTTTAATGCTTTCTTCCTGCTGGTCTAATACCGAATAAAGCAGCATGGCCTTGAAATAAACGTTTGCCTGGTCGAAAGTTACGGCTTGGAATTCAAGCTCTACAGACCGGTTTTGGATGGATATTTTAGAGTAGATCTGCTCTACCAATGGAATTTTAAAGTTCAATCCAGGTGTAAGGATGCGGCGGTATTTACCAAATATGGTTACCACTGCTATGGTTCCTTGTTTAACAGTTACAAAAGAGGATAAAACTACAATGATGATAAAGAATATAACCAGGTAGGTCACAATTGATGATGTTGTCATTTAGGCTTTATATTTTTAATAAATATAGGCTTTATAACAATAGGTGCAATAAGCATTTTTAAATGCGACTATTCACGCATTTTTTTCACCAAAAAAGGCTTCAAATCACTTTTTCGACTATTTAAGTAGCCGGAAAAAGTTTCTTCCTATTCCGCTTTCCATATCGCATCCACAAACCATTTTTTGCTATCAAAAAATTGGTGCAACGGTTTAAACGACGCTGATACTGCCATGTCATCAACCTCTTCAATAGCGTATTTTTGAGAGATCTCCATGTAAATGTATTCGTCCTTTTGGAACAATATGGTTTCCTGTCCAATTTTTACTTTTTGATCGGCAAGGCTAACGAGGTAGCTTTTGCAAGCACCAGTTTCCGGATCATAGGTGGCGTAGTGGTCAAACTGGCGAGTAATAAAGTCACCACCCAGTTCGCGGTTTATACGGGCCAACAAATTTATATTAAAGCGTTTGGTGATACCTTCGCTATCGTTGTAGGCGGCTAAAACGGTAGCCGGATTTTTCTTCAGGTCGATACCGATCAACAGCATATCTCTTTCGGACAGGTTGTTGCGTAACTCCCGGCAAAAGCCCTGTGCATCTGCCACGGGCATATTGCCCACGTTAGATCCCAGGAACATCACCACCTTGCGTTTATCAGATATAGCCGCCGCTTTGCATAGCATGTCAAAATACTCGCCGTTAAGGCCTTCTATCTTGATGCCCGGCAGGGTAACCGGTAAAGTGATATTCAGGTACGAAATCACATTCTCCGATATGTCTATCGGCAGGTAGGTGAAATCCGCTTTGTTATCTATTAGATATTTTAACAACTGAGTGGATTTTGTGGCATCCCCGGCGCCAAGCTCAATCAGGTCAAAAGCATCACCATCGGCAATTATGGCTTTGCAAAGTTCGGCTGTTTGCGCGGTGAAGATCTCCATTTCGCAATTGGTAGGGTAATATTCCTCGCAGGCCATCAACTCCTGAAAGATTTTATCGCCCTGCGCGTCATAAAAATATTTTGACGCCAGATGCTTTGGAGTGGCCGTTAAACCAGCCACAACGTCCAGGTAAAACTGGTCGTCGGTTAAGGTAGTTGCCGTTGTTTGTTGCGTTGCTGTGGTGGTAGATGCCATTGGTATTATATTGTGATGTTATTTAGCAAGACGTATGCCAGTAAATTGCCAGCGCAGTTCGGGCTGAAAAAAGTTGCGATAAGTGATGCGGCTGTGGTTTAACGAGGTAACTTCTGACGCCCCGCGTAACACCTTTTGCCCAACCATAAACTTGCCATTGTATTCGCCAATAGCGCCGGGTGCTTTCGCGAAACCAGGGTAAGGCAGGTAAGCACTCTCTGTCCATTCCCAGCACTTGCCCCATTTAAATTGGTTTGCCGATGCTTCCCATTCAAACTCGGTTGGCAGGCGCATGCCTTTCCATGATGCGTAGGCATAAGCCTCGTAATAACTCATATGGCGCGCAGGCTCGTGCAGGTTTAGCTTTTCTAAACCATGATAGGTGTAGTTATGCCATTCGCCATCAATGTTGTGCCAGTACATGGGCGCTTCCGCCTTATTGGTATTTACCCAATCCCAGCCTGCCGCATGCCAGTGGCGGAAATCGTGATAGCCGCCATCATTCATAAACTCCAGGTACTCGGCATTGGTAATCAGGTCGGAACCTATCTCAAAAGCATTCAGATAAACCTTATGGCGGTTCAGTTCGTTATCAAAAGCAAAACCTTCGCCTTCAAAACCTATCTCGTAAATACCCTCTTCTAATTTTATAAATGGCGCGCCTGTTTTTTCGGATTTTGGCGAAACGTAATCATGCGAGTACGCAGGGAACAGCGGGTTATTACCCAGTATGAATTTTATATCGGTTAATAACAATTCCTGGTGTTGTTCCTCATGGTTAAAACCAAGGATCAACAGATCTCTAACATCATCGCTAATATCGCCACAGGCCAAAAAGTTGTACATGGCATCATCTACATACTTGCGGTAACGCTTTACGTCGATAACTGTGGGGCGGCTCAAATTGCCTCTGTCCGTACGGATAACGCGGTTGCCAACGGTTTCGTAATAGCTGTTAAAAACGTAATTATAATTAGGGTCAAATTCCTGATATTCGGCAAAATAAGGTTTCAGGATAAAAGTTTCAAAAAACCAGGTGGTGTGACCAATATGCCACTTAGGCGGGCTAACATCACCCACGGGCTGTACCACATAATCTTCGGTTTGCAAAGGTTCGCAAATCGCTTCGGTACGCTGGCGTACATTTTTATAACAGTCGGCTAAATCAATCATAACTACTTACTTTCCAAATACCCCTTAAGGTCCGAAATTGTTTTAATGTGCAGGTCATTTGCCTGCTTTTGCCGCATCATTAATGCATAGGCATTATTAAACCCAATGGGCTTTAACCACTTTATTTGGTAGCGCTTTGCAAACTCCTGCTGTACGTAATTATAAGTACTATCCTTACTTACCTGCAGCCGGCTAACCGTTTTTGGCGATGCCTGTAAAATTGCCAGCAGGCCTGTACCGGTGTACTCAGGGTAAAAATCTATCTGGTCATTCGTCATGGCATCAAATACTATTTTGGTGCCACCCAAGCCCGTTTTTGTAGCAACGTTGTAATTGGTGTACCCCTTTATCAGCATAGTGTATATACTCGCCAAAATGTACTGCTCGCCAAATATTTTTGAGCCGATGCGCACCACACCTTCGTTACCGCCACGCTCTGGCTTGTAAAGTTTTTTCGATACCAGAAAATCCTTCGCTACCCGTTCCGGCGTTTGGTGAAGGTAATCAGTACGGTAGTTTAATTCGGTCATTACCGAGTCAGTAATTGTACCGGCTAATAAGTTTAGCGTTTTTTCCAATTCAGGAAATTTGCGCAGGGCATCCTCACGCACAATTGGCGCGGCATAATACGGCGGGAAGATCTTTTTATCATCATCTAAAACCACCAGGTCGTAAGCCTTTAAACGGCCATCGGTGCTGTAGCCGCTTATCACGTCCAATTCTTTTTCTTGGGCGGCCTTATACATAACCGCATCATTTATTACTATGGTGTGGATCTTTAACCCGTATTTGCTGATGAGGCCAAGGTTACCGTCCTGCCGACCCATAAATTCGGGCGTAAACCCGGCGGTTAGTTTGCTGCCATAGGCTGATGGGATAAAGTACAGGCAGGATAATAAGATCAACATCACCGGAGCGATTTTTACCACGCCTTTTATTTTTTTAAAGTTTAGTTTTTGCAATCGCGATAGCAAGAAATCGAACAGGATAGCCAACATAGCTGCCGGGATAGCACCCGCCAGTATCATATTGGTATTGTTAAGCGAGATGCCGCCGAAGATGAACTCGCCCAAGCCGCCTGCGGCAATATAGGATGCCAGCGTTGCTACGCCAACATTTATAACTGTAGCGGTACGGATGCCCGCTAATATTACCGGCATACCCAACGGTAACTCTACTTTAAAAAGCACTTGCCATTTGCTCATGCCCATGGCAACAGCGGCTTCTTTAACTGTGGCATCAACGCCAGTAATACCTGTGTAGGTATTGCGGATGATGGGCAGCAAGGCATAAAGCAGCAGGGCCACGATAGCCGGTTTTGCCCCAATACCCAAAACCGGGATCATGAAACCAAGCAGCGCAATACTGGGAATGGTTTGCAGGATACCCGCGATGCCCAATACAACACCCGATAATTGCTTTTTGCGGGTGATGTAAATGCCCAAAGGCAAGCCTATAAGCACAGCTATAAACAGCGATATAAACGTAAGCCCGATGTGCTGCATGGTTTGCACACCAAGTTTATCGGCTTGTTGCTGCATAAATTCCCACAAAGTTTGCTGATGCTCATTCATGGGATTGGTGGTTTTTATATTTTGAAAATGCAGCCATCAACTGGTCAAACGTGATGGACTTTACTTCTTTATTTTGCTGGTTGAGAATATTGATATTTTCCCGGGGATAAAACTTAAAATTCTCCAAAGCCTGCCAAACATCTGCCGAGGCCGAAAGCAGAGAGGTGTTTATTTTTTTACCGCTTTCGGGTAGGTGTCCCCAAATATCACTCAATTTGATGGTTTTAAACTCCAGTTGCAAGTGCTGCTCCTTCAGAAAGTCGCGGACAAAATCATTCGCCGGGTTAAATAAAAGCTCGGCCGGTGAGCCTATTTGTACAATTTTGCCTTTATCCATCAGGGCAATCCGGTGGGCCAATTCAAAAGCTTCCTGCACATCGTGCGTTACCATGATAATGGTTTTGCGCTTCAGTTCATCCAAAGCTAAAAACTCACCATGGATCTTGGACCGGGTAACGTTATCCAGCGCGCCAAAGGGTTCATCCATCAATAACACGGGCGGGTCGGCAACCAATGCCCTTGCCAGGCCTATGCGTTGTTGCTGGCCGCCGCTAAGTTCGTTAGGATAAACGTTGAGGTAGTTTTTATCGAGGTGGAGTTTTTCGAGCAGTTCATCAACGCGCTTTTGGGTTTTGGCTTTATCCCATTTGAGCAGGTTGGGCACAATGGCGATATTTTCGGCAACGGTATAGTGCGGAAACAGACCGTTGTTTTGGAGTACGTAGCCAATGCTTCGGCGTGAAATTTGGGCCGGCTGGGCCTGTATATTGTTACCATTGATATTGATGGTCCCGCTGTCGGGTTCAATCAACCGGTTAAGCATCTTTAAAGTAGTGGTTTTGCCGCAGCCGCTGGTACCCAAAAGCACCATGTTTTCGCCCTCGTTCACCTCAAAAGAAATATCATCAACAGCTTTTGTTGTGCCGAAGTTTTTTACAAGATGCTCAACTTTTATCATAGCGGGCGTTAATCCTCCAAAGTCATGAATAAATTATTGAGCGACTCGGAATAAGTAGGGTGCGCGAATACGCAATAACGGATCCTCTCGTAAGTGATGCCGCCTTCCATAGCCATTTGCAATACGGTCATGATCTCGCCACCCTCGGTACCTACCACCGCCACGCCAAGTATCTTTTTGGTTTTTGCATCTACCACCGCCTTCATCATACCGCGGGTATCGCCGGTCTCGATGGCGCGGGCGACGTGTGACATGGGCAAGGTAGCCACTTTATAGTTTAATCCCTGCTCTTTTGCCTGCGCTTCTGTAATGCCTACACGGCCCAGTTCAGGGTCGGTAAACATACAGTAGGGTAAAGGCCTGTTGTTAATGTTCAGGTTTTGCTTTTCGATGAGATTACGGTAAACAATGGTGTAATCGTTATAAGAAATATGCGTGAACGCCGGGCCTCCTTTTACATCGCCAAGGGCGTAAATACCTTTAATATTGGTTTCCAGCTTGCCGTTTACTTTGATGTAACCCTTTTCATCTATTTTAACGCCGGTGGCATCCAACCCAAGCGTATCTGTTTGCGGCGCACGGCCGATAGCTATCAACACGTGGCTGCATTTTATCTTCTGCTCCTTACCGTCTATATCAATCGTAGCGGTTATTTTGCCTTTGGCCTTTGCTTTAAGTTTTGTGGTTTTTGCTTTAGGATGGATGGTGATATCCTCTTCTACCAGGATCTTAGTGATCTCGGCAGAAATATCCTCATCCTCGCGGGATAATAGCCTTGCCGACCGTTCCAGTATGGTAACCTTGCTACCAAACCTGCGGAACATCTGCCCAAACTCGAGCCCGATATAGTTGCCGCCGATGATAAGCAAATGTTCAGGCACTTTCTCCAGATCGAGAATAGTGGTTGAAGTGAGGTACTCTATCTCATCCAGTCCCTCAATATCATCGGGGATAAGGGTTTTTGTGCCGGTATTGATAAAGATCTGTTCGGCTTTAAACTCTTTCGATTTGCCGGGTCTATTTGGCTTTACGCTGATGGTTTTTTTATCGATGAAAGTAGCGTCGCCAAAAAGCAGATCGAGGTTTGGCGTTTTTTCCACCGCCGCCTGCCCGCCATTGCGCGATTTCATGACGATAGCGTCCTTATGCTTTTTTATTTGACGCATATCCACCTTGTAACCCTTTATGGTTATGCCCATCTCGTTGCACTTGCCCGCCAAATAAGCTAAACGAGCGCTGGCTACCATGGTTTTAGTGGGGGTGCAACCATCGTTAACACAAGTGCCGCCAATAAAGCGCTTCTCTATCAGCAATGTTTTTTTGCCGGCAGCTGCCATCTTTTTAGCCAATGGCATACCGGCCTGGCCGGATCCTATTACTATACAATCGTATTCCTTCATTATTCGGTTATTTTAACACCTTTCCAAAAGGCTACGTAATTGGTTATGTTGGCTGCCGCCGGCTTTGGCTCGGGGTAATACCAGGCCGCGTCGTTATTTTGTTGGCCATCTACCTCAATGGTGAAATATGATGCGATGCCTTTCCACGGGCAGGTAGTGTGAGTGCTGCATTCCCTCAAAAATTCGGACTTTACACTATCCTTGGGGAAGTAATGGTTGTTTTCAACTACAATGGTGTCATTGCTTTCGGCAATGATCTGGTTGTTCCAAACGGCTTTCATAGGGCTTAAGTGTTTGTATAAAGGTACTTTATAAGTATTGAATTTATAAATAGCCAAACAGGTTTTTTGTTTGCCGTATTCTAATTTGATGTACTAATAGTTGTTAGTCGCAAAAGGGCGAAAAACCTTTCTGAAATTATTTCTCAAATTTTATTTTTAATTTATCAGGAAACGTATATCTTTGCATTCCCAAAATAAGGGGAACTAAATCAAATATAACCGATTTAGAGCCATTAAAATGGCCCGTTCGTCTAGGGGTTAGGACGTTAGATTTTCATTCTAGAAACAGGGGTTCGATTCCCCTACGGGCTACAAAAAACAATACCAAAAGATGCTAAAACCCTGCAAATCAAAAGTTTGCAGGGTTTTTTGTTGGCATCAAAACTCCATATTATGCACTAAAGCGCAACAAAAATGAGCGTAATTCGGTGCGTAACTAAGTGGAAAATAACTACGCACCGAATTGCTTATAATTAATTGATTGTCAACCTGTTCAGCGAGTGAACATCTTGATAAAAGCAGGCTACAAACTTACTTTTGTTTAACTTTTTAAGCTTGTAATTATGAGTAATTTCCATCTGCTTTTCTACATCAGAAAGCAAAAAAACTACACAGGGGGTGCAATGCCCATCTACATGCGCATTACCGTTAGTGGCAAACGCGCAGATATATCCGTAGGACGCGATTGTGATCCGGTAAAATGGAACAACCAAGCGGGGCGTGCAATTGGAACCAAAGAAGAAATCAAGTCACTTAACAACTATCTCGACAGCCTGCAAACCAAACTTCGGAATGCACAACAGGCATTAATTGATACGAACCAACAGGTAACAACCGAAAGCCTCCACAACGAATTTGCCGGAAAGAATCAAAAGAGCCACTTCCTGATGCAATTATTCAAAGAACATAATTCGAAAGTAAAGGCATTAATAGGAAACGGTTTCGAAGCCAATACATTAAAAGGATATAATACTTCCGAAAAACATCTTACAGGTTATTTACAAAAAGAATACGGTAAAACCGATATTGAAATTAGCCAGTTAAACCATGCCTTTATAACTGGATTTGAATTTTACCTAAAAGCCCATTGTAAAATTAGTGGGGTCTCGGCAGCCAAATATATTAAGCATTTGAAAAAAATCGTCAATCACTGTATTGCAAACAATTGGCTGAAACAGAACCCGTTTATCAATTTCAAATCTACTGCAAAAGCAAAAGAGCGCACTTACTTAACACAACAAGAACTGGATGCCATTACCAGTAAAAAATTTGTTGTTGAACGTTTGACACAGGTGCAGGATGTTTTTGTCTTTTGCTGCTATACCGGATTATCTTATGCTGATGTTAAAAAACTAAGAAGAAACGAGATAGGTATAGGCATGGACGGTGGCCAATGGATATTTACAAGCAGGCAAAAAACAGATACTTCTTCCAGGATACCGCTTTTACCTGTAGCATTAGAAATTTTGAACCGATATCAGGATCACCCGCAATGTGAAAATCAGGGCTTATTATTGCCGGTTTTGAGCAACCAAAAGATGAATGCTTACTTAAAGGAGATAGCAGACTTATCGGATGTCTTTAAGCATCTAACATTTCATTTGGCAAGGCACACTTTTGCTACAACAGTCACACTTTCTAATAATGTGCCTATTGAAACGGTTAGCAAAATGTTAGGTCACACCAATATTAAAACCACTCAACACTACGCTAAAATATTGGATTTGAAAGTTAGCAAGGATATGGCGGCTCTTAAACAGAAGTACGCTGAATTTAAATCATTCAATATATAAGGTGCCTAATTGGCACCTTATAATCAATCGAAATTATAGAATCGGAAAATGAAAAATCAACTAATACCAGATGAAATCATCATGAACCAAATCTACTATATCCGAAATCAAAAAGTTATATTAGATAAAGACTTGGCAACCCAGATGATATCTAATTCTTGTTTCGGATAGATAGATCTCAAACAGCTATTAAACATTTTTGATTTGCCATATTGCACAGATTAGCTGTAAAAACTCTATTTATATTTTCATCGAATAGATGATAATTAGCCTATTGCGATAAAATCTTGAAAAAGTTTTTTCAAGATTGAATTATTATATCCCTCAAAATTTGGGTATAATTTGAACCATTTACCTAGCCAACTAAAAACTAATAAGCAATTTACAAGTTGCTTAAGTAAGGTTCAAGTAGAATTCCTTTAAATGGTGCAAAGCTGCTCGTTACACTAATAAAGATCCGGTGAAAAGGAAAAAGTCACGGCGGCTAGTTCATTCAGAGAAATATATCTACCTAAGGTTGATTTAATCGATTATCTGATTAATTCGTTTCATCGGAATCTCCACTAATGTTATTCATAACGTAATACCCGCTTCATTCATCATATCATAGCCAAACTTCATTATATGTTCAATCACCGGAATTGCCTTTAAACCTTTTTCGGTCAGACTGTATTCTACTTTAGGTGGAACGACAGGATAAACTTTACGCTCAATCATTCCTTTTTGTTCCATATCACGTAACTGGCTGGCCAGCATTTTATGAGTGATATGCGGAATATCCTTTTTCAGTTCACCATATCGAAGTACTTTGTATTGGAGACGCCAAAGAATAGGCATTTTCCAGGTACCTCCAATATGATTTAGCGCGAATTCAATAGGTGTATAGTATAATTTCTGATCGTGAAAAAATTCGGGCATGATGTAATATTTTAATATTAAGTATACTTTCCTTTTTGATAGTATATCACTTAAAAGTGCATTTGAGCCCTTTAAGATATAGATGATGCAAATTTGTAAAAAATCATTCGTCTTCTATGAAAAAACCATTATTATACGTTTTAGCCTTAGGAATATTTGGTATTGCGACTACTGAATTCGGAGTAATCGGCATATTGCCGCAAATAGCAGCATCTTTCCACATAACTATTGATAAGGCAGGTTGGTTGCTAAGTGCTTTTGCAATCATCATTGCAGTATTTGCTCCTTTTATGATGATGCTTTTTTCCCCGTTTGACCGCAAAAAATTACTGGTATTAGTGGTAGCCGTGTTTGCGGTTTCCAATATAATCTCGGCTATATCGCCTACTTTCACCATCCTTTTATTAGCTAGGATGTTGCCGGCATTTCTGCATCCTGTCTTTTGGTCTATTGCGTTAGCAACGGCCGCTAACTCTGTCCCCGAAGATCAAGCCCCTCAAGCTGTTAGCATAGTATTTGCCGGCTTTACTATCGCCAGCGTATTTGGGGTTCCATTAGCCACATTCGTAGCTACTATTTTTAACTGGCAAGCATCTTTTATTTTATCGGCAGCAATTAATATAGTTTCTTGTTTAGGAGTGTTACTATTCTTACCCAACATACCCAAACAAGCCCCAGAGCGATCGGGTTCGCCAGGCAAGGTTCTTCTTAATAAGGGTTTGTGGATTAGTTTGCTGTTAACTTTACTAATGATTTCCGCCATGTATTCCACCTATAGCTATATGGCTGAATACCTTGAAAAGGTTACACATATGAGTAATAAAACTGTTAGCCTTATGCTGCTACTGTTTGGAATTACAGGCATTGCAGGAAACTGGCTGGCCGGGAAACTAATGGGCAAAAACATAATGTTAACTATCGTCGGATTCATAGTCGCTTTAACGCTGGTTCATATTTTGATTTTCTATGCAGGACCATCAAAACTACTGATGATCATAACTATTTGCCTGTGGGGGTTTGTGCATACCAGTGGTTTTCTTATCAGTAACATCAATGTAACTTCCGCTGTGAACGAAGAACCTGAGTTTATCAATAGTATTTTTACTTCCTGTGGAAACCTTGCTGTTACTTTAGGTGCACTGATGGGTGGGTACACCATCGTTCATTTTAGTGTTCAACAAATAATTTGGAGCAGTATTGTGTTACTCTCATTGTCGTTTCTTGCCTGGATTTTAAAAAAAAGATATTTTATTAACTAAAATCAACGCGAGTGCTTTTGGGTTTAATTTGCATTTATTAACAAGCAACCTCTATACCTGAAAGATAGATGGTTATCAGTCGATGCATTAAACCCGCTCCAATGTTTTCGTTTGCTCCGCGATATGCCGAATACGGAAATACCGCCTCACTTCTGAACAAGAAGGGTTCTGCCAGCCTTCAAATGTTCATAATTAACGAGCGGCTTTCGTAACGTTAAAGCGACGTTTCGGAATGAATAGGCCTCTTCTTCCTGAAAAAACCGGCGTCTTCATAATGCTTTGTGACTATAGTACCATATACTCAGCAAGACCGCCCTGTAAGGCAGAACCCGGTATCAACCGTTTAGCAGCTTTGGTGAGTTACGTTATCAATAAAGATTTACTCGGTAAACAAACTACTTATCAATCTATTCGCTTCTCAAACTCTTTACAGGATTTGTAACAGCAGCTTTAACGGTTTGAAAACTCGAAGTGAGCATTGCCATAAGCAACATTCCACCTCCAGACACTGCAAATATCCACCAACTAATTGACGTGCGGTCGGCAAAGCTTTCCATCCATTTATGCATCGCCCACCAAGCGATTGGGCTCACAATAATGAATGCCAGCAGAATAAGTCCCATCAATTCGGTTGAAAGCAAAGTGACAATCTGTGCTATCGAAGCGCCAAGTATTTTGCGCACACCTATTTCTTTGGTGCGCTGATTGGTGGTAAATATAGCCAGGCCAAAGAGGCCGAGGCAACTTATAAAAACAGATATACTGGTAGCCCAGGTCAACAATATGGAGATATGCTGTTCGCTGGAATACATTTTGGCTATGGTTTCATCAAAAAAAATGCATTGAAAATCATCGTCAGGATATTGGTCTTTATATGCTTTTTGCATGCCGTCTATAGTCGTTTTCCATTCATTTCCACCCATTGTTTGTGCCGTTAAGGCAATGTGTAAAGTGTTTTCATATTGGGGCTGCTGGGGATAAATAGCCATAGGCTTAATAGGTGCATGCAACGATGCCTGGTGAAAATCTGCTACCACGCCAACTATCACTTTATGCATTGTCGTTCCGAACGTTATTGTTTTTCCTATAGCCTGCGCTGGTTTTGTATAACCCAAAATGTGTGCATAGTTATTATTGATAAGCATATTGCCTGCTGTATCGGAAAGGGTAATGTTTCTTCCTGCTATCAGTTTTACATTATATACTTTAATATAATTTTCATCACCCGACTTATGATAAAGTTGTGTTTTAATTTGTTTTTTTCCATCCGTAAAAGTTGCATCGTTTGAGCTCCAATCTCCTGACGATGGTACATCGCCGCCTAAGCTTAACATTTGCACCTTCGGCAAACTTTTTACTTGATTCATAAAAACCTGTTTTTTGCCGACTGTCGACTTCGAGGGAAGTTGCACATACACTATAGCGTCTTTTTTAAACCCAAGGTCTTTGTTTAGCGCGTAATGCACCTGTTTACTTATCAATATAGCAGCCATAATAAAAAACTGCGCTATAATAAGTTGGCTTACGGTAAGCATTTTCCGCAGCCGGGCGTTGCGTGTGGTTGAGGCATCCGCGGATTGATTTTTCAGTACCGTAATTGGTTTGTAGCCTGACAATACCATCGCCGGATAAAATCCTGCAACAAAGCTTACTATCAGCACCAACAAAAAAATAAAAAGTATAATAATAGGGTGTCCAATAATATCTAATGTGACATCCTTTGAAATAAAATAGGAAAATAATTTTAGAATAAATGGCGCAAGTATTATAGATATAATGACTGCCAATAGCGTTATAAGAAATGTTTCGCTCAAGAACTGCCCTATCAGTTGCAAGCGGGTACCTCCCATTGTTTTGCGAACGCCTATTTCTTTTGCGCGTTGGGATGCCTGCGCAGTGGTGAGATTAATAAAGTTAATGCAGCCCAGTAGCAGTAGAAATGCAGCTATTGCAATAAGGCCGTACAGCATAGTTTTATTTGCCGTAGGGTTGTTGATCGCACCATAATTCCCATTGAAGTGGATATCGCTTAATGGCTGCAACCGGAATTTTGATTTGTAACCAGTGCCTCCTGGTTTTGCACGTTCGGGTAAGTATTTTAATAAGAGTTGCTGCACCTGCTTTTCGATACCTATAGATGATGAGTTTTCGGCAATCTTTATGAATACCTGAGACCCCCCGTTAGTATTATCCCAACTTGAATTTTGCTGCTTAATATCGTTTACACGCTGAGTGGTTGAAAATGATATAAAATCGTGAAACGTCAGGTCAGAATTTTGCTCGAATTTCTCTATTACTCCCGCAACCGTTGTTCGGATAGTATCGGCATAAATCACCTGTTTACCGATGATCTGATTATACGACAGGCGAGGGAAATATATCTTTGCTTGATCTGAAGTAAGGACAACCTGGTATGGCTGATCCAGCATTTGGGTGAGCCGACGAGCCATTTATAATTGAACAACTTAAAATAATATTGATCGACATAAACTACTTCCTTATTTTCTTTGAACTTTTGTTTCGTTACGCCAGGTATGTTCACATCATAACTCTGTGTGTAAATAGGCGCCGTTCCTTTTATCCCTGCAACTTCATGCCGTATAGCTTCGGACAAAGGGCCGGGTACTCCGGAATTATAGAAACGATCACCGTAATATTCAAAATCTGTTATTACGCGATATATCCGGTCGCCATCCTTATGGAACCTGTCAAAAGTAAAATCGTGATAAACGATAAGGAATATAACAATCGAAGCGCTTATCCCTATAGATAAACCGATAATATTAATGCCGGTGAACAGTTTATGCCGCATAAATCCCCGGAATGCCGTTTTTAAATAGTTTTTAATCATACCATAGTTGTTAAATTTAACGATCCTAAAATTTAGTTTGAAACTATTATGCCAATTATATAAATATTTGATTGTCAGTAAATTAAATTCTTAATATATTGATACTTGTAACGAAAGCGAACACGAGTCGTTTGTTTTCATAACACTTTGCATAATGAACGCCCCATCCTTGACTATTACATTCCATATTCAACCGAAAATATCCACCGCCAGATAGGTGTATCCCGTATTCATTGATAACCAAGAAAGTTCAAAGCTTTCTGCAAGCTTGTAAGGTTTTAACGAATATTTCGTTTGCTATTTTGGCTGATAAGAAATGCCCGTTGATCATTAAAATTGTCATGATCCGATGGCAAAAGGATTCTTTCAAAAAAATCCGTCAAGTCCTCAGAATGAAGCGCCGCCCTTTGCGTACGTAAATTAAAATATGCAAGCTCGGTCCATAGCAGTGCTTTTACCAAGGTTTTATTTTTATTCCACATACGCATTTCAACCACCAGGCTTCTCGGCGTTTTTGCAATCAGTTGTGAATCGATAAGTATAGTTTCCGTTATGCCGACAGGTTTTAAATAAGCTATTTGATTACAAGTTACTACCCAAACGAGGCCAAGACTTTCAAGATTCGACAGCATATCAATGCCATATGCGTCTTTCATCTGATCGACCCGGGCATTAAAAAAGTAATCCAAATAATACATATTATTTAGATGGTTGAATGGATCGCAATGTTGTATCCGAACCTTGTAGTTAGATTCCAATATTTTTTTCATAAATAGTTGATGTAATAATGCTGAAAATCCTCGTTGGAGAGGATAGTTAATTATTTATAAAAAATTGTTGACTGGATATTTTACCATTTTGAACTTGATAGACACACAACTCATTAAAATTAACTTCTGAACCTTCTAAGGTGAATTTCATAAACAAACTAAGAGCGAAATAGGAACCTGAGTACACCGGGTCAGATATTTCTATAGTAGAAATTTTTATTCTTAATAGAAAAGCTTTTTCATGGTCAATTAGTACGGCAAGGCCTTTAACAGGAGATGAATCAGGTTTTAAAGGATCAAAACTTACGGCGTCCGGGCTAAACAATTCTTCATAAGCGGTTATAAAATCCTGTCTTCGTAAATATTTTATTAATTTTTCTGCAACAACTTTTGTAGTTTCCATTTCTTGGGATTTTGTTTCCCGACAAAGCTACAGGGCATTGCTTTAAGCCTGTTTGTATAAAAACGACAAAGTGAACTTTGTTATGGGAGTTACCAGAATTATATATTGTTAATCATATAAACATCTTTCTTTTGAGTTTTTTAGTATTTATGACAAGCAATTGTCGTTTCGGGCTATTTGTGAGGGCGTTATACCGCTATACTTTTTTACTTCCCGACTTAAATGTGCATGATCGTAATAGCCAGTATCTATAGCAATCTTTAAAAGGGTGATGGCAGACTCCGCCTGTTGTAGTTTATTTGCCGCATGCTTAAACCTGATGATCTTAATTAATTCAGTTGGCGGGATGCCGATGTCTTTAATAAATATTCTTTCCAGTGTCCTTATGCTTAAGTTGTAAGTTTTCGCTATATAATCTACGGAAACCATGCCCTTGCTTAAAAAGATGGTTTCTGTGATAGGTATGATAGGACTGTGCTTTATCAATTTTAGCTTACCGAGAAAAAAATGGTCTAACCGATTGATCAAGCCGTCGTCTATCTCAGCCAATGAATAAAGCTCCTTATCGGGAAATTCGATGATCTTATCAACCAATTCGTCTAATGGGATATTATAAAAAGCAGACACGCCAAAAGGCTTAAATCGGATGCCAATAAAACGACTTCCAGGTACGCTGCGGACAGTATTTGAAACCGTCATAGTGCCACCTAAGTAGATATTTCCCGGAACGAGGACCGTATCAGTATTTATACGCGGTCTGGAATTGCCGACATTAATAAATATCTCCGTACATCCATCAGCAAACACCTGTCGGTTAGCTGGCTGATACAATAAACCGGTTTCTAATGTGTAGTAGGCGTCAATATAGGATGCTAAATTTTTACCTGCCTTGTATTCTGTTAATTTCATAAAGTTGAATAGAGCAGCTTGCGCAACTCTTTTTTATATGCTAAATCTATTGCTTTAATCCGGCTACTAAATCGCTCACCGTTTTTAAAACAGTATTAAGGCTAGCAGGTTGTCCCGTTACCTTGGCAATCATAATACCGCCCTCAATAAGTGCTATCATAGTAAGGGAAATTTCATTGGTATCAATACCATGCCTAAACGCGCCTGCTCTTATGCCTGCGGCTATGAGGTTTTCTATCGATCTCTTCCAGCACTGTATAGCCCAGACAGCCCTTTCCTTTTAAATAAGATTTGTATCATCGGCCTCCACGGCGGTATTAAGGATAGGGCAGCCTCCAATTGGGAACGATTTTGACCTGTTAAAAACTATAGTAAACCTGCGCGTAAACCATCAGCTTATCATGGTAATTTGTAGCTTTTTGTATGTGCTGTTTTACCTGCTTGCGCACTTTATCTTCAATGGATAAATCAGGTACAACAGTACCAGAACCACCTTCATTGGCAAAACTTATCTGAATGTCCATCTTCCTATTAGAACCGTAACTAGCGATCTATCTGTGATCCATTATTTTATTCAGCCCTAAAATGCCCTGATAAAAAATTTTCGCCTTACTAATGTCCGTTGAGCCGTTGTCGATTACGGATTTTTATTCCTGTTTTACCAATAAAACAATAATCGGTACTAAATACTTAACAATTGGTATACTTATCCGAGCAAAATGAAACAAATACTTTACAAATGATATAAATGTATAATTTTAATTTAGTTTAAAAATCGCCAATGTAACAATAGTAATGAATATCACTATTTGCATGGTATAAAAAACATTCAGTTTAAATACCCGGCCGCTAATCTCCTCATCAGCCTCAATACTGTTTTTGGACAACTTGTCTTCGATCTGCCTTAGCTGCCTCCCTCCAAAAAAGACCCCATTGAGTGCAAGCACCACGATTAATAACAACTTTAACTGAAGCCATACCTGATGCAGAAAAATGCCTCCCGTTATCCATGTCAAGCCTATTCCGGAAAGGGATAATAGTATTCCGCCTGCCGTTAAAACTGTAGTTAGGCCTGACATGAGCTTTGTTATTCCACCCGATACCTCTCCGTTAAATTTAAATTGGAAGATCAAAATACGAAAGGCTACAAATTCGGTAACTGTCGTTCCGGCCATCAATACAAAGCCGGAAAGATGTGCGATTAGCAGGAGTTGTCGCAGCGTTAATATATTCATATCAGGCTGTGGTTTTTTTTGTATCCCTTAACAGTATATAACTCGTTATCGCCATATAAACCACTGTTATTCCATGGATCAGCTGTGACATTATCGGCCCGTTATTCAGATAAACCAGCAGGCAATCTGTAGCCGGGACAATGATCGCCGCCGTAAAAACATATGCCGTCGCCTTCTTCATTCTAAAAAAGAGCAAGGGTAAAAGCGCCAAACCTGAAAATATATCACGTACCCCTTTTATCCTGCCAAAGGCAAGGTCTAAATTGCTGGAAAGTGGAATTCCAAATCCCGCTGCACCAGTCCGTGGAACCAGCATAAACCTAACGCCGATAATAATAATTCCCGCTGCGATGAGCAAGGTCATCCAATAGGATGCCGAGCGAGGGCCCCAATTGGCCATTGCATTTTTTATTTTCATGTTATAATTTATTTATAACACAAAGGTCTCTAACATAAAACAAGCAGCCATTCACCAAGGTTAATTAATGCTTTCCGGTAAGCCGTTTTCTGATGCGACTTAATGACTGTGGCTTTATCCCGACATAGGAGGCGATATAGTATTGTGGCACGCGTTGCCCAATGTCAGGAAACCTCGATAAAAACAATTGGTAGCGAATTTCGGGCGGATCATTATAAAGCGAACGCACCTGGTTGATTAGGTTGATATAGACTTCTTCAAGGGCGAGCCGTCCGAATTTTTCGCCATGCTTCACCTGTTCATAAAATAGCTGGATATTGGAATGGCTAATGGTGTACAGCAGACAGTTTTCTAACGCCTGGATATTGATCTGTGAGGGCATTTGCGGCAGAAAACTAGCATAGTCGCATACAAATTCACCTTCCTTATTAAAATAGGTCGTTTTTTCCTCTCCATCAATTATCGTATAATATCGAACAAACCCCAGCCCGATACAAATGATATTTTTACAGACATTACCAGCTTCCAGAAGATGTTGGCCTTTCTCGAGTTGTTGTTCGCGAAACAAAGATTTAATGATCGCTTCATCCGCTTCAGAAAGTGGAATGTAACGTCGAATTGATTCAATCAGCAGGTCCATGTACAAATATAAGCAAGTCGTTTGCGGAATTATATATCCTACACAAAGAGACTTAGTATTCCTTAAATTAATGAATGCGTACCTCGTACTCGGAACATCGCTGAAATAGAGAGTAGCAACTCAGACCATTGCGGGTTTGGCCCAGAACAATGAATTTCGATGATTAGATAGAAAAACCAGTTGTTTTCTATTCCGTGTTACCTTCGAGTTCGTTGGCAAAAGTACCGGATATGTGTGGTTAGTTTTTTTGGCTTCTAACCTATTTGTTTCACCATCACAATATCCTCCATAATAAAGCCATCACCGATATCAATATCCTCCCGACCTGTAATTTCGAACCCTACACGCTGATAAAATATCACGGCTGAATTATCTTTGTTGACATTTAAGGATAGTGAGATGTTCTTAGCTTGCAGAGCAGCATTTTCAATATAGTTCATTAATAGTAGGCCGATACCTTTCCCCTGGCTTCCCGGCAATATGTAAATTTTGTGAATTTTGGTTTTAGTTTGTTGTTTGTAATTAAGCTCGTAAGACGCGTAGCCAAAATAATCGCCATTTTCACTCGCAAGAATAAAATGATGCCCGAGTTCTATTGTCTGTCTCATTAACGCATCCGGATTGTACATCCAGTCGAGCATATAGGTTATCTGGTCTTTAGAAAGTATACTGCCAAAAGTATGTGGCCAAGTATCATTCGCTATTCGGTTTATTATTTCTAAGTGTTCTTGTTTGGCTATGACGATTTCCATTTTGAAATATATTGGTAGGATGTAACTGTAAAATAAATAATAAAATATTCGGATAACCTGTTTACCATATTGCGAAGATCCGTGTAATACCACCGGTTGATTAGCCGACTTTCGATGCCCCCAAAATCAGCGTAGCACCTTTCATAGGCACTTTTTCTAAATTAGCAATGTTTTCCACGGCCCATTTTCCCATAAGAAAAAAGCATCTAAAAAACCAGAGCAAATAGCCGCGATGCCATGCAATTATTTTTTTTTGGTTATTTCACCAATTATTTTTCCCCTATGATGCATCCCCCACAAAGCCATTTCATCGATTATAGGTTTTAAACTACGGCCATAGCTGGTCAACTCGTAATCAACGGTAATCGGCTTAGTGTCCATTACAGTTCGTGTTATTAAACCGTTGATCTCTAATTCCTGCAATTCTTTCGAAAGCATTTTGGTACCGATACCGGCCAATAACCGATGTAGTTCCATATATCGCTTTTTTCCGAATGAAGCTAAACAGGCGATGATCATAACCTTCCATTTGCCGCTTAATATATCCTTTGTATCGTTGATCGCTCTTAATCGCTCCCAGCAATCTACCGATATCTGTCCGTCAACCGACTTTGTTTCCATATTGCAAAATTACTATACTTCCCCGAAGGAGACTACTTCCCTTTGGGAAAGTGATACCGAAAGGGAAGCTAGTCATGGTAGCTTTGCATTCATAAATTCAAATCAGATGAACACAATAACAAGCGGCATTGTCCGTATTGAACAACCAGGAAAACCCGCGGTACTCAAATATGAACATACTGAAATTCCGCAACTTGGAGAAGGAGAAGTATTAATCAGCCAAAAAGCAATTGGTGTAAATTTTCTGGATGTCTTCTTTCGTAACGGTACTTTCCCTATGCCTGCGTATCCGGCACTGATCGGATTAGAAGCAGCAGGAATCGTTGAACAAACCGGTGATGGCGTCAAAGAATTTGGGGTGGGCGACCGGGTGGCTTACTACGGCTCAAATGGGGCTTACTCCGAAAGACGAATCCTTCCTGCTAAAGAAATTTTTAAACTTCCTGACGATATATCATATGAACAGGCTGCGTCAATCATGATAAAAGGCATGACTGCACATATGTTATTAAAACAAAGTCATGAGTTGAAGGCAGGGGAAGTTGTGCTGATCCATGCCATGACCGGCGGTGTTGGAACTCTATTAAGTGAATGGGCGAGATCTATTGGTGCTACTGTAATTGGTACTGTAGGCAGCGTAGCTAAAAAAGATCTTGCCTTAACGCGAGGTTTTGATCTCGTTATTGATATATCGGCCGAGAACTTTGCTGAAAAGGTAAAGAAAATTACAGATGACAAGGGTATTGATGTGTTTTATGATAGTATTGGCGTTGCCACATTTCAAAAGTCGCTTGAGTTGGTTAAACCGGGTGGAAGTGCGGTGCTGTACGGTTGGGCATCCGGTATGCCAGAAATTAATACTGCGTTTATTGAGCAAAGAAAAATAAACTTTGTACAGGCTGTATTAAATCATTATCCGGCTTACCAGGATAAGTCAGGAAAAGCATTGCCCGAGATATTCTCCTTGGTGCGAAACAAAGTATTCCAATTAAAAAAGCCTTTAATATATCCTTTGTCAAATGCTAACCAGGCACACGCTGATCTGGAAGAACGTAAAACTACGGGTAGTATTATTTTGGTGCCAGCAATTGTAAAACCCCTTTAAAACCATTATGCGCCATATTGGCCCCAAATCAATTTCTTCAGTAATTTATGAATTTTACAATAATTGACTCTAAAACATTGTAAGAGATGCAATCATAGTAAGAGGCCGTATCATAATTCAAATGATGCGGTCTTTTTTGTTTATTTATTATTTTGCTGATGTGAGAAATATTTCACCCTAAAAATGGGATAAAGTGATTTCCGAGTGAGAAACCAGTCAATAAAAAAGCTTTTTAAGCCGCTTTCTTTCTTAAATTTTGTGCAATTGCGATCAGTCCCCATTCAATCTCGACTTTTTCCTTATCCGGAGCAGGAACCTTCTGAAACCGTGGTTTTGTTTGATATTTCCGAATGTTGGCTCTACGTCAAAGCACCGTTTCTTTCGCCGCTGTATTCCTTCTTCGCTGTTCAGCAGTTCATAAGCCTGCTTCTTTAGCCTGTTAAGGTTTTCATTGAGCTCGATGATCCGGTTACCTTTCGACTTATGACAAGCACCATTAAGCGGGCCGGTAGCACAGTTTTGGGCCTGGTACCTTTTTACCGTTTGCTTAAAACCCGTTGCGATTTCCCTGGTGTAAGTTCCTATACAACCAATCTGCTGTCCCATCGGGCAGATATAGTGGTCATTCTCCCGGTTATAGAAAAGCTTGTTTGCAGCAAAAGGATGTTTGTTATTGTGATTTTCATTTTGTCCTGTATCGAACATCCCATACTTTACAAAGGCACTGACGTTGTTTTGTTCGAGCAGAGAATAGTTTTCCTCAGAGCCGTAACCTGCATCTGCAATAAGCACACCGGGTGTTTTTCCAAAACTTGCTTCGTGTTAACCCAAGTGCGCTGTTAATGTATTAGTGTCTGTAGGGGTGGAGTGGATGGTATAGTTAATGCTGAAGGTGGATATATGGACAGTATACCCCGGCTTTAACTGGCCGTTCAGCATGTGGCATCGGGGTCTGTTTTGCAATAGCTGCTCCTTTCCATCAGCATCGCTTCCGGCTGTTCGTATTTAGCGATGCTTTCAGGATAAGTTTTGGTGATATACTTCGGCTTCGCTTTGATCTTTTTGTCGATGTTGTCTTTTGTGGCCAGCTTTTCACTGAGCTGAACTACGATGGCTTTCACCTTTTCACTATCTATCGTTGTAAAGTCCGGCGACTCCAGCATCTTGTCCTCATCTGCGGCAACATGCTGGGCATATTGCCAGGCAATTTTTGACAAAATTTCATAACGGCCTTGGCCAAATTACTTTCCGGTGCGCTTTGCCCCATTTTATCATCTCAGAGATCAACGGGATTAAGCTTTGGCAATAGGCTGTGATATTGTATTCGATCTTTAAAGAAGCTTCATCATGGACCGCACGTGTAATCAACTTATTTTGCTCCAGTTCTCTAAGTTCTTTAGAAAGCATTCGAAAAGTAATATTGGGCAGGGTTCTCGCAATTTCGCGGTAGTGCCTGCTTCCATTATGTAAAGAAATAATGATCAGCATTTTCCATTTACCGCTGATAACGTAAAGTGTATCTTGAAGATATTTCATATCCTTTACACATTCTGGGGTTATCAATTCTTTGCACTGTCCCATGTTCCTGTCGATATACTGGAGTATATCAGCAACAAATATAAATCCTAAATGTAATAACTTCGTTGTGTTATTGAAATTATAACGAGTATCGTTGATGTAAATTTTTATCAATTCAACTGTTAATGGAAAATGATTTATTGAAATTTGTTCTGGCCGCAAATGTGGGGACGGCCACTTGGAAAAAAAAAGAAAAGATGTCTGTGCACATGAGCATTTCAGGCCGGTTGTGGCCCGCTAAAGGCGTGGGTGGGATTTTGGATGATCTTCACCTGCATTTATCTTGCCATGAACAAAAGGTCTGCTTCTTCCCCTTTACGGGAATTAATTTAAAAGGTATCTTTGAGCCGAATCAAGTTGTTCTTCAATCAACGGACGGTAAAATCTTGCAAGAGCGCCGTAATCCAAAGGAATCATTTAACAATCACGGACCTTCATCCCAATGGGATATGCTGGATCTTTTATATTTCATTGGATATGCGATCTGGAACTATTTGACTATGCCCTTTAACTTTGATCTTTCAGGGTTCAAGGCCAAAGAGGTTGAATCGCATACTGAAAATGATGAGCAATGGCGTTGCCTGGAAGTTACTTTCCCTGATCACATCGTGACCCACAGCAAGGTGCAATTCTTCTATTTTGACAAATACGGCCATTTAAGACGGCATGATTATTTTGCAGACATTTTGGGTTCAGTTCCGGTTACACACTATGTTTATGACCATCAACAGTTTGGTGGCTTGATCTTGCCAACCAAGCGGGTAGCTTATTTAAGAGATGAAAATAACAAGGTTCAACCAGAGCATGTCATCGTCTGCATTGAAATTATCCAAATCGGTTTCAATTGATACGCCCGATGGAAATGATTTCCGACCGCCGGCGTTAGCTCGGATGAAAATCTAACACAATCACTAAAAAACTCATTTTAAGTTTGTAAATTTTTCAGCGTTAAGCAATTGTCTTTTAGAATCAAAGGGAATGGTTGGATAAACACAAAGTCTTGATCACAAGAAAAGCCTGTTAGTTTGTTCTGACAGTTTTTTTGTTTAAAGTGCCTCTAACCCTTTTTGTCACAACCTGACTGAAAAACAATCCAGCGGCAGTTCGGTATCGACTTTAAGTTAGACCTTGATATTAGGTTTTGATCCAGACCGTTTTGGGACGTCACTCCTTCCAAACTGTGTCAGATTCTAAAAACGCAGATTCAATATTGTTCTGATTGGTTTTTTGTGTTTCTTTGACAGACACCTGCATGCCTAACGCCTCAAATTTCCTGATAACAGCATCCAGATATTTATCCAGTGAAAACGCCGTATTAACCTCTAAAAGCGAAAAATCGGTTTATATCATAAAATAGCCACATTAATGTCAATACAACTCCTGATGCAAGATAACAGGTAAGTAATGGAATTAACCATCTTGTTATTGACACTTATTATAATCGGTTTTTAACGGCATTTTGTATATGGCATCGTCAAACAAAAGCATGAAACGAGGCTGCACCATTTATGATACAGCCCCTTTGTCCCCAGACCTGGAGATAATTCGAACCACTTGGTTATTGACTAATAAATCGGTTATTTCACAACGATGGTAAGCTTTTTTTTGTTTTCCTCTTTTGTCGCAGACCTATAGCTGATCCGCAAATGGCAATATGCTTTACTCCGCTGCAGCAAGGGCTGCCGCTATTCAATTCTATAGAAACATAGGTTTTCAAAGCGTATCAAACAATCTTCAACCTATTTCTAAAGTGAATCAAAGAATCTGCATATTTTAACTATTATTTATAGTTTCTGGCTTTATAGTTCCTGAACGAAAAAATGAAACAAAATCGAAAGGATTTGCAACAAGCTCGTACGTGTTTTTTTTTAATATAATGTTTATTTGCGTTCTAAAATTACAGTTAATAATAAATCAAAACTGAAGACTTAAATTTGCTTTATCATTTTTTAGGCAGTCTAAAGCCATATGATTAAGCTTAAAACCCTACCAGTAATGAAACAATTTCGAAACAACGCTACCTGTAAAAAAATAGTCCCATATTCCCAATGGACAAAAAAAAATGAGCAAATATCTATTAACTGCGATATAAGGTCCTTTTTAAGCAGATTGAACATTTTAGCTGTAGCCCTGCTAATACTTTCTACTAATTTCATCACAATTACTGCCCTTGCCCAACAAAAACTCAAGCCGGGACAATCCTTTAAAGATTGTTTTAATTGTCCGGTTATGGTAGTGATACCTGCAGGTAAATTTACTATGGGCAGCCCGGAGAACGAAGATGGGCATTCTGTTGTAGAAGGACCGCAGAAGAGTGTGAGTGTCGGGCAATTTGCGGCGGCCAAGTTTGATGTAACACTGGGGCAATGGCAAGCTTTCGTAAAAGCCACGAGTCGCCCGGTAATGGGCGGCTGTGCATTTAGTGGTTTTAAGGACACGACACGAAAAGATTGGGACGATAACCCTAACGCATCCTGGCGCAATCTTGGTTTCACACAAGATAGCACTCACCCGGTTGTTTGCATAACATGGAACGATGCACAGGATTACGTAAAATGGTTAAGCAAAAAAACAGGATACACTTACCGCTTATTAACTGAAGCTGAATGGGAATATGCTGCAAGAGCAGGTACCACTACAGCTTATCCGTGGGGAACGGCGGCCAGTCATGAGTTTGCTAATTACGGTGCTGATTCTGGCTGGACAGGAATGATCTCAAAGCGTGACAAATGGATGTGTACTTCGCCTGTAGGATCGTTTCCACCAAATGAATTCGGGTTATATGATATGCAGGGAAATGTGTTGCAATATGTTGAGGACTGCTTTTCAGCTTCGCTTTCTGACGTACCGGCCGATGGCTCTGCTTACAAAACTGATGTTATATTAAAGATGACCGGCAGGTATTCTTTTATGAATGGAAAAAGATCCTGTGATAGCAGGATGGTACGCGGCGGTGATTGGGGAGATCCCCCACAGATGATTCGTTCAGGATTTCGTAATTGGGCTCCAGGGCGTGGATTTACAATAGACAATTATCGCAGTGGCGGGGTGGGTTTTCGTGTAGCCAGAATACTATAGAGCCTGCTTTTTGTATTTGAAGGACTTGACGGGGCAACATCAAAACAATTGAAAATTAAATAAATGCCAAATTTCAAATTAACACTTACCGCTCTTTTATTGATGAGTAGCTTATTTTGTTATGCTCAAAGTGATGAAAAATCAATTGAAACCCAAGTTACCCGTATGATTTCTGATTGGAATACTCATGAGTTTAAAAACATGGACCTATATACAACTGAAGATGTTGAATGGGTAAACATTGTAGGTATGTGGTGGAAAGGAAGAAAAGATGTAAAAATGGCACACCAAAGCACTTTTGATGTTTTCTTTAATGGAGTTCCTTTTTCACAAAAAAGCTTAAACATCCGTTTTCTAACGGGTGATGTTGCCATTGCAAATTTAGTTTGTCATGTTGGTTCTCTTTTTCCACCAGACGGAATCGATCGCGGTAATAATAGAACGCCCGAAACGGACAATTTATTAATGTTGGTCTATAAGAAGAAAAGTGGCATATGGTTATTATCTGCTGGACAAAATACCATTATCGATCCAGAGGCCGCAAAACACAATCCCATAACTATCAAAACGAATTGACAATTGAACTATCACCTATAACATCATACCATGAAAATCAACTATTTTAAATTCGTTGTTTTGGGTGCGTGCATGCTGCTTGGCATTAAAGCCCACAGCCAGCAAGCGGATACCACAAAAGAAAACACAGCGATAAGGCAGCTCATCAAAAATTATGAGGATGCGTGGAACCGGCACGATCCAAAAGGACTGGCTGATAACTATACAGCCGATGCCACATGGGTAAATTGGTTTGGCGCCTACTATAAAGGGCGGGACGATATCCAATTACATTATAAGCAGGTACATGAAACCTATTTCAAGGCTACTCATTATTATACCCGCGCGGTGGAGGATGTTATCTACACGCATCCTGATGTCGCTATTTCGCATGTGCGTACCGGTTTGGATGGCGATGAACGTTTTCCCGGCCAAACGTTTGAGTTTCGCAGAACAATCATCCTGATTAAGCGCGACGGCGTTTGGAAGATACTTGCCGGGCAAAACGCCAAGCTGGAAAAGGGAATAAAATAGGAGGCGCGCATAACCAGTCTTTAGAATGCCTATGGTCAGCTTTTATTAGGTTCAATACCATCTCGCTCTTTGGTTAGCACTAACTTCGGTTACTTCAGCTATTCTGTTAATTACCTGCATTTCCCGGATTTGCTGTTACCATTTTAGGAGGGAAACCAAAATGCCGTGAAAAGCTGGCGGAAAAACTGGCCGGGTTACTAAAACCTACCTGGTAGGCAACTTCAGCAACGGTAGCAGTGCGGTTTTGTAACAAGGCATGGGCGTATTGAAGGCGAATAACCCGTATCAGTTCTCCCGGCGCTGTACCTATAACCGCTTTAAGCTTGCGATGAAGCTGTATGCGGCTCAGGCCTATTTCTGTAGCCAGTTGGTCGGTTCCGTAGCCGGCATCATCAAGATGTTTTTCTACGGCCAACTGTATTTTTTTCATAAATGCTTGTTCTATAGAAGGTAAATAGGCTGGGTCGTTAAGCCAGCGATTTTTCGTTCCCGCAGCGTCACGCCGCTGGCGGCTAAGAATGATCAGGTTATTGGCCGTGGCCATCAATTCCCGCTTATCAAACGGTTTGCCCAGGTAGGCATCTGCACCGGTTTCAATACCCAACAGGCGGTGGCCTGAATCTGCTTTGGCAGTAAGCATCACAACAGGGATATGACTGGTACGGGGCTCTTCTTTAAAAGCTCTACATAACTGGTAGCCGTCCTGCCCTGGCATCATCACATCTGTAATGATCAGCGCCGGTACCAATTCCATACCAAGCGCTATACCTTCGGTGCCGTTGGTAGCCGTATAAACGCGATAACGATCCGCTAATAGCCTTCTTACAAAATCGCGTAACTCCAGGTGATCCTCCACAAAAAGGATAACCGGCCTGTCGTCATCCTCACCTAAGGCGTACCGGGCATTTTCATCGTTTAAGATAAGGCCTTCTTCATCCTCAGTTTCGGGAGCAGTAGCCCGCGGGAGAGTTAATAATACGGTGATTTCTGTGTAGGCTCCTTCCCAACTTTTTACCAATATTTGCCCGTCCATCAACTCCACAAGTTCTTTTGCTATTGCCAGGCCAATTCCGCTTCCTTCCGGTACGTAACTTGCGGCAGGGTCCACCTGATAGAAGCGGGTGAAAATATGCGGTAGTTTTGATTGCGGTATGCCTTTTCCCGTATCTCGTACCTGTATGGTAAAGCTATCTTCGCCATGTTCGTTCTGTTGCAGAAAAACGTCCACACGCCCGGTATCCGTAAACTTCACCGCATTGGAGATGATGTTCAGGAAAATCTTATCCAGCTTTTCCCTGTCTGCCAGTACCCATAATTGCTTGTGACTGCAACGGAAGTGCAGGGAAATACCTTTTTGCACAACAAGTGTTTCAAAGTTTTGCAGGTGATCGTAGATCAGCGCTACCAAATCAAGTGGCAACAGGGACAGTTCCATTAAACCATGTTCCAGCTTACTTAATTCCATCAATTGATTGATCAGCTGAAGCAGGCGTTCGGCATTGCCTAAAATGAGCTTGTGATAATTTTCGGTATTCGGGTTATTCGCGTCGGCCAGCAGTTCGCGCGCAGGGTTGATAATCAATGTAAGCGGCGTCCGGAATTCGTGCGCGATATTGGTGAACAGGCGAAATTTAGCAGCATCCAGTTCGTGCAGTTTTTCCGCTTTTTCTTTTAGTTCTGCGGTGCGCTGCTGCACCATTAACTCAAGTTTCCTGGCCTCCGCTGATGCCATTTCCCTTTTTTCACTTTCCAGGGATAGGGCTGCGGCTGATAAAATTTCCACCTCTTTGAGCCGGGCGGCAAGGCTTTGAGTGGTTTTGGAAAAGTCGAGCGCCAGGTAGAGCGACAAGCACACAGGCAGTATCAGGTCACCTATGCTCAACGTAAATACCCGCATAGCGTTATTGCCATATGACCATACATGGAAGGTGTCGTCTAATGCAAAAAAATAAGAGAGGGTAACTGCTGATACGCCCGCCGCAACGAGCCAGGCACTTCGCCGTTTTTTGCAGATAAGGTGATACACCGAAATAAAGCCATCAATATTGCAAACAAAAAAGACGATAGAAAAGCCATCCGGCCAGCTTTGACCGGGGAAAATATAAAACCTGATCAAGTATGAAATGATGTAACTTAAGGCTATTGCTGACAAAGTAAGGAACCGCCATCGTGGGACCCGTCCGTAATCAAGCATATAGAGCAGCATCAGTCCGGACCAGAGGAGCGATACCTTAATAAAACAGGTCATAAAATCGGCGAAATATTGCACAGTCGGGTAGCTTGTGAAATAATATTCGTAAATAACGATGCCGTTAATGCCAGTAAGTATAACGTAAACCGCATAGTAAAGATTAAGCTTTCGCTGCGGGTAAAAGAAAAACAATAACAAATGGAGCAGGCCGAGAATGAGCCCGGCAGCAGCGCATATGGGTGCAAACTGGTAAAGTATTAGTTTATGACGCATGCGCTGCGCGAAGGGTTGATAATCTACTAATAATACCTCAAATCCGTAAAAATCGGGATAAACCCCGATGTGATTGGCATAGTGAATAGTTAACAGATGCGGTCGCCCGTCACTGAACCACAACGGCGTCAGGTCCCATGGTGCCCTGACGGCTTCCATTTCCTGTGCGGAGCGTCCCAATTTCCCATATCCGCCTATTGGTTTACCATCGATAAACATTTCAGAAGCGCCGTCATGATTAATCCGTAGGCCAAGCTTTCGGTTAGCCAGCTCCGGACCGGCTTTAAGCCATATGGCGAACCAGCCGATCCCATGCCAGCCTGCAGGCAGCGTTGCTTTGCCGAAACCGGTAAAATGAAGGGGTTGCCAGCCGAATAAGCCGAGCGCCGGCTCTCCACCACCTCTAACAGGTTCGGGATGGAATAACCAGCTTTTATCCCTTAGCGAGATCTCGTGAAACTTGCCAAAGTTTTTACCGCTGATCGTAATTGTATCCTGAGCCTTAAGCTGGGTGCAGTTGCATAACCAAACACAAATCAGCAAAAAGATTGGAATTGATTTATTTGAACACATATGCCATGAGTAGGTATATACAAACATTTAGCCTGACAGCAAGATATCAAAATTTCTTAAGATAATCCAATGGCGGCCCCATAGCTATAAATCCATGGTTTTTCTTGAATTCATCCTTTCTGCTTCGGTTTTGCCTTTCATAACGCCGTTGCTCAGCGCCAGGGAATAAGCTTCCAAATTACCAGCAGGCTGAAAAGTAGTGAGCATGCGGCCGACACCCTCACCGCCTACTTTAGTGAAGGCATGTGGTACACCCCTTGGGCCGAAAACGCTGTCACCGGCCTTTACTTCATATAGATTGTCGCCTACCTTGATCTTGAATTCACCTTCTATAATATACCACCACTCATCCTGATCGGGGTGCACGTGAAGATTAGGGCCTCCTTTTTTTACCCTTGTCGATTCATACACATACATATCTCCATCGGTGTCAGCACTTGCCACCTTGGTATAAAAGGTGTCGCCCTCAAACAAATGCATCGGCTTTTCCGCACGATCTTTTCCTGAGGCAATCTTATAACCTTTCTGTTCACGCAATTTGTTGAATGCCCCGGCAATACTATTTAATGGAAGTGTTATTGCGGCTGCAATTGCGGAAATACCATTGATAAATTGTTTTCTTTTCATAATAGAGTAAAATTCCGATTCGACTAATTAAAACGACTACAGGAAACGCAAATTAAGACAGGTGAGTTATATGAACATTCGCCACATGATTTGTACAGTTGGCGAGCCAATGCGGATAATCCTGAAGTAAGAGCTATTCCGCAGTATACAATTCACGAAATTTAATTTGACAATCTTGTCAAGATTTGATATTGGTAAATGAGCAGCCTGGTTTTATGTGGTTTAGCAAATTATTTTCAATCCGGAGATTTGCAGGGCCCGCGATCATAAGCAGCGTATTTGCACGCCAGGCCTGAAAATACCATTGCCAGTTCACATAGCCTACACCGAAACCCAGCAGTAAAGCCAAAACAGGTACCGAAAACAGGTAAATTATCTGGTTTTTTGTATTCCGTTTTGCTTAGTTGCAAGTAAGTGTTTAGCACCGCAGACGTATCGTCCGGTATGGGTTTTGATTTTTTCTGAAATCACGACAATATAATTACGAATACGCTCACATAACGAATTGCTTGCCGACCATTTTCCTTATTTATAAGTATAGTTATAAGTTGTCGTGTAATGGGTTGAGGTAGCGTTAAAATAAGTGGTATTTATCGTAATCTGCATAGGGTAACCCTTGTCATTATACACATAGGTCAAATCATCTTGTTGGTATTTAACAAAACCGTTTTTGGTAACATCGTAAATTTCAGTAAGTATTTGTTTAGGGTTATTTTTACAATATGCCAGTGCGTATTCCCAGGTAGCACCTTGAGGATATGATGCTTCCCAATAAGCCTTAATTGCCGAAAAAGGTGAATGTTTGTCATCAAACGAGGTAAAGCTTATACGTTCATACATTTCACCAACTCGGATACCGGACAGGCGTACAAATCCGGCATATGCAAGGTTACCTTTATCGTTGTAAGTGTAATCATAACGGAAGCCCCCGCCGTCAGCGGTGATCGCATTTACAGGCAAGCCATCTTGATTATTCAAAAACTGCCATAAATCTCCCGGCCTACTTTTGACAGGTCCGTTTGGCTCATCTTTATCAAAGTAAGTCCAGGTAACCTGGGTTGGCGCAGTAGTGTAAATGTTAACAGGACTATCGGGTAGCCCTGCTAAATTATAAACAAAACTGGTGGTGCTGGTATGTATGAGTGCTTGGTTAGACGAGGCGTACTCATTGACGTGTATATCTACCTGGCTCGAACTTATGTTATATGTAACAACATTGTCGGTCCGGGAATATTTTACAAGGTTATTACCTTTATCATATTCGTATTTGTAAGTATATGCCACACCTCCATTGCTTTTCGTCTGTGTAGCCGGGTACATGGCCTGTACTTTGGTGCTGTCAACAGGCGGAATCGGTTTCGGGCCAGTATCTTTTTTTTGGCAATTACTTAATAACAAGGTTGTGCATACCCCAATGACATAAACCAGTGGTTTGATGAATGTTTTCATAGTAATAGGTGTTTTAAATGTTGTTTGTTGATACTGAGGCAATGCCGGTGAAAGTATTAAGTTACCAGTATTATAACCATCACAAATAAACATCAATAGAATAAAAAACACTTGCGAGTTTGTAGCAATTCCTTTCGAATTCTTGACATTTTTTTCGACAAACAATTATCTGTAGTAAAGTTCACCTAATACTAAAGATTGACTTTTAATCATGCTCCCGAAGGGGAATAAAATGGTCAGAAAACTGGAAAGACAGGTAAAGCCATCATGTAAGCCAACGTCATTACTGTAGCTGTTATGCTAATATGAATAGCTTCGCAATCTGCTCAATCCTTACTTCCCCAAACTGGGCTCGAATCAAAGTATTAACAGGCCAACTGATTCAATTATTAAAAAAATGATGGAATATCCTTGAAATATCAAACTATACATTTTGTGCTATCAATAAAGGATAACTGAACATTATCGTTAAATTCATCACTCATATATTTTGGGAGTTAATGGTATCTATAAAAGTTAGCGAAAGCTAATATTAGTCAACATACAAGTATTAATTACAAGTCATCGGGTTATTTGGCATAATCTAAATTTTATCATCTTTGTTCATATTGATCAATTATGTATCCTCATGAAAGAATATTTCAAACCTCTTGCCCGCTTTAAAAAACGCGAACATCCGTTCGATATAGGCATGCCCTTTTCC